>NZ_JBVAYF010000014.1:0-153973 GCF_055413345.1 Pseudaeromonas sp. HNCC25DJ180
CATTCTACGCACCCCACGTTGTCAGTCAAGCATTTTTTGCTTTGCTTTCAACGCTGCCGGACTTGTCGTCCGTCGATGAGGGCGCATTATAGGGAGATGATTTCCGCTGACAAGGACTTTTTGTGAAAATAACCCCATTCGCGCAAAATAGCTTCACAGTGCGGTAAATCTATACAAAACCTACTCTAAACCCTGGTGTGGCGCGGCCCCAAGAAAGCGAGTGGTGAAATGATCGACTCGATTCCAGTCGGTAAACTCCAAATCTTGACTCTTATCTGTACTGCCTCCGGTCATCCACATAATGAATTGGATGATACGAGTCTGCCACCAGGTATAGCGGGAGTAACGTAAGGCACCGGCAAAGACAGCACACTGCCGGGGATGCCAGATCGAGCGCGCTAGCCACTTGCGCATATACAGGTTGGTATGTGGTTCACTTTTTTCCGGTTTCCGCGCCGTCAGACAAACACCAATAAATGCCGCATCCAGTTGGTTCAACTGCGCTCCGTGGTGCTTAACCAAGTGGTCCAGCGCCTTGGGAAAGTGACCATAGCGGATCGATGCACCGATCAATATTTTGTCGTACTCAACCAAGGGGCGACTCGGTTCATCTCCTAACTCAACCCACTCCACTTGCCAATGTGCAGCTTGGCTGACCATATGTCCGAGAATCTTACGCGTCTGCCCTTCATGACTGGCATAGAGCACTAATAAGCTTGCCATCTACTTCTTCTGCTCCTCTGATACCCACTCTATTCCTACCCGGCCATGGCTACGATTACGTAGTACAGTTTCAAACTCGCACATTTCATCGCAGGGGCATAGCCCTCGTAGCCGGATCTGCTCACCATAGCTCACCTCGATACTCTCGCAAGCAACGAGGTCCATAGCCCACTGACAAAGTGCCAGATCTTCATACCCGCAGCGCACATCAAAGCCTTGGGTGGCCACCACCCAACGCGTTGGCATCTGTTTAAGCAGTTCGGCGACACCATGGCCATAGGCCCGGACCAGCCCTCCCGTGCCTAGCTTGATCCCCCCATAGTAGCGCACCACGATCACCGTAATCTGCCCAAAACCACTCCCCAGCAACAGATTGAGCAGAGGTTTACCTGCTGTGCCGGCAGGCTCCCCATCATCGCTAAAACCGTATGCCTGTCCGTCGCCAGGTTCACCGGCAACATGCGCCCAACAACAGTGGCGAGCTTGAGGATGTTGTGCCCGAACCTGAGCTATCCAGGCTTTAGCCTCCACCTTGCCAGCCGTGTGGCGAAGCTGCGTCAGAAAACGGCTCTTCTTTATCTCTTCGCCATACTCCAGTTCTGCGGCTGGTACCGGGAAATTTCTCGACGCCTTCATTAATTAAACGGACTCCTTGGCTATCAAGTTATAACCCCATAGGGAGGAGACAAATCTTTGTATTACAAGTTGGCAATAATCATCCCCCCTTTCCATAGTTTCTACATAGCCTCTTCTCTTCTGGGCCCGAACCGGGAGTTACCATGCTCTATAAAGCAGATTCGCTGATCATGAGCGAGCTCGCCGACGACTTTGTCGAGTTGCGCTTTGATGCACCAGGAGCGGTTAATAAACTGGATAGGCAGACGCTCTGCGAGTTGAAGCAGGCGCTCAACCTGCTCGAGTCACTCCCCTCACTTCGGGGACTGCTTATCACCTCGGCCAAGAATCACTTCATCGTTGGCGCAGATATTACCGAATTTTTCTCGCTCTTTGCGCTTCCGCCTGCCGAATTGGCCTCCTGGCTCAACGAGATCCAGACGCTGTTCAACCGCATAGAGTCCCTGCCCTGTCCAACGCTGGCTCTGCTACGAGGCCATGTGTTGGGAGGGGGCTGTGAGCTGGCGTTGTGCTGCGATTTTCGCCTAGCCGATGAGAGTGTCACTATGGGGCTACCCGAGACCACATTGGGGATCATGCCTGGTTGGGGGGGCACAGTGCGCCTTCCTCGCCTGATAGGCTGCGATCATGCCTTGCGTTGGATCACTACAGGCCTGGAGCAGGGCGCCAAGCAGGCTCTCGCCCAAGGGGCTCTGGATGGTATTGTCCCTAGCAGCCTGTTGCATACCGCTGGAGTGCATATGCTAACCCGGGCCATTAGCGGGCAACTCCCCTGGCAAGCACGCCGAGAGCAGAAACAGGCCCCCCTATCGCTTCCCAATATTGAAGCCAGCTTGTGTGAGCAGAGCCTGGCCAGCCAGATCATGGGGCAGACCGGAGGCTTCTATCCGGCCCCCCTGCAAGCATTGCGCACCATAATGAACGGCCGCCAGCTGGCGCGGGATGCGGCGCTAGCGCTGGAGCGCCTCGATTTCATCAGCTTGACCCAAACCCCCCAAGCCACGGCGCTAGTCGGCCTGTTTTTGAATGAACAAGGCTGCAAAAACCACGTTAAATCCATGCCCAGGGTCACGACTCCGGCCCACATAGCGGTATTGGGTGCCGGCATCATGGGCACAGGGATCGCCTATCAGAGTGCCCGCCATCAGATCCCGGTACACCTTAAAGAGATCCAGCCTGCGGCCTTGAGCCGAGGAGTGGAAGAGCTAGCCCGTCTTGTCACCCATGAGTGGGAAAGAGGGCGACTGAGCCCCCACGAATGCGCCAAGCTGCAGGCGGACATCACACCTACGCTCTCCTACACTGAGTTTTCACAACTGGATCTGGTCATCGAAGCCGTTGTCGAGCAGGCCGAGATCAAACGCCAGGTGCTGGCCGAGGTGGAGCAAACTCTCTCCCCCGACGCTATCCTCACCACGAATACCTCAACCATCCCCATCCAGTACTTGGCCGAGGGATTGCAAAGACCTACGCAATTTTGCGGCATGCACTTCTTTAACCCTGTGCCCAAGATGCGTCTCGTGGAAGTGATCCGCACGCCACACACCTCGCCACAAACCCTGGCCAAGGTTTGTCAGTTGGCGCTCAGCCTCGGCAAACTGCCTATAGTGGTCAATGATTGTCCGGGATTTTTCGTCAATCGGGTGCTGTTTGCTTATCTCACCGCTTTTCGCCGGCTGGTAGCCACTGGTGTGGACCCTTACCAGATAGATAGGGTCATGGAGCAAAGCTTTGGTTGGCCCATGGGCCCGGCTTGGTTGCTGGATGTGATAGGCCTGGATACCGCCCAGCAGGCCACAACCATAATGGCCGCGGGTTATCCCAGTCGAATGGCGCCCAGCGGCCTCGATCCCCTGGCACATCTCGTTACGGCTGGAGAGTTAGGTCAAAAGCGTAACATCGGCTTTTATCGCTACTCCCGGGATGCCTCCGGCGTACAGCATAAGCAGGCCCGTTCTGCACCCTGGCCATGGGCAACAGGCCAGTCAACACCCGAGCGCAGCGATCAGGAGATAGAGCAGCAGATGATGATCCCCCTGCTACTGGAGGTGGTGCTTTGTCTGGAGGAGCAGATCATCGCCTCACCCGCCGAGGGGGACATGGCCCTGCTCCATGGCCTGGGCTTTCCCGCCTTCCGTGGTGGCCCATTCCGTTATCTGGATCAGCAAGGGTTGGCGGAGTGGCTCTCCACGGTTGAAACCTATGCTCACCTTGGCCCCCTCTACTGGCCCTCGGCTGAGCTGCGGCAAAGAGCTGCGAGCGGAACATACTTCTATTGAAGGAGTGGCAGATGCAGGACGTAGTGATAGTCGATGCCGTGCGTACCCCCATGGCTCGCTCCAAGAGTGGCGCCTTCCGCCAGGTACGGGCCGAAACCCTAAGCGCTGAGCTGATGCGGGCACTGCTGGCAAGAAACAGTGCGCTTCCACCCTGCGAAATTGAGGATGTCTACTGGGGCTGTGTACAGCAGACCCGGGAGCAAGGGTTCAACCTGGCCCGTAACGCCTTGCTGCTGGCTGGCTTGCCGGTGAGTGTGGCGGGTGTCACAGTCAATCGCCTCTGTGGCTCCTCCATGCAGGCTCTGCACGATGCCTGCCGCGCCATCATGGTGGGCGATGCCCATGTCTGTCTGGTGGGGGGCGTCGAGCATATGGGGCATATCCCCATGACCCTGGGGGTGGATTTTCACCCTGGGCTAGCCCTGCAGATGGCGCTGGCGTCAACCCAAATGGGGATGACAGCCGAACTATTGGGGCGCCGCCACGGCATCAGCCGTCAGCAACAGGATGAGTTTGCCCTGCGCTCCCATCTGCGCGCCTCGGCGGCCAGTCGGGGTGGTGCCTTCTCACGTCAGCTCATCCCCCTTCTGGGCCACGATGCCGATGGCGCGCTGATACAAGTCAGCGCGGATGAGGTGATCCGCCATGATGCCACCTTAGCCAGCCTGGCGGCGCTCAAGCCAATATTTGATCCCCAACATGGCACTATCACGGCAGGTAGCGCATCGGCGCTATCGGATGGTGCCGCCGCCCTGTTGGTCATGTCGGCACAACGGGCCTCTGAGTTGGGTTTGGTGCCATTGGCACGCGTAAAGGCCATGGCGGTTGCCGGTTGTGAACCGGCGCTCATGGGCTATGGCCCTGTGCCAGCCAGCCGTAAAGCCTTGCAACGCGCGGGGCTGGAGATGGCACAGATCGAGATAGTCGAACTCAATGAAGCCTTCGCCGCCCAAACGCTGCCCTGTATTCGGGATCTTGGACTCGACGCCACACGGGATGAGAAGGTGAACCTCAATGGCGGCGCCATTGCCCTGGGTCACCCCCTGGGCTGTTCAGGGGCTCGCATCCTCACCAGCCTTATCTATCTGATGCAAGAGCGTGATGCCACGCTGGGGCTGGCCAGCATGTGTATTGGCCTGGGGCAAGGGATCACCACCATACTGGAACGAGTTTGAACCTGGCCAGGCTGTCGACCCCCCTTCGGACTTAACCTCGGCCACATTCTCACAACTTGTCGGCCAATTTCTTGCTTTTTAACTGACAAATGTGTTCAATCTGCCCACTTGATCAGGAGACCGAGCAAAAGATGGGAAAACAAATCCTTATCGTCGATGACGACCAGGAGATCCGGGAGTTACTCCAGGAGTACCTGGCTCGAGCCGGTTTCGATGTGCTGGTCGCCGCCGAAGGGGGCGAGATGTATCGCCATCTGGCCACGGCGACCCCTGACCTCATCATTCTGGACATCATGATGCCTGGCGATGATGGTTTTCATCTCTGTCAGAAGATCCGTCGCAACTCACAAGTTCCCATCATAATGCTGACAGCAGCATCGGATGAGGCGGACCGCGTCATAGGTCTGGAGCTGGGGGCCGATGACTATATTGCCAAACCCTTCAGCCCCCGCGAGTTGATGGCTCGCATCAAGGCGCTGCTACGGCGCGCCGAATTCCGGCAACCAGAAAAAGAGAGCGGTCGTCGCCTGCGCTTTGCGGACTGGGTACTGGATACCCTGAGCCAGCACCTCATTCACGATGATGGCACCCAACTGGATCTGACTGGCAGTGATTTCATGCTCCTCTCCCTCTTCCTGCAACACCCAGGGCAGGTGCTGGATCGTGACAGCATCAGCGATGCCACCCGTGGGCGGGAAACTTTGCCCATGGAGAGAGGGATTGATGTACAAATCAGCCGTCTGCGCCAAAAACTGGGCGATAACGGCAAAAGTCCAAGAATCATTAAGACCATACGCGGCAGTGGCTACATGCTGATCGCGGAAGTCCATCATGAAGATTAAGCGCCTACTCTCCTGGCTGGTTCCCCGCTCACTGCTCTCCCGCATGTTATGGCTGCTACTGCTGGCCATACTGCTGGCTCAAAGCATGCTCTCCGGTTTATGGGTGCAGCAACTGCAAAAACATGAACTCGACGGCATGCTGGCCGCGACCCGCAACTTGGCCATCTCCGCCGCCGACACGGCTCGATTCTTTAACTCTCTCCCCCCCGCCTACCGCCAGGTCGCCCTCGATCAGCTACGCAACATGGGGGGCAGCCGCTTCTTTGTCTCCCTCAACCGCCATGAAATCCAAATTAGCAGCATCTCTGACTCCAGTCGCAAACGCCAGGTGATCAACGAGGTGCGTAACGTGCTGCAACACAGGCTGGGCTATGGCCTGACACTCAAAGTGGATTTTTCCTATCCAGACAAACTGCATCTCTTTGATAACCAAACCCTATTGGCAGATATTCCGCCTACCTGGACCCACAACACCCTGTTGATGGAACCACTGAACCCACCCATACTGGTTACCCAGATCCAGCTGGATGAGGGGGAATGGCTCTACCTGGCCGCGCTGCTGCCAGCGCCCTATATGACGCTGGAGGAGGTGGCCCTACCTCCCCATCAGATCCGTTTCATTCTGCTGCTCACGACCATTCTCTTCTTCTTCACCTTCGTGCTGGTACGCTGGCAGACGGGTCCTCTGCGCCGGCTAGCCAGCTCCGCCGTCAGCCTGGGCAAAGACATAGATCAACCCGCTCTGCCGGAAGAGGGTGCCAGCGAAATCGTGGCCGTGACCCGAGCGATCAACATAATGCAGCACCGGATCCGGCGCTATATCGATGATAGAGAGCGTCTGTTCAGCTCCATCTCCCATGATCTTAAGACCCCTATCACCCGCTTGCGCCTGCGGGTTGAACTGCTGGATAACGAGAGTCAGATCGCCAAGTTCAACAAGGACCTGGATGATCTGGAGATGATGGTCAAAGGGGCGCTGCAAACCGTCAAGGACACAGACATTCATGAAAATATCGAAGTAATTGATATCAACCAGTTGCTGGAGCAGATAGCCGAGGGCTACAACCTGGCGGGTAACCAGGTGATGAGCATTGAGGGGCGTTGCAAGAAACCCTATCGCGGCAAGCCGTTAGGCCTCAAACGCTGCATAGGTAACCTGGCCGATAATGCCATCAAGTATGGCCAGCGGGTACGCATCATAGTCATGGATGACATAGAGGAGGTGGATGAGGCCGAAGTCGTCATTCTTTACTTTATCGACGAGGGTCCAGGTCTACCACCCGATCAGCTGGAGAAGATCTTTGAGCCCTATTACCGCCTGAGCAACGATCCTTCTGGCTCTGGACTCGGTCTGGGCATAGCCCGCAGCATAGCCCACGCCCATGGCGGGGATCTGGTGCTGGAAAATCGTCCTCAGGGCGGGCTGCAAGCCGTCCTCTCTCTGCCTAGGCATTGATATGCGCCTGCTCCCACTCCTCATCCTGCTGCTGACCGCCACCACCTCAGCCCATCAAATTGAGGTGCTGCACTGGTGGACCACGGGGAGTGAAGCCAAGGCCGCTCAGGTAATGCGCAGTCACTGGCTAGCACTGGGCAACCAATGGCAGGACTCAGCCATCGCAGGTGGCGGTGGCAAATCGGCCATGCTGGTGTTGCGCAGCCGGGTTCTGGCTGGCACCCCACCTCAGGCGGCTCACCTCAAGGGAGCGGAACTCCATGCCTGGGCCCAGCTTGGCTTCATGCGTGATTTGGGTAAGCAGGCTCGCCGTGACCAATGGGATCTGCGTCTCTACCCCTTTGTGAGCTCGACCCTCAACCATCAGGGTCATCCCGTTGGTCTCCCCATCGGCATTCATCGCATGAACTGGCTTTGGGCAAATCCAGCCGTGTTCACTCGTCTCCAGCTCGAGCCTCCCCACAGCTGGGAGACGTTCATCACGGTTGCCAATCAACTGAAACAGGCCGGGATCACGCCCTTGGCCATAGGGGATGAACCCTGGCAGCTGGCCATACTGTTTGAATCCATTGCCTTGGGCGAAGGGGGCAGTGACTTCTTCCGGCGCGCATTCGTTAACCTGGATGACGAGACCCTGCGCGGCACGAAAATGCAGGCGGTATTACGTCGCTTTCATCAACTGCGCGCCTTTCTGCCCGCCAATCATATTGGCCTGAAATGGCATGATGCAACTCGCATGGTTCTCACCGGCCAAGCCGCCATGCAGATCATGGGCGACTGGGTGAAGAGTGAAGAGGGCGCCCCGGGCCTGCGCTGTCTGCCCGCGCCCGGCACAGCCGGAAAATTCAGTTACAACTTGGACTCTCTTGGCCTATTTGTGCAGACGTCGGCAGCCCAGAGCCAAGCCCAGGACGCGCTGACCGATCTCATCATGGATAGTGAATTCCAGCGCGAATTCAACCGGGAAAAGGGCTCCATTCCAACGCAACCCGGCATAGAGCTGACGGGTTTTGATCCTTGTGCTATCGAATCAGTCCATGCCCTGCAGTTGGCCATTCGTCAGGGGGACCTAGTCCCGAGCATGGCCGAAGGTATGGCCATCCCCCCCTATACCCAACAAGCCATTTTTGATCTGCTCGCCAGTTATTTTTCCGACCCAAATGGCAATGCCAAACAAGCCGCCGAACAACTGGCACGGGGGGTTCGAGCCATGCAACGCAGTCAAAATGCAGAGTGATACTCCCCGCGCCGCTCAGGCCGTTTAACCCAGATTAAACTCGAGCCGAGTAGCTGTGATAAACTGCCGCTTAGTAAGAGTGTGAAAAAAGAGGAGAGAGCGCTATGACAGGACAAGGCTCTGCGGGCAACGTCATTGCCGCATTATGCAGCGTATTTGTTCCCGGGCTAGGCCAACTAGTGCAGGGACGTCTGCTGATGGGGCTGGTACATTTTCTCCTCGCCGCCCTGTTATGGCTTATCATGCTGGGCTGGATCATCCATCTGTGGTCCATTCTCGATGCCGCCCTGTGGAAGCCAAAGTCAGACAACTAGCCATGGCTTGATTCTTCGCAAGCCATGGGTATGATGAGCCCCCTCAGGCGAGATGAGGATAAATAATGAGCGATCTGTATACTCAAGCCGACCAACAACTGGATGCGTTAGGGCTGCGTTGCCCTGAGCCTGTGATGATGGTACGCAAAACAGTACGCGCCATGCGGGAGGGGCAAACCCTGCTGATCCTGGCCGATGACCCGGCGACCACCCGCGATATCCCCAGCTTCTGCCGCCACATGGACCACACCCTGCTAGCCAGTGATATCTCGGAGCAACCCTACCGCTATCTCATCCGCAAGGGTCTCTGACGCGGCGTGAACTCAGAGCCAACGGTGGCGCCAGAGCCAAGTGGCCAAGCCACTGATCAACGCAATCAACAAGGAGACAAAAACCAAAAATCCTATCTCGGATCCGCCCCCTGGGATCCCCCCCAGGTTGACACCGAATAACCCGGTCAGGAAGGTGGCAGGCAGAAACACCATGGCCATGATGGACATGATATAGGTGCGTCGCGTCATAGCCTCCGTCAGTCGAGCATTCACCTCATCGGCCAACAGCGAGGTACGGGCTATGCTGGCATCCAGATCTTCCAGCCAACGCCCCAGCCGATCGGCTATCTCCTGCAGTCGACGCAGATCATCCGCCTCCAGCCACCCCACCTTTTCATTAGCTAGGCGACTGAACAGGTCCCGCTGCGGCGCCAAATAGCGGCGCGAAACGATCAACTGGCGGCGCATATCTGCCAGATCCACGCGATCTATGGTTCGTTCGTTGAGCAGATGCTCCTCCAACAGGGCAATCTTCTCCTGCAACTCATCGATAAAATCCCCGGCCTGCTCCGTGATGTGCTCACAGAGATCGACTAACCAGTCTGCCGTATTCAAGGGTCCCATCCGCTTGGCCAAATCCTCGACTATGGCCTCGACCGCATGGACCCGCCGGCGCCGAGTCGACACTATGATGCGATCGCTGATATAGAAGCGAATAGCCACCATATGATCCGGCCTCTGCCCCTCATTGGCGTTGATACAACGCAGGGTCAGCAAGATGCCGCCATTGGCTTTCACCAGCTTGGGGCGACTGCTATCCCCCTGCAAGGAGTCCCGCACCCCATCAGGCAGCAGCGGGGTACTCTTGATCCACTCATAGACATGAGGTGAGGAATAGTCCAGATGCATCCAGACATCGTCCTCCGGCAGCTCACTCCCAGGCAATAGGGGGTCGGCTCCCCCCTTACCATCCAGCTTGAGCGCAAACACAGCCGCGGTCGGCAGATGTAGCATCATGCTCGCCCCTTCTGCTTGGCCAGGGTGACACACTCGGCATGACAGGGACATCCCACTTCATGGTCATTGATCATGCCGACCGCCTGCATGAAGGCATAGCAGATGGTGGTGCCGACAAAACTGAACCCTCGCTTTTTCAAGGCCTTGGACATGGCATCAGACTCCGGGCTTGAGGTGGGAGCCTCACTCATACTGACCCAGTGATTGATACGGCTCTGGCCACCGACAAAGCCCCACAAAAATTCGGCAAAATCGATCCCCTCCGCCTCCATGGCCAGATAGGCGCGAGCGTTTTTGATGATCGACTCGACTTTTAGACGATTGCGAATAATGCCCTTGTCCTGCATCAGCCGCGCCACATCCTCTGAGGTAAAGGCGGTAATCCGTACCGGATCGAAGTTAGCGAAGGCCTGGCGGTAGCTGGCGGTGCGCTTGAGGATAGTGATCCAGGAGAGCCCCGCCTGCTGGCCATCCAGACAGAGTTTCTCGAATAACTCCAGGCTCTCATTCACCGGGCGCCCCCACTGGCTATCATGGTAGGCGATGTACTGAGCATCCTGGGTCACCCAGGGACAACGACCTTGCATTTTCCTCTCCTCATTCACCTTGAGCGTCTACCGTACCGATAAACCCTACGCAAAAGCACACTTTTCCGTAACGATATGGCGACAAAGGTAATTCAGCCTATATTCCCGACAGTGCAGGCGCTATACTCTGGCGGTTTATTTCCGCTCAGTATGCACTGAACCTATCGCGCGAACAAAATCATGCAAAAATTCGATATCAAGACCTTTCAGGGACTGATCCTGACCCTCCAAGATTATTGGGCCAGGCAAGGTTGCGTCATTGTGCAGCCCCTCGACATGGAGGTGGGTGCCGGTACATCACATCCGATGACTTTTCTGCGCGCCATTGGCCCCGAGCCGATGAACTGCGCCTATGTTCAACCCTCCCGCCGTCCCACCGATGGCCGGTACGGTGAGAACCCCAACCGCCTGCAGCACTATTACCAGTTCCAGGTGATCCTCAAGCCCTCTCCGGCCAACATCCAGGAGCTCTATCTGGGCTCCCTGCGCGAGCTGGGTTTCGACCCGCTGGTGCACGACATCCGCTTCGTCGAAGACAACTGGGAAAACCCGACCCTGGGTGCCTGGGGTCTGGGCTGGGAGATCTGGCTGAACGGTATGGAGGTAACTCAGTTCACCTACTTCCAACAGGTAGGCGGTCTGGAGTGTTCACCGGTCACTGGGGAGATCACCTACGGCCTGGAACGCCTGGCTATGTATATCCAGGGCGTGAACAGCATCTATGATCTGGTCTGGGCCGATGGGCCGTTGGGCAAGATCACCTATGGCGATGTGTTCCATCAAAATGAGGTGGAGCAGTCCACCTACAACTTCGAGCACGCCGATGTGCCCTTCTTGTTCCAGCTGTTCGATCAGAGCGAGAAGGAGTGTCAGCATCTGCTGACACTGGAAACACCCCTGCCCTTGCCAGCCTACGAGCGCATTCTGAAAGCGGCCCACGCCTTCAATATGCTGGATGCTCGTCATGCTATCTCTGTCACCGAGCGTCAGCGCTATATTCTGCGTATCCGCACCCTCTCCAAGGCGGTGGCCGAGGCCTACTACGCAGCCCGCGAAGCGCGGGGTTTCCCGATGTGTAAGGAAAAGGTGTGAGCATGGTAACTGAGAATCTATTGATTGAACTCGGCACCGAAGAACTGCCGCCCAAGGCCCTGCGCAAGCTGGCCGAAGCCTTTGCCGAGAATTTCACCCAAGAATTGACCAAGGCCGAACTGGCCTTTGCGCGCGTCGAATGGTTTGCCGCTCCACGCCGTCTGGCGTTGAAGGTACATCAGCTGGCAACCACTCAGCATGACAAGCAGGTCGAAAAACGTGGTCCGGCCGTCAGTGCTGCCTTTGTTGATGGCAAGCCAACCCAGGCGGCTGTCGGCTGGGCCCGCTCCAATGGTATCGAAGTGGAACAGGCCGAGCGCCTGGTGACCGACAAGGGTGAATGGCTGATCCATCGAGCCACTGTTGCCGGTCAAGCCACCAAGCAGCTGATTGCTGCCATGACGACCACTGCCCTGGCTGGGCTGCCAATCCCCAAGCTGATGCGCTGGGGGGCCGAGCGTACCCAGTTTGTGCGTCCGGTGCACACGCTCTGCCTGTTGCTGGGGGGTGAGCTGGTAGCGGGTGAGGTGCTGGGTCTGCAATCAGCCCGCATCCTGCGCGGTCACCGCTTCATGGGCGAAGCCCAGTTCGAGATCGAACATGCTGACCAATACCCAGGCATACTCGAAGAACGTGGCATGGTCATCGCCGACTTTGCGCGCCGTAAGGCCTTCATCAAGGCGGGCGCCGCCAAAGCGGCGGCCGATCTGGGTGGGGTTGCCGATATCGATGATGCTCTGCTGGAAGAAGTGACCTCTCTGGTGGAGTGGCCAGTGATCCTGACCGCCTCCTTCGAGGAGCGCTTCCTGGCTGTGCCAGCCGAAGCGCTGGTCTACACCATGAAGGGCGATCAAAAGTACTTCCCAGTCTATGACAAGAGCGGCAAGCTGATGCCGAACTTCATCTTCGTCAGCAACATAGACTCCAAGGACCCGAGCCAGATCATCGCCGGTAACGAGCGTGTGGTTCGTCCGCGCCTCTCCGATGCCGAGTTTTTCTTCAAGACCGACAAGAAGCAGCCGTTGGCCGCGCGTCTGGAGAGCCTGGCTACCGTGCTGTTCCAGCAACAGTTGGGTACCTTGAAGGATAAGTCAGTGCGCATCGCCGAACTGGCCGCCTTTATCGCGCCACGCATCAAGGCCGATGTGGAGCATGCAACCCGCGCCGGCCTGCTCTCCAAATGCGATCTGATGACCAACATGGTGATGGAGTTCACCGACACCCAAGGCGTCATGGGCATGCACTACGCCCGTCATGACGGTGAAGCCGAGGATGTGGCGGTTGCCCTGAACGAACAGTACATGCCACGCTTTGCCGGTGATGCCCTGCCGGGCGGCCTGGTAGCCTGTGCCGTCGCTATCGCCGACAAGCTCGACTCTCTGGTCGGTATCTTCGGCATTGGTCAAGCCCCTAAGGGTGATAGAGACCCCTTTGCCTTGCGCCGCGCCGCCATAGGTACACTGCGTATCGTGGTAGAGAAGCAGCTGGATCTGGATCTGGTAGAGTTGGTGACCAAGGCTGCCGAGCTCTATGGCAACAAGATCAGCAATGCCAAGGTGATCGATGAGGTCATCGACTTCATGCTGGCCCGCTTCCGCGCCGCCTATCAGGATGATGGCATTGAAGTGGATGTGGTCCAGGCCGTACTGGCTCGTCGCCCGACTCGCCCTGTCGACTTCGACAAGCGCGTGAAGGCTGTCAGCCACTTCCGCACTCTGGATGCCGCCGAAGCACTGGCGGCCGCCAACAAGCGGGTCTCCAACATACTGGCCAAGTTTGATGGCAAGCTAAATGCCAGCGTGCAGAGCCAGCTGTTGCAGGACCCTGCGGAACACGCTCTGGCCAGCAAGGTCGCCGAGTTGGAAAATCAGCTGGCACCGCTGTTCGCTGCCGGTGACTATCAAAGCGCGCTGACCGCCCTAGCCGGCCTGCGTGACGTGGTAGACAGCTTCTTCGACCAGGTGATGGTGATGGCCGAGGATGAAGCCCTCAAGCTCAATCGCCTGACCTTGCTCTCACGCCTGCGTAATCTGTTCCTGGAGATAGCTGACATCTCCTTACTGCAGAAGTAACGACTAGCCTTGCGCTGACGAGAGACCCGGTTAATCCGGGTCTTTTTATTTGGTTAGCCGTATGGTTCAGCACCTGACCTAAGATTAGAATATTCCCCGCTCAAGATCCTAGGTTAACGAGTTAGGCTGTTTCACGTGAAACAAGGCTTGTTCACTATCTCACTAGACTCTTGGCTAAAAGGGTTAAAACCGAGCCCCTACCTTCATCTACCGCAGGCCGCGTTCTGCTATCGCGTTTGGACACTCTGATATGCACTTTTCCCAATTTGGCTCTAAATTCACCCGTCACGCCGGTATCACCCAGCTCATGGAGGATCTGAATCAGGGGTTACTCAACCCCGATGCCATCATGCTGGGAGGGGGGAATCCGGCCGCCATTCCCGCCATGACCGAGGAGTTTACTGCCGAGGCTGAGCACCTTTTGCACCAGGGTGAACTACTGAAAGCGATGGCCAACTATGACGGCCCTCAAGGCCGGGATAGCTTCACCCAGGCGCTAGCTGAGCTGCTCAAGCGGGAATATGGCTGGAATATCACGGCGAAGAACATAGCCCTCACCAACGGCAGTCAGACCGCCTTCTTCTATCTGTTCAACCTGCTGGCGGGTGAGTTTGCCGGTGGCCAACGCAAGAAGGTACTCTTCCCGCTCGCGCCTGAATATATCGGCTACGCTGACTCTGCCCTGTGCGAAGAGATGTTTGTGGCCTGTAAGCCCAACATTGAGTTGTTAGAGGGTGGACTCTTCAAGTATCGCGTCAACTTCGCCGAGCTGGAAGTGGGTGATGACATAGGCCTCATCTGTGTGTCACGCCCTACCAACCCAACGGGCAATGTGCTGACCGATGAGGAGATCTATCACCTGGATGAGATAGCCCGCGCCAAGGGGATACCTCTGCTCATCGATAATGCCTATGGCACCCCCTTCCCCAATATCATATTCACCGAGGTGAAGCCCTTCTGGAACGAGAACACCATACTCTGTATGAGCCTTTCCAAGCTGGGACTGCCCGGCACCCGCTGTGGCATAGTGATAGGCTCGGAGGCACTTATCCAGGCCATGGGCAATCTCTCGGGTATCATCAATCTGGCACCCGGCGGCGTCGGCCCCCTCATGGTTCAGCGTTGGGTTGAGAGCGGTAAGATTATCGAACTCAGCGAAAAAGTGATCCGACCCTTCTATGAAGCTAAGGCCAAGCAGGCCGTTCAGTGGCTGCAGGAGGCGATCCCAAACCCGCGGATGCGTATCCATAAACCAGAGGGCGCCCTCTTCCTCTGGCTCTGGTTTGATGGTCTTACTATTCATAGCCAAGCCCTATATGAGGAGCTAAAGCAACAGGGGCTCATCATAGTACCTGGTCACTACTTCTTCCCCGGGATCAGAGATACCCAATGGCCGCATCAATACCAGTGCCTGCGTCTCAACTATGCCCAGGATGAGGCCAAGGTTCGTCAAGGGATCGCCATACTGAGCCAGGTTATCTCTCATTATCTCTAGTCGTTCAGCAACACAGCCTGCCCGTTAACTGACGCCGTTAAGTGCCTTTACTGTTTCACGTGAAACAAAAAGCCAGTCATCTCTGACTGGCTTTTTTATTGCCGCTGGCAACCCAATATTAGTAATCCAGGTTGGCAACTCGCAGTGCATTGGTCTCGATAAACTCGCGTCGCGGCTCTACTGCATCCCCCATCAGGGTGGCAAAGAGCTGATCGGCGGAGATGGCATCGTCAATGGTGACACGTAACATACGGCGAGTGGTCGGATCCATGGTCGTTTCCCACAACTGACTCGGGTTCATTTCACCCAGCCCTTTATAGCGTTGGATATAGACGCCACGCTTGCCTTCATCGACCAACCAGCTGATGGCCTCATCAAAGTTGGCAATCGGTTTAACCTTCTCACCACGCTTCACATAGCCACCCTCTTCAATCAGGTTGGCGATCTGAGCACCCAAGGTCACAATTTGCTTGTACTCATTAGAGTTCAGCAAATCGTAGCTGAGGTGATACTTGTGATCGACACCATGCTGACGCAGGCTGACCACGGGCAGGTATACCTGGCGCTCTACATTATGTTCTACGGCTATGGCGAATTGGGAACCATTGGTTCCTTGATCGAACAGCACCTGCTGCAACTTGGCTGTCCAGGCCTTGACCTGCTCCTCGTCAGACAACAGATCATTAGTCAGAACGGGCTGATAGATAAGCTGTGTCAATACCGCCTCTGGCAGGCGGCGGGACATGCGGCCAATCAGGCTCTGCACAGTGCGATACTGCAGTACCAACCGCTCCAACTGTTCCCCCCCTATACCCGGGGCGGACTCGTTGACATGGACGGAGGCACCATCCAGAGCCAGTGTAGTCTGGTATTGCACCAAGACATCTTCATCCTTGATGTACTGCTCCTGTTTACCCTTCTTCACCTTATAGAGCGGCGGCTGGGCGATATAGATGTAGCCACGCTCAATCAGCTCCGGCATTTGACGGTAGAAGAAGGTGAGCAGCAGGGTACGAATGTGGGCACCGTCCACGTCAGCATCGGTCATTATGATGACATTGTGGTAACGCATCTTATCCGGGTTGTACTCATCACGTCCGATACCACAGCCCAGGGCAGTGATCAGGGTGGCCACTTCTTGGGAGGAGAGCATCTTGTCAAAACGGGCTTTCTCTACGTTGAGGATCTTACCCTTCAACGGCAGTATGGCCTGATTCTTACGATTACGACCCTGCTTGGCGGAGCCACCCGCCGAGTCACCTTCCACGATATAGAGTTCAGAAAGCGCGGGATCCCGCTCCTGGCAATCCGCCAGCTTGCCAGGCAAGCCAGCCAGATCCAACGCCCCTTTGCGGCGAGTCATTTCGCGGGCCTTACGGGCCGCTTCACGCGCTCGAGCTGCGTCTATGATCTTGCTCACCACCACCTTGGCATCACCCGGGTTTTCCAGTAGATATTCATCCAGGCGCTCGGCCATGCACTGTTCAACCGCGGTTTTAACTTCGGAAGAGACCAGCTTTTCCTTGGTCTGGGAGGAGAACTTAGGATCCGGCACCTTGACCGACACCACAGCGGTTAACCCTTCACGAGCGTCATCACCGGAGGTGGCCGTCTTGGCCTTCTTGCTATACCCCTCCTTGTCCATGTAGTTATTCAGGGTGCGCGTCAACGCCGCCCGGAAACCGGCCAGGTGAGTACCCCCATCCCGTTGCGGAATGTTGTTGGTGAAGCAGTAGACGTTCTCCTGATAGGCATCATTCCACTGCATGGCCACCTCTACCGAGATGCCATCTTCACGTTCCTGGGAGAAGTAGAACACCTTGGGATGGATAGGCGTCTTGTTGTGGTTCAGGTATTCAACGAAGGCGCGGATACCCCCTTCGTAATGGAAATGCTGCTCACGATTATCGCGCTCGTCCTCGAGACGAATAGAAACACCCGAGTTCAGGAAGGAGAGTTCTCGCAGGCGCTTCGCCAGTATCTCGTAATGAAACTCGATGTTGGTGAAGATGGTCGGGCTTGGCCAGAAACGGATTTCGGTACCAGTCTGATCCGAGTCACCAATCGGCCGGAGCGGCGCTTCCGGGTCACCCAGGTGATAGGTCTGCTCATAGGCATGGCCACCACGACGAATGGTCAGCAGCAGTTTGTCGGAGAGGGCATTCACTACAGAGACACCCACACCGTGCAAACCACCAGAGACCTTATAGGAGTTGTCGTCGAACTTACCACCGGCATGCAGTATGGTCATGATGACTTCTGCAGCGGAACGCCCCTCCTCCTCATGGATATCGACCGGGATACCACGGCCGTTATCGCGGACGGAGACTGAGTTATCACCGTGGATCTTGACCAGGATATCGCTGCAGTAACCCGCCAAGGCTTCATCGATGGAGTTATCAACCACCTCGAACACCATGTGGTGCAGACCAGAGCCATCATCGGTATCACCGATATACATGCCGGGACGCTTACGAACGGCGTCCAACCCCTTCAATACCTTAATATTCGAAGAGTCGTAAGTTTTTTCGCTCATCTCTTACTCTCGCTCTCTCGTGCTGGATATTCGGTGATAGCGCCCTGTTCCACGTGAAACAGATGGCACTCGAGTTCCGACATCATGTCGGCCAATGGCGCCTCATCAATCGCGGTGATGAAGACCTGACTTGCACACTGCTTCAGGCGGTGTGCCAGCAGACGCCGTTTCTCTGAGTCGAGCTCAGAGGCAAAATCGTCAATCAAAAAAATGCACTGCCGCTCACCCTGTTGGTTCAAGAACTGCCCCTGGGCCAGGCGCATTGCACAGACCAACAACTTGAGTTGACCACGGGAGAGCAGATCCTGTACCGGAACCCCTCCCACTTTCAGCCTCAAATCGGCTTTATGCGGACCGATGGCGGTATGCCCCATCAATCGGTCGCGCTCAAACCCCTCCTGCAGTAACTCCAGCAAGGGGCGTTGGCGGTCCCAGCCAGGATAAAAGCCGATGCGAAACTCATATTCAGGCAAAAAATCTGCGGTGATCTCCTGCAACAGGGGCAAGAGTGCTTCGCAGTAGTTCTGCCTATGCTGAGCCAAGTCAGCCCCTAACCGTGCCAGCTCCTGATCCCAGAATGCCAGGGGAGCATAGCTGCTGCTTTGCCGTAGCAGGGCATTACGCTGTTTCAACAGACGGCGGACCTGGCTCCAGAGCGGGAAAAAGCTCCGTTCCACGTGAAACACGCCCCAATCGATAAAGGCTCGCCTCTGCTGTGGTCCCCCGGTCAACAGACTGAAGCCTTCCGGATGGATTAGCTGTAAGGGTAATAATTCAGCCAGTTGAGCCAGACGCTCGGCGGGGCGGCCACCCAGCCTGAGTTGGGTATCACCCGCACGGCTCTTGGATAACCCCAAGGGCAGTTGGCCGTAGTTAGGGGTCGCCACCTGAGCAAACAGAGTAAAGGCCTTCTCACCATGACCTATCACTCGATTGGTCAAGTGGGTACGAAATGAACGCCCCAGCCCCAAATAGTGAATGGCCTCCAACAGGCTGGTCTTACCGCTACCATTGCGGCCCAGCAACACATTGAGCCCGCTACCCGGGCTCAACTCCGCCTGCTGAATATTACGAAAATCCTGGATCTGTAACCGGAGCAACGCCATGGTTAAAGCCGCATCGGCATCACCACATAAAGCGCGGCATCACTGCTGGCATCCTCCAGCAAGGCACTGCTGTTGGCATCGGTAAGGCTGAACTTGATCTGCTCACATTTTAACGTATTCAGTACGTCCAGCACATAGGAGACGTTAAATCCAATCTCCAATTCGGGACCTGTGTAAGTCACATCCAGCAACTCTTCCGCTTCTTCTTGCTCAGGGTTATTGGCTGTGATGCGCAGTAGATCGGGCTGCAAGTTCAGACGCACGCCACGCAACTTGTCATTGGAGAGAATGGCGGCGCGAGCGAAGGCTTGGCGCAACCCCTCGCGATCGGCCAACACAGTTTTATCTGTGTTGCGCGGCATGACCCGGCGATAGTCAGGGAAGCGACCATCCACCAGTTTGGAGGTAAAGACAAAGCCCTCGGAGACAGCCCGCAGGTTGTTGCGGCCCATCTGCAGACGAATGGGTTTATCATCATTCTCCAGCAGACGCACCAGCTCCAGCACCCCCTTACGAGGCAGGATGAGCTGCTGTTCCGGCAGCTCCTGCTCCACGACTGCTCGGCAGCAGGTCGCCAGACGGTGGCCATCTGTGGCCACTGTGCGCAGGCTGCGGCCACTGGTTTCAAAAAACATGCCGTTGAGATAGTAACGCACATCCTGGCTGGCCATGGAAAACAGAGTGGATTCGATGAGGCGTTTGAGCTCCAGTTGGCTGATGTCAAACTCCAGCAAAGACTCCCAATCTTCGATGTTGGGAAACTCATTGGCCGGCAGGGTCGAGAGTGAGAAGCGGCTACGTCCCGAGCGCAGGATCAAGCGCTCCCCTTCCAGCAAAAAAGTAATCTCAGCGGAATCCGGTAACCCCCGGCAGATATCCAGCAACTTGCGCGCTGGCACAGTAGTACGGCCTGCTATGGCCTGCCCCTCTAGCACCACCCGCCCTATCATCTCCACTTCCAGATCCGAGCCGGTCATGGAGAGGCGCTGCCCGGAGACATCCAGCAACACATTGGAGAGGATCGGCAGTGTGGGACGTCCACCAAGGGAACCCGACACCAGCTGAAGGGGACGCAAAAGAGTCTCTCTATTGATGGCAAATTGCATCGAATCTCTCCGTTATCAGGACGACAGGGTGCGGATCAGGTTGGAGTAATCTTCTTTGATGTCGTGGCTCTCTTCCCGCAATGAGGCAATCTTGCGGCAGGCATGAAGCACGGTCGTGTGGTCGCGACCACCAAAGGCATCACCGATCTCCGGCAGACTGTGGTTGGTCAGCTCCTTGGCCAGAGCCATGGCCAACTGGCGTGGACGCGCCACGGAACGAGAACGGCGCTTGGAGAGCAGGTCCGCCACCTTGATCTTGTAATACTCGGCCACCGTCTTCTGGATGTTGTCGATGGTGACCAATTTCTCCTGCAGGGCCAACAGATCCCGCAGCGCCTCGCGCACAAAATCTATGTTGATGGCACGACCGGTAAAGTTGGCATTGGCAATGACCCGGTTGAGGGCCCCTTCCAGCTCACGCACATTAGAGCGCAAGCGCTTGGCGATGAAGAAGGCCACCTCATCTGGCAGGTGGATTTTGCTCTCCTCAGCCTTACACATCAGAATGGCGACACGAGTCTCCAACTCCGGCGGCTCAATGGCGACGGTCAGCCCCCAGCCAAAGCGGGACTTCAGGCGATCCTCGACCCCAACGATCTCCTTGGGATAGCGATCCGAGGTGAGGATGATTTGCTGGTTGCCTTCCAGCAGCGCATTGAAGGTGTGAAAAAACTCCTCCTGTGAGCGCTCCTTGTTGGCGAAGAACTGAATATCATCGATCAGCAGGGCATCGACACTGCGATAGTAGCGCTTGAACTCTTCGATAGCATTGGTCTGCAACGCCTTGACCATATCCTGAACGAAGCGCTCGGAGTGCATGTAGACCACCTTGGCATCAGGATTGCGCTGCTTAATGGCATTGCCCACCGCATGGAGCAAGTGGGTCTTACCCAGGCCAGTGCCGCCATACAAAAACAGGGGGTTGTAAGCGGTGCCTGGGTTATCTGCCACCTGACTGGCCGCGGCGCGCGCCAGTTGGTTGGACTTACCCTCAACAAAGTTGTCGAAGGTGTAGGTGACATTCACATTACTCTTGTGGTTGATCTCGGGCTTGCTGTCAGGCTTGTCGCCCCAACTGGGACCACTGGCGACCGGGGCAACTCGTCCCTGTACCGGCTTATTAACAAGCGGCGCCGAGGTTGGCGTCCGGCTGCCAATATCAAAACGCAGCACAGGGGCATCAGATCCGCAGAATTCGGAGATCAATACATTGATCCGCAATAGATACTTGTCGCGAACCCAATCCAGAATGAAACGATTCGGGGCATAGAGAGTGAGCGTCTTGTCACCTAACTCCGCTTGTAGCGGCCGGATCCACATGCTGAATTCTCCCGAAGGCAACTCATCTTGCAGCCGGTTCAGGCATTGCTGCCATAGCGAAGCTGTCACAGTACACTCCAAATGGTATGGTCGATCCAAGACCGGCTATTCTACTTTTTTGGCCTCAGGATCGCCAGATCACACAGGGGGATCTTACCAAATATCCGGCTTGACTTTTCGGATCTCTGTGTACAATTTTGCAAAGCATGCCTAATTTATACACATGTTATCAACACCCCGGATCCTGCATATTGCGTGGCGTTGCTGGCCATAGGAGCAGCATCGGTTTGTCAGCCCACGTCGCCAGGCAGAACCACGGTTCGCGGTCAGGTAAAATAAACCGTGAAGATCCCGGGATCCTGGCCTTGTCAGCGCATCAAGGCTAGGTATAATGCTACGCCCTGATCCAGCAGGATCCTTGGGGATGGGGTTCTTGCCTGCTCGACCCGATGTGGGTAAGGATGAACTCCCCGCCCCCGCAGATTGACGTGACACCGTATTCTGTTTAGAATTCGGCCTCTTTTTGTGAGGTCGTCCTGACAGAGCATCGGATACATCGGTGTGCGGGACTATCCAACTGTATAGTTAAATCAACGGATAATGCTATGAAACGTACTTTTAATCCTTCAGTACTGAAGCGCGCTCGTAACCACGGTTTCCGCAGCCGTATGGCCACCAAGAATGGTCGTTCGGTTCTGGCTCGCCGTCGTGCAAAAGGTCGTGCTCGCCTGACCACTGTGAATGGCTAATCACACCTTCCCCCGGGAGTTACGTCTGTTAACTCCCGAACATTTTAAAAATGTCTTCAATGAGCCTGTCCGGGCCGCATCTCCTCATCTGACACTCCTTGCCAAAGCCAATACCCTCGAGCATCCTCGCCTCGGTCTTACCGTGCCGAAAAAAGTGCTGAAACGAGCCGTATGGCGAAACCGCATCAAGCGTCTGACTCGCGAGAGCTTCCGACACAAGCAGCATGAGTTACCCGCCATCGATATCGTTGTCATTGCCAAAGCCGGTATCGGCAAGCTAAGCAATGCCGAGATCAGCCAACTGCTGGATAAGTTATGGCGCACCCTGTCACGCCGCTGCAATGGCTAGCCGTTAAGCTGATTCAACTCTATCAGCTGGCCATCAGTCCTCTGCTGGGGCCTCGTTGTCGCTTCCATCCCAGCTGTTCGCACTACACCATTGAAGCAATCTGTCTGCACGGTCTCATAAAAGGCGTTTGGTTAGGCACTCAACGTCTATTAAAATGTCACCCCTTACACGCAGGGGGCTATGACCCGGTCCCGCAACCCAAGCCGAAGAAGCGAAGAAACTAACTATGGAATCTCAACGTAACCTACTTGTCATTGGATTGCTGGTCGTCAGCTTCCTGCTGTGGCAACAGTGGAATGCCGACAAGGCACCCCAGCCTCAGCCTCAGCCTGTGGTAGCCACTCAAACCGATAGTTCTGTTCCAGATGCGAGCCCGACCTCGGCTACCGCCGATGTGCCGGCCGACAAAGCTGCCACGGCCCAACGCCAACTCATCAAACTGAGCTCTGACCAACTGGAACTGCTGGTTGACACCCAAGGTGGCGACATTGTCGATGCCAAGCTGTTAACCCATACCGTTACTCAGGATTCTAAAGAGCCCTTCACCCTGTTGATGGAGAAGCCAGGTCGCCTCTACGTGGCCCAGAGCGGTCTGATTGGTCGCGATGGCCCGGATAGCCGTGCCGATGGGCGCCCCAGCTACAGCAGCGCTCAAACCGCTTACCAACTGGCAGATGGCCAGGAGAAGTTAGTCGTACCTTTGACTTGGACCAACAGTGATGGCGTTACCTTCACTAAGGAATTCACCCTGACCCGTGGCAAGTTCACAGTCGGCGTGGATTACAAGGTCACCAACAGCAGCAGCAAGCCGCTGGAACTGCAATTCTACGGTCAACTGAAGCAAACCACTGCCGTACCCGAAGATCAGCAGAGCCACGCCTTCATGGCCAGCGCCTACCGCGGTGCCGCCTATTCGAGCAGCGAAAAGGCTTATCAAAAAGAGACGTTTGATAACATCAAAGAGAAGAACCTGAACGTCACCACCGAAGGTGGCTGGGTTGGTATGCTGCAGCACTACTTTGCTACCGCCTGGACCGGCAATACCGAGGGGCAGAACCAACTCTACACCCGCATGGTCGGCAACGGTCAGGATGCCATCATAGGTCTGAAAGAGCCGCTCACCTCCTTGGCTCCTGGTGCAAGCACCACTCTGGGTGCGACCCTTTGGGTAGGCCCCAAGCTGCAGGATGAAATGGCTACTGTGGCCAAAAACCTGGATAAGACCGTTGATTACGGCATCCTGTGGTTTATCGCCCAATACCTGTTCAAACTGCTGCAACTCCTGCACAGCTTGGTGGGCAACTGGGGTGTTGCCATCATCCTCATCACCTTGATAGTCCGTGGCGGTATGTACCCATTGACCAAGGCCCAATACACCTCCATGGCCAAGATGCGTATGCTGCAGCCCAAGCTGGCCGCCCTGCGCGAACGCTTCGGCGACGACCGCCAGAAGATGTCCCAAGGCATGATGGAGCTCTACAAACAGGAGAAGGTCAACCCCCTGGGTGGCTGCTTCCCTATCCTGATCCAGATGCCCATCTTCATCGCCCTCTACTGGACCCTGATGGAGTCGGTCGAGCTGCGCCATGCACCGTTTGCCCTCTGGCTGACCGACCTCTCGGTGAAGGATCCCTTCTACGTGCTGCCGCTGCTGATGGGTGCCACCATGTGGTGGATCCAGAAGATGAGCCCAACCACTGTCACCGACCCCATGCAACAGAAGGTGATGCAGTTGATGCCCATCATCTTCACCTTCATGTTCCTCTGGTTCCCGGCTGGTCTCACCCTCTACTGGCTGGTCTCTAACATAGTCACCATTGCCCAGCAGACCTTCATCTACCGTCAGTTGGAGAAGAAGGGGTTGCACAGCCGCGAGAAAAAGTAACTTCTTGGCGGAACGCACCAGATAAGGCGACCTGCGGGTCGCCTTTTTTATTACAATGCAGCCAACTCCCGAGCGCGAGAATGATTCATGTTAAACAATGACACTATCGTGGCCCAGGCCACCCCCCCAGGCCGCGGCGGCGTCGGCATACTGCGCGTCTCCGGCCCCCTGAGTGAAGCCGTGGCCCTAGCGGTACTGGGCCGCCAGCCCAGAGTGCGCCATGCCGAATACCTGCCCTTCTGTGATGCCGAAGGGCGTGTACTGGATCAAGGCATAGCCCTGCTGTTCAAGGCTCCCAACAGCTTCACCGGCGAAGATGTGCTGGAGCTGCAGGGCCACGGTGGCCCCGTGGTGCTCGACATGCTGCTGCGCCGCATACTGCAGATCCCCGGCCTGCGCACCGCCAGGCCGGGTGAATTCTCCGAGCGTGCCTTTCTCAACGACAAGCTGGATCTGGCCCAGGCCGAAGCGATTGCCGATCTCATCGAGGCCACCAGTGAGCAAGCCGCCCGTTCAGCCCTCAACTCCCTGCAGGGGGAATTCTCCCGCCGCATCAGCCAGATGGTCGAGGCCCTGACCCGGCTGCGCATCTATGTGGAGGCCGCCATCGACTTCCCCGAAGAGGAGATCGACTTCCTCTCCGACGGTAAGGTGGCCAGTGATCTCTACCGGGTGATTGCCGAGTTGGAGGGGGTACAGCAAGAGGCCAAGCAGGGAGCCCTACTGCGCGAGGGAATGAAGGTGGTGATCGCCGGCCGCCCCAATGCCGGTAAATCCAGCCTGCTCAACGCCCTGGCTGGCCGCGAATCCGCCATAGTCACCGAGATCGCCGGCACGACCCGGGATGTACTGCGCGAGCACATCCATATCGACGGCATGCCCCTGCACATCATCGACACAGCGGGGCTGCGCGACACCGAAGATGCGGTAGAAAAGATAGGCATTGCGCGCGCCTGGGCCGAGATAGAGCAGGCCGACCGGGTACTCTTCATGGTGGATGGCACCACCACAGCCGCCACCGACCCCCACGAGATCTGGCCCGACTTTGTGGATCGCCTCCCCGCTCGACTCGGGCTAACCGTAGTGCGCAACAAAGCCGATCTGACTGGTGAGCCTCTGGCCTCCAGTCAGGAGCAGGGCCATACCGTATTTCGCATCTCAGCCAAGACAGGCCTGGGGCTCGATGCCCTGCGCGACCATCTTAAGCAGTGCATGGGCTACCAAGGCAATGTCGAGGGGGGCTTCATGGCCCGCCGCCGCCACCTGGAGGCCCTGACCCACGCCGCCGCCCACCTGCAGCAAGCCAAAATCCAGCTGGAAGTGTATGCCGCCGGAGAGCTGGTGGCCGAAGAGCTGCGCCTGGCCCAGGAGCAATTGAGCGAAATCACCGGCGCCTTCAGCTCAGATGACCTGCTAGGCCGGATTTTCAGCTCTTTCTGCATCGGGAAATAATCAAAACTCGAGGAGTAGGCGGTGGGGTATCTGGGCATAGGCTGGGGTGTGGGAGGCTGGTGCGGTAGTAAACAGGCTGGTGCGCTGGGTCGAAGGTGAAGCCGCACTCCAGTGGCTCGGTATCTCGCCCCCCTTTGCTCTCTCCCGGCGAGTTCCCCTTAGCCTGGAAACTTACTGGCCCCGGCCTTCACCAACGAAATTCGTAGCGACCTGGCGACCAGGCTCCAGGCTCAACGTGTCGCCATCGCCATAGATGCTCCTCTGGCCTTTCCGCGCATTTTTACTGGCCTGCTCAGGGGATACCTCACAACTGTGTGTGCCTGAGGGGGAGTTGGCGAACCCCTACGCTTACCGGGATGCGAGCCTTGGTTGCATCGGCAGTATGACAAAAACCCGCTCTCCACCAGCTTCGACAAACTAGGCAATAACGCCACACAGGCCCTCGCCTTTGCCGCACGCGGCGCCTCTCCTCTGCTACCCGAGCTGATTTATCCTCCAGCTGAGATGTAGCCAGATGAGGGATGGATCTACCCTCTCCCTCCAGATAACCCGGCTCCAGCCCAGGGATAACAGCGCCTTATTGAGATCAATTATCAACTCCATTGATAGCTATTATCATTTGGGTTTATACTGTGGACTGCTTCACAGTTAAGCCTGATAGCAAGGAGTGATGAATGTTCCCCTCCGTAAACGAGAGCCTGTCTCAGCCCAGCACCATGAGAGTGACGTGGCTCACCCCAGCGTTGCCGTTGGTTCTGCCTGCCCAGGCAGCCTCCCAGTTGCCCCTGACACGGCGGGAGACCCCCAATCCGTGAGCGTGGTTACCCGCGAGAGCATGGATGGCCTCGACGATATGACTCAAGATGAGGTTCGAATGGGAAGCCTCGGCCCGTGTGCGAGCAGAGAGAGCCGTGATCCATTCTCCCTTCGGCAACCGCCTCGCCCTGCGCGAAGAGCGCAACTGAGCTGTGCCCTGCTGGTGATACTGCTCCATCTGCTGGCTCTGCTCTGGATGAATCATGCCCCCGACCCCATCACCGAAGCCAAACCCGAGCTGGTGGCGGTACGCTGGTTGGCCGCCCCCAAGGCACAGGATCAACCCAAGGCGAACCGGGCCGTGACGGCCCCCGCTAGCCCCATGCCAGCCGCGAAGCCAGTAACCCCTGCAGAGGTCAAGGTTAAGCGTCACCCGACTCAGGCTGCGCCCATGCAACGACCAGCGCCCAAACTTCCGACCAAACAGACCACACACGCCAAGGTGCCCTCCCGCGCACCAGCTAAACCGGTCGCGAACCCAGCACCTCCCCAATCAAGCCAGACCGGCCAAATGGCAACCGCAGCCACCACATCCAACCCGCGCCAACAGACCCAGAGCGCGGCCATCACAGTTCCCAACTTTAAGGCGGCCTACCTGCGTAACCCGGCACCCGCCTACCCCCCACTCTCCCGCCGATTTAGAGAAGAGGGACAGGTCGTGCTCAGAGTCCAGGTCTCACCCCAAGGGCAAGCCATGGCGGTCGAATTACACGCCAGCAGTGGCCATGCGCGTCTGGATTTGGCCGCGAAAAAAACCGTTACCCAGTGGCGTTTCATTCCTGCCCGTCAAGGTGACACGGCGATTACCGCCTGGGTACAGATCCCCATCATTTTCCAATTAAGGAGTTAACCATGAACCCAGCGCTAGATCCCGGGACCATGAGCATCGCGCATCTACTCAACCAAAGTAGCGGCCTTGCCCTGCTCCCCCCCATCTTGCTGCTCCTGATGTCCATTGGCACAGGCTACTACCTGCTCTTCAAGAGCTGGAACTGTTGGCAGGAGAAGCGCCTGAGCAAGCAGTTCCTGCAACGCTTCTGGCACAGCCGCCATCTGAAGGAGATACAACAAAAGCTGCACCAGACGCCACCCCAGGAGGCCTACGCCCGTCTCACCGCCTCGGCTCTGGATGCCGCTAGCCAACTGGCGCGCCGCGAGGGTGAAGAGGGGTTACTGCTGCTGGGTTCTGCCGATGAGTTCATGCTGCGCGCCTTGCGCCAGGCCATCACTCGCGAGCGCTTGCGCCTGGAAGCCGGGCTGACCTTCCTCGCCTCAGTCGGCTCGGCCGCCCCTTTCATCGGGCTGTTCGGTACCGTGTGGGGTATCTATCACGCCCTGCTGGCCATAGGTGCCTCAGGCCAGAGCACGCTGGATAAAGTGGCAGGCCCGGTGGGGGAAGCCCTCATCATGACCGGATTCGGCCTGGCGGTAGCGCTACCGGCCGTGCTCATCTATAACCTCTTCGTGCGTCTCAACCGCCTGCAACTGGTGAGCCTGGAAGAGTTCGCCCACGATCTCTTCGCCCTGCTGACCACAGGGTCTGGCGTACTGGCCGCAGGCCGCATCATAGTGCCGAACCGGCCCACTTCGCGTGAACTGGAGGTGGCGTAATGGCCTTTGGTCGCCTATCCAGCGAAGGGGAGGAGCAACCGCTCTCGGAGATCAACATGATCCCCATGATAGATGTGATGCTGGTGCTGCTGATTGTTTTCATGATCACAGCGCCACTGCTGACCCATGCGGTGAAGATGGATCTCCCTCAGGCTAGCAGCCAACCCAATCAGCCCAAGCCCGATGATATCAAGCTGGCTATCACGGCAGATGGCACCCTGCATTGGAACGGCACACCTTGTGATGAAGCGGCGTTGGCTCAGTTGATGACCGAGGCCGCCAAGAGCTCGCCGCTGCCCGAGCTGCAGCTGAGCGTCGATCAACAGGTGGATTATGGCCGAGTCGCCCGAGTGATGGCCCAGGCCTCCATGCATGGTCTGCACAAGTTGGCGTTTGTCAGCCAGCCGGAGAAGGGGGGGTAAAGGGAGAGAACGAGTAAATAAAAGGGCCGCCGGTTGGCGGCCCCGGTATGAAACTCAGCGCCAATGTTTATGATGTGGCGGCCCCCTGTGCCAACCCCTGTCATGCCAACTCCTGTCATGCCGTCGCCAGTCACGATGGTCGTCGTCACGCCAATGACGCTCATGATGATCCCAGCCTCGATCCCGGTACCCCTCATCATAACCACCGCCTCGGCGATCATCGCCCGTACGGCTGCCCAGCACAGATCCTGCAGCGCCACCGACCCCAGCCCCGATCACCTGGCCATTGTAACCACCAAATTCCCGACCTATGGCGGCACCACCGAGCCCGCCCACTGCGCCCCCCAAGGCCGCCTCATTCTTTTGACCGCGACTGGCGGTGGCCGCGCCCCCGACGGCCCCACCAATGGCGGCACCGGCCAGGCCTCCGGTACTTCCACCTATCTGTTCACCGAGTATGGCCCCGGCCACACTACCCACACCGCCACCAATCGCCGTGTTAAGACTCTGACCCGCCCAGGCTGGTGTGCCAGCCAGGGCCCCCATCAGCAACCACATCCGCCCAACCTTACAATAACCACCCATATTGCTACCCTCCTGGCTCATCTACGATGAGCTTGCTCTACCTGCAATCTAGCACTGCCGCAGAGAGGGGAAATGGGAGAATGATGTTGGTTTAACCAGCGTTTATTTTGCTCGCGAACGAGGGATGCAACTGTAGCTAACTTACGCGGCCGTTAACTTTTTTAGGCTCATATAGGGCTACTCCTTGCGTCGAATAACCCTATTCCCTGATATCCACTTAAGGAGACAAAACCACAAGACTGTACAATAATTAAACAGCTCATTCCGGTTTTATTCTGGCTCTTGATGGTTGGTGGAGGTTGCATGAATTCGTTCTCCTCCTTGGTTAGCTCAGGCAGCCCGAGCCCCAGGCCCGCACGGCTCAGTGCCCATAGCCAACAGGCACAACTCTCCCGTTTACCGAGCGGTGAGACGCCAGGGGCGACGCCAACCGCCAGCGCGGCGGTTGAGCAAGTTTCAGCCCTGCCCCGCAGCAAGCGCCTGCAGCAGCTTGTCTCTGCGCTGTTCCAAGCGCTGGAACAAAACCAGCAGTTCATTGCCCTACAGGCACAACAACAACGTAAGGGTGATCCCACCACAAGCGCCCAGGAGCAAACGAACGATCTGAGCAAAGCAACGCCCCTGACCGAGGAGTTCCGACAACTGGTCACACAACTGAGTGATCGGAATAGCAACCATGGTGCCCCCTTCCAGCAGTTGCAGAGCCTCTATCAACAGACCCCCTGGCATCAGGCCTATCCCAACCTCCCGCTCGGGTTGCTGCTGCAGGATCTCAGCCAGCAACTGGGCATTGAGCCGCTACAGACCGACTCCCGGCTGGGCCACTTCATCGATACCCAGATCTAGTCGACGAAAACTCGTGGTTATTTTTTTCCGACGCCGCTGTCAGTTGCTACGCTTTAACATGAGGAGTGATGGGAGCCTGCAGGCGAAGAGGGCTCCTTAGGCGTCTCTTCTCTGCTCCCTGACGCAACATCACAGAAGAGAGATCAGAGAAGAGAGCGGATAGTGCAGAAGCAGAATGGGCACAGGAGCACACGATGATAACTTCACCGCAACAGGACTTCACCACGGCCGCCAGATTGGCCTCGCTGGAACGCACCCTAGCCCTCTCTACTCTCTCTGGCGATCACTACCGCCGCATCCTACGCTTGGCCCAGCAGCTCTGCCATGCCGACTGTGCCTGGATTGCCGTGCTGGATGAGCTGGGTGACCGGGTGCTGGAGTCTTTGGATATTCCCATCGGCGAGCCACCCACCCTCTGCCAGCGCGTCATAGCCGGTGATGGGCTGTTTGAGTGCAACGAGGCCGGGTGCGACCCTCAATTACGCTCTCACCCCTGGTGCAGTGAGCATGAGCTAAACTGGCTGGCCGCTTACCCGCTACGCAACCCGGAAGGACACGCCATCGGCATCTTGGTGCTGGGTACCTGCCGCGGCCAGCCCCTGGATATTCGCCATCGCCTGGCACTGGTCGATCTGGTTAACCTGCTGGAAGTGGAGATGCGCCTGGACTTTATGCTGACCACCCAAGCCACAGCCCTGCGTAAACGTATGTTGTCCGCCCCCCATCCCGAACGGGAGCGGGGCATAGCCCTGCCTGAGCCAATGGCCATCGGTGATCTGCTCTACTACAGCTATACCCGCTGTCGCCTGGAGCAACGCCCCTATGCCCTGGCGTTGGTGGAGCTGGATCCCCTGGCCGATGGCAGCCATCTGCTACACAAAGAGACCCGGGAAGAGCTGATCCTGGCGGCCGCCTCCCGCCTGCTGCGCTCTCTGCGCATGGGTGATCTACTGGGTAGCTGGTACAAGGAGCGGCTGTTGGTACTGCTACCGGGCGTGGAGGGTGAAGAGTTGTATGGCGTGGGCGACAAGCTGGTGCGCGCCCTGGATGACAATGTCGATCTGCGTGAACAGACCCTGCCACTGACCGCCTCCATCGGCCTGGTCGGCATAGCTGAACCCAAGCTCAGGCTGGATCACGAGGAGTTGCTGCAACAGGCAGAAAATACCCTGCAACAGGCGGTCGACGCGGGTCGCAATCGAGCGCGAGTCTGCCAACTGCCGGACAGCCAAGGTGAATAACCCAGGCGGGGAGTGCCTAGCCCCGCCGCGCTGTCGGGGTGCCTGACCGCAGCCGACGCCACACCCGACGCAGCTGATGGCCATCAGCAAATCCTGCCCGCTCGGCGATGCGCTCCACGCTGAGTTCACTGTGCAGTAGTAACTCTTCGGCCAACGCCAGGCGTAGCTGGTTCAGATAGGCCATGAGAGTGATGCCAGTCTGTTCGCGGAACAGCCGGGTAAGATGGCGAGGCGTAACGCAGGCCAGTTCAGCCGCCGAGGTCAGATCCCAACTCCGCGCCGGCTCCGCCGCCAGAGCATCCTGCACCCTATGAATGGCCGGATGCAGATGATTACGCCAGGCCAACCAGGGTGAAAACTGCCCTTCGCCCCCATCCCGTCGCAGATAGACCACCAGATTGCGTGCCACCTGAGCCGCGCACTGGGGAGAGGTCAACCGCTCCAGCAGACTCAAAGCCAGATCTATGCCGGAAGTCACTCCAGCGCTACTCCAGAGCCGGCCATCATGGACAAATAGCCGATTGTCGGCCACCCGCGCTCTGGGCGCCAACTCGGCTAATTGGGCACAATGGCTGTGGTGGGTGGTGCAGAGATGACCATCCAGCAAGCCAGCCCGCGCCGCCAACAGGGCACCGGCACAGATGGTGACCAGGCAAGCACAGCGCGCACCTTGTGACCTCAGCCACCCCAGTAGCGCTTGATTGGCTGGATGGGCCCAATCCGGCGCGTCACCACTCATACCCGGCAGCAGCAAGATAGCACCGTCTGGCAACGTATCGGGTAGCGGCTGGGCCGCTAATGGTAACCCCACCGCACTTATCACGCTGGGCTCAGGCGCGATAAAATGCAGGCTGAAGTGACGATCCTGCTGATAGCGATTGGCAAAGTAAAAGACCTCGGCCGGACCGGCCACATCCAGCAACAACACATGCGGTGGCAGCAGAATATAAATCTGCGTCGCTATGGGTTCAGCCATGGCGACGCAACCATAACCGCCAACGGGGCCAGAAGAGATTGACCAGTAAGCCAGCCAACACCAGGCCTATGCCAACCCACTGCCCCCCCTGCAACCGCTCATCCAGCAACAGACGCGCGGCCAATAAGCCGACGACAGGCACCAACAGAGTCAAAGGTGCCACCTGGGCCACAGGATAACGCTGCAGCAGGCGGCCCCAGAGCCCATAGCCGACAATGGTTGCCATCAGAGCCAGATAGAGGATGGCCAAGAGACTCAACCAGGAGAGATGGTTCAGGGCGTTGACCATCTCAGCCGGCCCCTCCAACCAGTAAGAGGCGGCCAGAAAGGGCAAGGGCGGCACCAGAGCCCCCCATACCACCAACCCCAACAGATTAACCTGCCCCAGTTGGCTGATGCGGCGAGTGACAATATTCCCCAGCCCCCAGCTGGCCGCCGCCCCTAACGTCAATAAAAACCCCGCCAGGCTCATGCCCCCCGCCTGCTGTTGACTCGCCAGTACCAGCAGCCCGAGAGTGGCTAATCCCAGGGCCGCGGGTTGATGGCGCTGCCAGCGCTCCCCCAGCAGCAGGGCGCCAAACAACAGCGTAAAGATCATCTGGGCTTGCAGCACTAAAGAGGCCACCCCCGCAGGCATCCCCACCTGCATGGCACTAAATAGCAGGGCAAACTGACCAAAGCTGATGGTGAGACCATAGGCCAGCAGCCAGCGAAACGGGATCCTGGGTCGCGGCACCAGAAACACGGCCGGTAGGGCCACCAGCAGGAAGCGCAGGGCCCCCAACAGCAGAGGAGGCACACCGACCAACCCCACGTGGATGACCACAAAGTTAACCCCCCAGATCAGCACCACCAGCAGTGCCCATCCCCAATCGGTTAATCGCATACTCTCTCCCGCGGCTCTTGCGAAGCCAACCAGCTCGCCACAGTGTGAATCGTGGCAAAACGCCCAGCCAGCACCAATTCGGTACGAGCCCGGATCTCACTGCAGCTGTAAACCTCTCCACTGTGCGGATGAGTCATGGCAAAGGTCAAGGTGGCCTCGCTGATAAAATCCACGGCAAAACCCAGATCTGACGCATGCCGGGCCGTGGTCTCGCAGCACTGCTCGGTACGCAGACCCGATATGGCCAGACGACCAATATTCTGTCCGATCAGCCAATCCTGCAGCGAGGTGCCAGCCAGGGCGCTGTGCTTGTGCTTGTATATGAGCCGATCCGGCTGGAGGGTGATCTCATCCAGGGTGGTAACCAAGCCCTGACGCGGATCGAAGGGGCCCCCCTCTTCACTCTGATGAAACACCTGCACCACAGGGATCTGCCGGGCGACGCAACCATCGATTAGTTGCTGCTGGGCCTGGCACCAGGCGGGGAAGTTCTCTTCACTCCAGAAGGGTCGGGCCAGGAAGGACTTTTGAATGTCGATGACCAAGAGGGCACTGTTCATGATAATGAGCCTGTCGTTGCGGAAGTTAAGTAGAGCTTACGCCGCAATCACATCACCATTCAGAGCCAGAGCGGCCAGATAAGGGGCTATAAAGGACATATCTACAAAGCGCGCGCTGGCAGCGGCGAAGCATAGTAGATCAGATCATGAAAACAGGCGGGCTCCGACCCCAGATTGCGATAGCCATGGGGCTGTTCACCGGCAAAGCGCAACACCTCCCCCTCCTGCAACGGGTGCCACTCACCCGCTAACCAGAGCGCCAACATGCCACTCACAGGTATCACCTGCTCTATGGATCCTGGCTCATGGGGCACAGAGTGGTACTCACAGCCCACAGGCAGCTCAACCCGCAGCAGCTCATAACCCAGCGCTGGTTCAAAGGGCAACAGGGTGGTGACCCGGATGCCATCGCCCAAGACCTGCTGCTCTCCGGGCTGCGGCCCCCGGTAGAGGGCGTCGAGGTTACGGCTCACCTGGCTGCACCCGCTGTCACTCTGCAGGAACTGGGAGAAGGGCACGCCCAAGCCAGCCGCTATCTTCCACAGGGTCACCACGGTCGGGCTCGATTCACCGCGCTCTATCTGTCCCAGCATCGCCTTGCTGACGCCACAGGCCTGAGCCGTCTGATCCAGGCTCCAGCCGCGTTGCTGACGCAGCTGCTTAAGCGCACACCCGACTTGCTGATTAATTTCCTGCACCTTGCCCCCTCTACTTGTGCGTTATAGCGCACACTGCTACCCTGCCATTGTACGTTATAACGCACAAGAAGGCCTGTATGAACCTACTCTCGCGCCTGAGTAGCCTGCGCCCCCACCACCTCAGTTGCGGCCTGGTGGCTGTACTGGTGGGCTACACCAGCTCGGCGGCCATTATCTTCCAGGCAGCGGCCAGTGCCGGAGCCACTCCCCAGCAACTGGGCTCCTGGCTAGCCGCGCTGGGGCTCGGCATGGGCTTGACCACTTGTCTGCTCTCCTGGCACTACCGTATGCCCATCCTCACCGCCTGGTCGACCCCTGGTGCCGCCCTGCTCATCACCAGTCTGCAGGGCGCCACCATGAGCGAGGCGATAGGGGCCTTTTTACTCTCTTCGCTCTTCATCACGCTGTGCGGAGTGACGGGGCTGTTTGCCCGCCTGATGCATCGCCTGCCCCTGCATCTGGCCAATGCCATGTTGGCGGGAGTGCTACTGCGCTTCGGTCTGGATCTGTTTCATGCCCTGCAAGCTCAACCCTGGCTGGTGGGCGTCATGATAGTGGCCTTCTGCCTGCTTAAACCTCATCTACCCCGCTACACCTTGGCGCTGGTGCTGCTGCTGGGTATGGCTATCGCCTGGCAACAGGATCTGTTGCAGCTGCAGAGCCTCACCTTCACCGCCGTGCAATGGCAGTGGACCACGCCAGCCTTCTCGTTTCACGCGCTACTGGGTATAGCCCTGCCCCTGTTTTTGGTCACCATGAGCTCGCAAAACCTGCCGGGTGTCGCCGTGTTGCACGCCCATGGCTATCGCCCCCCCGTCTCACCGCTCATCGGCTGGACTGGGTTAGCTGGCCTGCTGCTGGCCCCATTTGGCGGCTATGCCCTGAATCTGGCGGCCATCACAGCCGCCCTCTGTATGGGCAAGGAGGCGGATCCCGACCCCCATCGCCGCTATCTGGCCGCCTGCTGCGCCGGCGTTCTCTATCTGATAACGGCGCTGTTAGGGGCCACGGTCGCCAACCTGTTCGCCGCCCTGCCCCAGGCGCTGATCCTGGCCATAGCTGGTTTGGCACTGCTGGGCACCTTGGGTAACAGCCTGCACCAGGCCCTGACTCATGAGGGCGATAGAGAGGCGGCCATCATCACCTTTCTGGTGACGGCTTCCGGCCTGACCTGGTTCGGTATCGGTGCGGCCTTCTGGGGATTAGGAGCGGGGGCCTTGGCTCTATTGTTCAAGCACACAGGCAAGCACTGGCACAAAGCAGCGCCAAAGGATACCTAGCAACCGGAGTGGGTGCAGACCACAGGCTGAAGCTTGGTAGCGCCCTGGTGTGGCAACACCGCCTCCGGCAACCACCAGCTGGTATCGGGAAAGGGGGTGCCAGGTGGTAGCCGGGTATTGGTGAGCATAAACAGGCGTCTGTGGCTGATATTACTCCTGGCCAGGATACCGGAGTGATAGCGCATAAACAGCCGACGCATGGAGCCATCCGCCAGGGCCAGATCCAGCCCGTGCTGCAAGCGTTTGGCCAGTTGCAGATCCTGACGATTAACGAAGAAGTAAACAGGATAGCTGTAGTAGAGGGCCAGCTCGGACTCCACCGCCAGCTCTGGCAGAGCAGCCTGCCGCTCTTTCACCTCATGCCAGGCCTCGTTCAAGCCACGCGGAAAAGCATCAAAGCGCGCCTTAGCCAACATGGAGAAGAGGTTCTCATATTGAGGTGAGGGGACCACCGTCAGCCCGTTTTGCTCGAGGATAGGTAAGTCCGCCCACTGGCTGCCAAACCCCATGATAAAGTGCCGGAGCTCGGCCATGTTAGTCACCCGCGCAAACTCGGCCTGCCGCTCCTTACGGATCAGCAACACCCGGTAGCCCAACATACCGCGCATGATATCGATCTTGATGGGCCGCATATCCCGCTCCCGCTCCACTGTGGTGGGCATAGAGACCAGATCCAGCCGTTTCTGCTGCAGCAGCAGCAAGCCTCGATCCGGGGTGACCTGGGTAAAGCGGGGCACCAGGGTGCACTCCCCTTCGTCCCGGGTCTTATCCAGGATCAGCTGCAACAGTTGGGTACGATAGACATAGCGACTATCAGCCTGGAAGAAGCGGATCTCACACCCAACCGCCAGAGCCTGACCGCACCAGAGTAGAGCTATCAACAGCACGCCTCGCCACACCATACTCTCTCCTCAACTCGCTCTGTTGAGTATGGCCAAAAAATAGGACCATGACAGATCTTGGATAGAAAGAGGGGCCTTACGGCCCCTTTTTTTTCATGACGATTTTTTCGCGGTTTCTAGCGAAACCCCTATGCCCTTGGCCAGTAGGGCCAACTCCTGCTGCCAGCCCGTGCGCAGGCCACGCACCAAGGCTGGGTAACCATCCTCGGTCAACGGCACGGTTCGCTGAAACGCCTGGCTATAGCTCTGCTCACCCCGTTGCAACAACCAACGGCCCGCCACCACGGCCTGGCCATCGAAGCGCCCCTGGAAGCCGGTCACCTCCAGGCTGAGATGCCAAATCTGGCGATCGGGATGGGGCCCCTCCACCACCTGGATTTGGTCAAACTGCCGCGACAAACTCTGCACCAGAGAGCGGGTCAGCTGCTTATCCAACGCCTCGGCCCAGCGGGCCTGATTGGCGGTGACCACCTGCACATCATCCTGCTGAAAAGCAATGCCCATATCATTCAGGTACTCAGGCAAGGCGACGCGTTCTACCACCAGCAGAGGCCCTTGGGTCACTTGGCGCGAGGGGGGCTCACTCCCTGGCAACTCCAGCGCATAGTAGGCAGGGGCGGACTCACTGGCACAACCCAGCAAACCGAACAGTAGGGCACAACAGAGCAAAGGGCGCATCACTTGGCACTCCTGGGTAAGGGATCGGCATCTGGAGCCGAGTTGAAGATCAAGGCATTGGGTTTCTCGTTCACTCGACGCGCCGTTGGCTTTAGCTCACGCAGCAGATTATTGAGAGACTCAATAGAGCGGTTCAATTCACCATAGGCGGGCGAATCGCTGGAGAAGGAGCTCAGGGTCTTCTGCAACTCCTGCATTGTCTTGGTCATCTCGGTTGGTAGCTGCTGGGAACTGGGCTGCTTGGCCAGCTGGCTCAGGTTGTTGCTCAGCTCGCGCATGGCGGCGAAACTCTGCTTGCTCTCCTTGAGCATGGCATCCAGGTTAGTCAGCGAATTCTCCAGCGGCAGCGCATTCAGCTTGTTGAGCAAGCGATTGGCCTGCAACTCGATACGCGCCAGGCTGCCAGAAACTGTGGGAATGGTGTGGAACTCACTGAACTGACCATAACCCGCCGCTCGCGGGCTATCCGGCATGAAGTTGAGATCCACATACATGGCGCCGGTCAGCAGGCTGCCAGTCTTCAACGAGGCACGCAATCCCTTGCGGATCTGCTGCTCTATATCCCGCGACAACTGACTCAAGGCCCTATCGCCACCCTCGTCATCGAAACGCTCCTGCTCAATGCGAATATGCACAGGTATCATGCCCGGATTCTTGCCCAACAGCTCAGCATCGCTCAACTGGAAAGGCACCTCCAGCACAGTGCCGATACGAATGCCGCGATACTCTACTGGCGCCCCCTCGTTCAAGCCTCGCACCGAGTCATCGAACAGCAGCACATAATCGAGAAAGCGATCATATTCCCGACTACGACTGCTGGTCTCATCAGCATAGAGGGTAAAATTTTGACCATTGGTGGCAGGCCGTCCCAGACCCCATCCCTTAGGCACATCGAAACTGATCCCGCCACGCAATAGGTTTTCCAGAGTACCCGTCTCGAACTTCACCCCATCCGTCGAGGCCTCGAAGCGCACGCCGCCATTCATCCAGAAACGCACATTACTGGTCACCAGGGAGTCATAAGGCGCCGCAATAAAGAGCTGATACTCCATCTGCCGACTGCCGGTGGAGAAATGGGTCTGTTCGACCCGGCCCACCGCATAACCGCGATAGGTAACGGGATCGCCACTGTTGACGCCACGGCTCAATTGACTGGTGAGCCGAACCCGTAATCCCTTCTCATCAGGTTGCGCGACCGGCGGGGTATCCAGTACCGGGAATTTATCCCAAAACTTCCCCTTCTTACCCGGCAACAGCTCTATGTAGGATCCAGAGAGCAGGGTGCTGAGTCCAGATATACCCTGGCGCTCGATGCGCGGCTTGACCACCCAGAGCTGACTATCCTGACGCAGCAGCTCTTCGGTCTCCACCGCCATGCGCGCCGTGACGATAACGTGAGTGAGATCTTCGCTCAGCTTCACCGTCTGTACTGTACCCACTTCGACACTACGCGCCTTGATGGTCGTCTTTCCCGCTATGATCCCTTCGGCATTGCTCATGGTCAGAGTGATGAGCGGCCCTTGATTGGAAAGCGTCACATAGACCAGCCAGAGGCCGATCAGCGCCGCCACAATCGGCACCAGCCAGATGGGAGAGAGATGGCGCAGGTTACGGACCCTGGCCTGAGTCATGGAGAGAGGATCAGTCACTGTGAGTACCCTTGTTAGATGAAGTGCTATCCCAAATCAATCTGGGGTCAAACAACATAGCGGCCACCATGGTCACCACCACCACAGCGGCAAACGCCATGGCGGCCGAGCCCGGATAGATGGACATAATTTTACCCATACGAATTAACGCCACCAGAATGGCCACCACAAAGACGTCCACCATGGACCAGCGGCCGACAAACTCGGTCAGCCGATAGATACGGGTGCGCCCCCGTTTGTGGTGGCTATCCCCCCGGCTGACGCTGTAGCAGAGCCAGAACAGCGTCAGAATTTTGGAGATGGGCACCAAGACGCTGGCCACGAAGATGACCATGGCTATGGGGTAGGATCCCATATTCCACAGCAGCACCACGCCACCCAATATGGTGGAGTAGGTCTCACTGCCCAGAGACTCGGTCACCATGATGGGCAGCATATTAGCCGGCAGATAGAGGATGCAGGCGGTAATGAGCAGAGCCACACAATACTCCAGGCTATGGGGAATACGGGCATGAACCGTTGCACCACAACGCGGGCAGTGCTTGTGCTCCACCGAGAGCACCCCATTGCAACCGTGACAACAGGTAACCCCCTGGGAGAGTGCAATCTGCCCCTCATGGAGTAAACCTAAGCTGGGCATGGGGCCACGGATGTGATCCCACATCCACCCCCTGTCCAGGTGCAACATGCTTTTGAGATACATGACGCAGAAGACACAGAAGCACCAGAAGCCATAGCCAATCCCCACTTCGGCCAGGGAGGCGATTTTGATGAGGCTGACCAATACGCCGATCAGGAAGACTTCCACCATGCTCCAGGGCAACAACCAAAACAAGCCTCGGCAGGCGGTGGCCGCCCAAGGCGGTACGCCGCGCCAGACACGGAACCCCAGATAGAGATAACAGATGAGCAACAGACAGGTGAGTGGCAACAACTGCATGCAGAGATACACGATCACAGATAACACGCGATACTCTTCGCTAAACAGCACAGAGGCCGCCTGAAACAGGCTCATGCTGTTGACCATGCCCTTGGCATTGATGGAGAGAAAAGGCAAAAAGTTGGCACACAACAGCATGATGAGGCTGGTCAGGGCATAGACCAGAGGGCGTTGCCGCGGATATTTGGGCAATTGGGCCAAGACGTCACCGCAGCGCGGACAGAGGGCCTGATCTCCTTCCTGTAACACAGGCACGGCGACCAGGAGATCACACTCGTGGCAGACACACTCCCGTGCCGACATCTGTTCCTGCGGGCGGGATGAAGGCGATGCTGTAGTCAACTGATACGATCCGACAAAAAAGCATGGCTCATGATCCGTCATCTACGAGCTGCTCACAAGTCCAACAACCGCTTGATTTTCAATTTCCTGCCGATCACTTTTCCGGTATACAGAACGGGATCCCACCATCAAAGGGTAGTAACGATGAAAAACCAAACCATACTGCTGACCGCGCTTTGTGTAGCCATAGGGCTCTCCGGCTGCAGCACCATCAACCCCTATACCGGCGAAGAGCAGACCTCCAGTGCCGTCAAAGGCGGCGCCATCGGGGCCGCCACCGGCGCGCTGGTGGGTGTCCTCGCCTCCTCCAAGCATGACAGAGGCAAGGGAGCACTGATCGGTGCTGCCACTGGCGCCGCGGTCGGGGGTGGCATCGGCTACTACATGGATGTCCAGGAAGCCAAGCTGCGGCAGAAGATGAAGGGGACCGGCGTCTCCGTCACCCGTCAGGGCGATAACATCATCCTCAACATGCCCAACAGCGTCACCTTCGACACCAACTCCAGCCAGGTCAAGGCAGCGGGTGCCAATACCCTGAGCGGCGTCGCCATGGTGCTCAAGGAGTACGAGAAGACCCGGGTCAACGTCGTCGGCCATACCGACAGCAGCGGTGGCCGGGATCTGAACCTGCGCCTCTCCCAGGAGCGTGCCGACAGCGTGGGCAGCAACCTCATCACCCAGGGCGTGGATGCCAGCCGCATCAGCATGAGCGGCGTCGGCCCGGATCAGCCTGTCGCCAGCAACAGCACGGCCGCCGGCAAGGCCCAGAACCGCCGCGTCACCATCACACTCAGCCCCTTGAGTTAACTCATAGGCAGCAGCAAAAAGCACAAGGGCCCGCTATGGGCCCTTGTCGTTTATGGCTTAGTTACCAACTCGCCCTGGGCATTCACCACCTGTTCTCCATCCTCCTTGGTAAAGGCGGCCTGCTGCTGGTTGGGCAGAATATCCAGCACCAATTCGGAGGGACGGCAGAGGCGGGTGCCCAGCGGAGTGACCACTATGGGACGGTTGATGAGAATGGGGTGGGCCAGCATGGCATCGATGAGCGGCTCATCCTGCCACTTGGCATCGTCCAGACCCAGCTCGGCGTAGGGATCCACGTTCTTGCGCAGCAGATCCCGCACCGGGATGCCCATATCGGCGATCAGCTTGACCAGCTCGTCACGACTGGGAGGAGTCTGCAGATAGAGGATCACCCTGGGCTCTTCGCCGCTATTGCGGATCATCTCCAGAGTGTTGCGCGAGGTGCCACAGGCCGGGTTGTGATAGATGGTGATATTGCTCATGGGTAAATTCTCCTGATTAGCGGCCAGCAGGGCCGCCTGATCCGCAATCCAATGTTGATGAAGTGGGGTATGCAGCGCCTTGGGACGCAGGGCCTGTACGGCAGCCGTGGCCTTATCCAGCGACCAGCCCAGCGCCAGCAGTAGACGGATGGCCAGCAAACCGGTGCGTCCCGAGCCCCCCTTGCAGTGCAGGGCCAGCTTACCGCCCCTTTGCAACAGGGTGACCAGTTGCCAGAACGCTGGCTGCCAGGCGGCGAACAGAGCGGGTTCGGGCACCTGATCATCCTCTATGGGCAGGTGATACCAGGTCATGCCCAGTTCCTTCGCCCGATCACCCAATTCGCTCACCCCCTTGGCGGCCAGCTCGTGGCCTGGCATCAGGGTCAGCACCGCCTCGGCACCCCAGGCTTTAAGCTCGATCAGGGAGTCGACCAATTCCACACCCTGGGTACCGGGGCAGGGCATCAGCCCCAGTTCACCGCCATTATCCAGCGGCAGGGTAAACAGCGGATGACTCATCGATTCTCTCCGGCCGAGGCCTCATACCACCCCTTGCTCTGATTGACGATACGTACCACCAGCAGCATGACGGGCACTTCGATCAGCACACCGACCACGGTCGCCAACGCGGCGCCAGACTGAAAGCCGAAGAGGCTGATGGCGGCGGCCACCGCCAGCTCGAAGAAGTTGGAGGCACCAATCAGCGCCGAAGGACCCGCCACATTGTGCTTCTCGCCCAGCTTGCGGTTGAGCCAGTAGGCCAGCGCCGAGTTGAAGAAGACCTGGATCAGAATGGGCACGGCCAGCAGGGCAATCACCAGCGGCTGTTGCAGTATGGCATCGCCCTGGAAGGCAAACAGCAGCACCAGCGTCAGCAGCAGAGCGGCGATGGAGATGGGCTGCAGGCGCGTCATAGCCCGGTTGAAACTCCCCTCGCCCCGTCCCAGCAACCAGCGGCGCCAGAGCTGGGCTATCACCACAGGAATGACGATATAGAGCACCACAGAGGTGAGCAGGGTGTCCCATGGCACTATGATGCTGGAGACCCCCAGCAGCAGCGCCACCAGCGGGGCGAAGGCGACCACCATGATGAGATCGTTAAGCGCCACCTGGCTCAGGGTGAAGTAGGGGTCACCATTGACCAGCCGACTCCAGACGAAGACCATGGCAGTGCAGGGTGCCGCCGCCAGCAGTATCAGCCCGGCCACATAGCTATCCAGCTCGGCGGCAGGCAGGTAGTCGGCAAAGAGCTGACGCACAAAGAGCCAGCCCAGAAAGGCCATGGAGAAGGGCTTGACCAGCCAGTTCACCAGCAGAGTGACGCCGATGCCGCGATAGTGTGCCTTCACCTGATGCAGGGCCGAGAAGTCAATCTTCAGCAGCATGGGAATGATCATCACCCAGATGAGCAGTCCCACCGGCAGGTTGACCTTGGCCAGCTCCAGCCCGGCAATGGCATGAAACAAGCCAGGAAAAGCCTGCCCCAACCAGACACCGAGCCCGATACAGAGGGCCACCCAGAGGGTGAGGTAACGTTCAAACAGACTCATGGGCGCAGCGGCCATGGCGCATCTCCTTTGCAGATAAAGATTAAAGACAGGTATTCAACACGAACCGGGATCACCACAGCGGCCAGGTCTGGTACTGATGGCCTGCAGACGACCACTATCCCGCTCCAGCACCCCCGCCGCCGCCACCCCGGCTTGCTCAATAATGGTCAACGCCCAACCAGGCAGCGCCGGGTTGAGGCGATAGAAAATCCACTGACCCTGGCGCCGATCCAGCAGCAGGGCAGAGCTTCTGAGCTGGGTCAGATGGCGCGAGATCTTGGGCTGACTATCGGCCAGCGCCTCGGTCAACTCGCAGACACAAAGCTCCCCCTCCCGCTGCAGCAACAGACAGATGCGCAGTCGGGTCTCATCGGCCAACGACTTGAACAATTGACAGGGAGAGAGAGCGAGAGCAGGGGTCATATCATCATCTACTAGACTCACTATGAGCCAACTCATCTAAATAAACGCACATGCGGATAAGCATATATATAGACAAAATAAATCACAATATAAAAAAGAGGCGGGAGCTCCGCCTCTCTAGCACTTAGTCAGCAGCAGGGGGGGTATCCGCCGCCTCTTGAGGTAATTCGGTTTGCTGCTCCTTCACCCAGCTACGCAACAGGGTATAGAAGAGAGCCAGTAACGTTGGGCCCAGGAATACCCCCAGCATGCCAAAGGCAATGGCACCACCTATAACCCCGAACAGGATCAGCGAAAGCGGCAGCGGACTATTGCGACCTATCACCAGCGACTTCACCAGATTGTCCACGGTACCGACCGCCAGCAGGAACCAGACCACCAGGAAACCGGCCCAAGCCACTTCACCCTGCTTAAACAGCCAATAGGCGGAGATAAAGCCGATGATCGGCGGGCCACCGGGGATCACCGAGACCAGACAGACCAGCATACCCAGACTCAAGGCATTGGGTACACCGGCAATGGCCAGACCAAACCAGGCCAACGCTCCCTGAGCCACGGCAGCGCCGATGAAGCCATATACCACACCGCGTATGGTGCTATTGCTGATGCGCAACAGATTTTCGCCTGCCGGACCCGCAATCTTGTGACTAAAGGCAATGACCCAGCGGTGCAGAGTCTCACCCTCAGCATAAAACACACCGGCTATGATGATGCTAAGCAGCAACATCATCAGGCCGCCGCCCAAGGCTCCCGCCATGCTGAGCATGATCTTGGCCGTTGGCCCCACCATACCCTTGAGCTGGGAGAGAATTTGATAGTCCTGATTCTGCAGAGCCAGCCACTGTTCGGCCGCCCAATCACCAATCAGCGGAATCCCCCCCATCCAGAGAGGAAGATCCGGCAAGCCGGCCTGCACCTGCTCAGGTATGGCTCGCGCCAAAAGAGTTAATTGCTGGGCAAACTCCACCGAGGCCAGCAACAGCGGGACCACCACAAATAACAACAGGGCCGTGACTATCAGGGTTGCCGCCAGCGACTCCCGCCCTCCCAACCGCTCGGAGAGCCACTGAAAGGGGCCCCAGGTGGCAGAGACCAGGATCACAGCCCAGATGATCGCCGCCATGAAGGGGGCCATGATGGCTAGCACGGCGACTATGATGCCGATCAGCAGAGCCAGCCCCAGCAGGGGTTGCACCATATGACTCAAACGCATTTCTGTGCTCCTTGCTTGATGATGAGAGTCTAGCAACCTCATGACGAGGCCATCCATTCCGGCTCTGTTTTACGACCCGTTGGCCAACGAATCTGTGAGAGCAACATGCCCGCCAGCATCAGACCACAACCCAACCAGGCCCGAGAGGAGAGGCTTTCATTCAACAACCAGACGCCTCCCAAGGCGGCAAACACCGACTCCAGGCTGAGTATAATGGCGGCATGTGCCGGTTTGGCACTCTTTTGCCCCACCACCTGCAGAGTATAAGCCACCCCGACACTAACCAGCCCCGCATAGAGGATAGGCTGCCAGCCCGCTAACGCTCCAGCCAAGGTCGGTGTTTCTATAAGCAGCGAGCCCCCCAGACTCAACAGGCCACAGACGGCAAACTGCACGGCCGAGAGCTTGAGTGGGCTGACCCGACCACTGTAGTGATCGATCAGCAGAATATGCATGGCCCAGAATAGCGCGCCGATAAACTGCAACATGTCACCAAACGACATGGAAAAATCATCATTGATACTGAGCAGATAGAGCCCCACCACCGCCAACCCAGCTCCCAGCCAAGTCGTCACGCCGCTGGAGTGCTTGAGCAGCAAGCCCAGTATGGGGACAAGAATGATATAAAGACCGGTTATAAAACCAGCTTTGGCCGCAGTGGTATACAAGAGCCCGACCTGTTGCAGGCTTGCCGCCACAAACAGCACCCCCCCCGCCAATAGACCCGCCTTGGTGAGTGAACTCGCACTGGCTTCTGACACTTTGGTTCGACGGGAGAACCACCAGATCAGCGGCAACAAAGAACAACTACCCAGCAGAAAACGAATGCCATTAAAGGCAAAGGGCTCTAAAAAATTGAGCCCCAAACGCTGAGCGACAAAACCAAATCCCCAGATAGCGGCGGCAAAAAGCAGCATAATATTGGCAGGCATAACCAGACTCGCGACAAAGAAGAAACAACCCGGATTGGACCACCATTGTAGCCGAAAACAGGGCCAACCCCAGTAAAAAGCCGAAGCTGGTCACGATTGAACAGATCTTGTATAACCGCCCTCTTGCCCCTCAGCAACCCGGAGTCACCATGTCATCCAAGCCGCAACATTGGGATATTTTCTGCGCCGTGGTCGATAACTTCGGCGATATTGGCGTCACCTGGCGTCTAGCTCGCCAGCTGGTACAGGAATTTGATCTGCAAGTTCGCCTGCTGGTGGATGATCTGGCCAGCTTTGCCCCCATTTGTCGGGAACTGGATCCTGAGCAGAGCTGGCAAGTGTGCCAGGGAGTAGAGATCCACCTCTGGCCCCAGGCATTCCCCAGCGATTGGCAGTCAGGGGATGTAGTCATAGAGGCATTCGCCTGCGAGCTGCCGCCCCAAGCCAAGCTCAGCATGAGCCAGCGTCACCCCGCCCCTCTGTGGCTCAATCTGGAGTACCTGAGTGCCGAATCCTGGATAGACGAATGTCATGGCCTGCCCTCCCTGCAAACCAATGGCCTCAGCAAATATTTCTTCTTTCCCGGCTTCACGGCCGGCAGTGGTGGCCTGATCTGTGAGCATTCACTCCTCAGCGAGCGCCAGCAATGGCAAGCCGATCCGAGTCAGCGCCAGCGGCTATTCAACCAGTTGGGGGTTCCACCACTGGCGGAGCAGACCCGCTATATCAGCCTCTTCACCTATGAGAGTGATGCCCTCCCCGCCCTGCTTACCCATTGGCGCGATGGCGATACGCCCACCTGTTGCCTGATCCCCCAGGGACGAGCCGTAAACTCCATCCTCCCCTGGTTAGGCGTGGATCGTCTCGACCCGGGCCACTGCTGGCAATCAGGATCCCTGACGATCCTGATCCTGCCGATGACGGATCAAGCAGGGTACGATCGCCTGCTCTGGAGCTGTGACTTCAACTTTGTGCGTGGCGAAGACTCCTTCCTCCGAGCCCAGTGGGCGGCAAAACCCTTCTTGTGGCATATCTACCCCCAGGAGCAGCAAGCCCATCAGGAAAAGCTGACCGCCTTTTTGCAGCGTTATGGGCAAAAACTCTCGGCAAACTGCCATAACACCCTACTTTCCCTCTCGTTGGCCTATGATATTGGCGATGGTCCCGCCGCAGTAAGCGCCTGGCAGGCTCTGCAGACCCATGAGACAGAGTTAACGCAACACAGCCACCAATGGCCAGAAGAGCTGCTCATTGGAGGAGATTTAGCCAGCCGACTGGTGCAATTTTGCGAAAAACAGCTAAAATAGTCCGTTTTTTACGAAATCACGGTTCAATACAGGAAACGATCCAATGAAAACCGCTCAGGAAATCCGCGCAGGCAACGTAATCATGTTCGGTAACGATCCTATGGTCGTACTGAAGGCCGAATTCAACAAATCCGGTCGTAACTCAGCCGTGGTTAAAATGAAACTGAAGAACCTGCTCTCCGGCGCCGGCACCGAAACCGTGTTCAAGGCAGACGACAAGATGGAAGTCGTTCAACTGGAGCGCAAGGAGTGCACTTACTCCTACTTCGCCGATCCCATGTATGTATTCATGGATACCGAATACAACCAGTATGACATCGAGAAGGAAAACCTCGGTGACACCCTGAACTACATGGTTGATGGCATGGAAGACGTTTGCGAAGTGACCTTCTACAACGGTAAGGCCATCTCCGTAGAACTGCCGACCACTGTCGTGCGTGAAGTGGAATACACTGAACCTGCCGTTCGTGGCGACACCTCTGGCAAGGTCACCAAACCAGCTCGTCTGGTCGGTACAGATTTCACCATCTCCGTCTCTGACTTCGTCAAGATCGGTGACAAGATCGAAATCGACACCCGTACCGGTGAGTTCAAGCGTCGCGTCTAGTCCCTACTGGCTAGAATAGATAGAAGGAGCCTTTAGGCTCCTTTTTGTTGGGCGTCACACTAGGATCCCCAGTTCAATAACAGGAGTATTCTGCATGGCCATTATCCATCTGCTGGTGGGCTCGACTCTGGGGGCTGCCGAATATGTTGCAGCTCATATAGAAGAGAAGCTGCAAGCCGCCGGACACCAGACACGCAACCATAACCCGGCCAGCCTGGCCACCTTGCAGGCCGACGCTGGCGATATATTGCTGGTGGTCACCGCTACCCATGGCGCCGGGGATATTCCCGACAATCTACAGCCCTTCGCCGCTGAGCTGGCCCAGCAGCAACCGGATCTGAGCCTGCAAAGATTCGCTGTGGTGGCTCTGGGAGATAGTAATTACGATACGTTCTGCGCAGCAGGCCACACCATGCAGCAGCTACTAGAGCAATGCCACGCCGAGCCCCTGGGGAGCGGCTGTAACATAGATGTCACCCAACACGATATACCTGAGGATGCCGCCGATCTTTGGTTGGAACAGTGGATCCCGAAACTAACTCATTGAATAGCCAAGCATCTACTGGCGAAGCAAGCAGAAGGGCCTAATCGGCCCTTTTTTGTTATCCACAAAACATGAACAGCATAGGATCCGTTCATTGCTACTTATCAACACAAAGCAAAATAATAAGATTAGACTGTTAATAAGTATAGGTAAAACCTATGATCAAACGGTAGTTATCCTCTGTATCATTAATCATCCCGTTTGGAGCTGTGTATAAAAGTGGAACTTGTCACAAGGCTTCTCCTGGGTTGATCCGGTGAAGATCACAGGAATTGATCACTCATAACCTCATGATCATCTTGATCAATATGGGCTTATCAACAAGATCCTTGGATCCTAATAGTAGATCCAATAAAGAAGATCGATCTAAAGATCTAAGATCCTATTAAGACAAGGCTCTCGGATCACTACCGGATCACTTATAACCAACTCGTCGTTTTCCTGAAGCCGTTAACCAGATAGAATGATCCGCTTTTTGGCCATTGATCCTGATGTAAGTTTTCGAGGTGATCCTATGCAATATCATGAGCAGTTCGACGTAATCGTCGTGGGTGGCGGTCATGCCGGAACCGAAGCTGCTACCGCCGCCGCACGCATGGGGATGAAAACCATGCTGTTGACTCACAACATCGAGACTTTGGGTCAGATGTCTTGTAATCCGGCAATTGGCGGCATAGGTAAGGGTCATCTGGTCAAAGAAGTAGACGCCTTGGGCGGGATCATGGCTCAGGCCATTGATCATGCCGGGATCCAGTTCCGTACCCTGAATTCATCCAAAGGCCCCGCAGTCAGAGCCACGCGTGCTCAGGCGGATCGTCTGCTCTACAAGCAGGTAGTACGCAACCTGCTGGAAAACTATGACAATCTCACCCTGTTCCAACAGGCTTGTGATGATCTGATCCTCGACGGGGATCGCGTCTGTGGTGTGATCACCCAAGCCGGGATCCGCATTCTGAGTAAAACTGTGGTGCTGACCGCAGGAACTTTTTTGAATGGCCTTATCCATATCGGCATGGAGCATTATCGCGGTGGCCGTACTGGCGATCCCGCCTCCATCGCCTTAGCCGAACGGCTGCATGAGTTGCCACTGCGTATGGGACGACTGAAAACCGGTACCCCACCCCGTATCGATGGCCGATCAGTCAATTTCTCAGTGTTGCAGCAACAGCCAGGTGACACCCCGGTACCTGTCTTCTCATTCATGGGCAAGGCTGAACAGCATCCGCGTCAGGTTCCCTGTTACATCACTCATACCAACGAGCAGACCCATGAGGTGATCCGGCAGAACCTGAATCGTAGCCCCATGTATGCTGGCGTCATCGAAGGGATAGGCCCCCGCTACTGCCCCTCCATCGAAGATAAGGTGATGCGCTTTGCCGACAAGAATTCGCACCAAATCTTCATCGAGCCGGAGAGCCTGAGTTCGCATGAGCTCTACCCTAACGGCGTCTCCACCAGTTTGCCGTTTGATGTCCAGGTACAGATCATTCGCTCCATGAAGGGCTTTGAGCAGGCGCACATAGTGCGGCCTGGCTATGCCATCGAATATGACTACTTCGATCCCCGGGATCTGAAGGCCAACATGGAGAACAAGCAACTGCACAACTTGTTTTTCGCGGGTCAGATCAACGGCACTACAGGCTACGAAGAGGCGGCAGCCCAAGGCTTGTTGGCCGGGATCAATGCCGCCCTGCGCGCTCAGGAGAAGGATCCTTGGTCGCCGCGTCGGGATCAGGCCTACCTGGGCGTCATGATGGATGATCTCTCCACGCTAGGGACCAAAGAGCCCTATCGTATGTTCACCAGCCGGGCTGAATACCGTTTGCTGCTGCGTGAAGATAACGCCGATCTGCGCCTGACTGCCGTCGGCCGCGACTTGGGTCTGGTGGATGATCTGCGCTGGGCCAGCTTCAACGACAAGCTGGAGCAGATCGAACGCGAACAGCAACGCCTGCGTTCAACCTGGGTCAATCAGATTTCGCCTATGGCCTCTGAGGTCAATCTGCTGTTGAATGCGCCACTAGCCCGGGAACATAGCCTGGAAGAGCTGCTGCGTCGCCCTGAGGTCACTTATGCCAAGCTGGCGACCGTTGAGGCGCTGGGCCCTTGGGTCGAGCATGAGCAGGCGGCTGAACAGGTGGAGATCCAGGTCAAATACGCGGGTTATATCGATCGGCAACAGGATGAGATCGACAAGCAGCTGCGCAACGAGAAAACCTTACTGCCCCTGGATCTGGATTATGCCGAGGTTTCCGGTCTCTCCAACGAGGTGAAGATCAAGCTGAACGATGCCAAGCCCGAGACCATAGGTCTGGCGAGCCGCATCTCCGGCATCACGCCAGCGGCGATTTCTATCCTGTTGGTTCATCTGAAGAAGCGCGGCTTGCTGCGCAAGAGCGCCTGAGGTGAGCATGTTGGACGCTAGATTGAATGAACTGCTGGCCCAGAGTGGACTTGTGCTGCCCGATCAGCAGAAACAGCAACTGCTGGCCTTGGTCCGGTTGCTGGATAAGTGGAACAAGGCTTACAATCTCACCTCTGTGCGTGATCCCATGGATATGTTGGTGAAACATATTCTCGATAGCCTGGTGGTCTCGCCCTTTTTGGAGGGTGAGCGCTTCATTGATGTGGGAACCGGCCCGGGCTTGCCTGGCTTGCCTCTGGCCATCATCAATCCGGACAAGCAGTTTGTGTTGCTGGATAGCCTGGGCAAGCGCATCCGCTTCATTCGCCAGGTCATACTGGAGCTGGGGTTGAAGAATGTGACCCCGGTGCAATCGCGGGTTGAAGCGTATCATCAGGAGCCTGGGTTTGATGGTGTACTGAGCCGGGCGTTCGCCTCGTTGGCGGATATGCTCAACTGGTGTGGTCATTTGCCGGCTCCCCAGGGCCACTTCCTGGCTTTGAAGGGGCTTTACCCGGCCGATGAGCTGGAGCAGTTGCCCAGCGGATTTGCCCTGGTTGCGGCCCATCACCTGCATGTTCCCGAACTCGATGGCGAACGTCATCTCATCATTCTCAAGAAACAATAACGTTAGCAGGGGAGTTCTGTGGGAAAAATTATCGCCATCGCGAACCAAAAAGGTGGGGTGGGTAAGACCACCACTTGCGTGAATCTGGCTGCCTCCATGGCAGCAACCCGGCGCAAGGTGTTGGTGGTTGATCTGGATCCCCAAGGCAATGCCACCATGGCCAGTGGTGTGGATAAATATCAGGTTGAGCGGACGGCCTACGAGCTGTTGGTGGATGAGCTGCCGGCCAAAGAGGTGATCATCACAGAGACGGCGGGAGGCTATCACCTGATCGCCGGCAACTCAGATGTCACCGCTGCCGAGATCCGGTTGCTGGAGTTCTTTGCTCGCGAGATCCGGCTGCGCACCTCACTCAATGCCGTGCGCGATCAGTATGATTACATCTTCATCGACTGCCCTCCCTCGTTAAATCTGCTTACGGTCAACGCCATGTCGGCCGCCGACTCCGTGCTGGTTCCCATGCAGTGCGAGTATTTCGCCCTGGAAGGGTTGACGGCCCTGGTTGATACCATCAGCAAGCTGGTGGCTGTGGTTAACCCCAACCTCAAGATCGAGGGCATATTGCGCACCATGTACGATCATCGTAATCGGCTGGCCAGTGATGTTTCCGAGCAGTTGAAGCAGCACTTTGGTGACAAGGTTTACCGCACCGTGATCCCGCGAAATGTGCGCCTGGCCGAGGCGCCGAGCTTCGGTACACCCGCCATGTATTACGATAAGACTTCACTCGGGGCCAAGGCCTACCTGGCCCTGGCGGGTGAGATACTACGTCGTGAAGAACAATTAGCCATCGAAACAGCCTCAGCCTGAGAAACATATGACACCAAAAAAACGTGGATTGGGTAAGGGACTGGAGGCTCTGTTGGGCACCAGTACCGCGGCACGGCATAAGCAGATCCAGGATGACATCCGCTCCGATGAGGCGCGCTCGCTCAGTGATGAGCGCCAGGGCGAGCTGCGTAACCTGCCGCTCTCCTGGCTGCGGCCGGGAAAATATCAACCGCGCAAGGATATGTCCCAGGAGGCTCTGGAGGAGTTAGCCAACTCCATCCGTGCCCAGGGCGTTATCCAGCCCGTGGTGGTACGTCAACTGGATGAACAGAGCTTTGAAATCATCGCCGGTGAGCGTCGTTGGCGCGCCTGCCAATTGGTTCGCTTAGAGACCCTTCCCTGTATTGTCAAAAACGTGGCCGATAGTGCAGCTGTGGCCATCGCCTTGATTGAAAACATCCAGCGTGAAGATCTCAACGCCATCGAAGAGGCGGCAGCATTACAGCGCTTGATGAATGAATTCGAGCTGACTCATCAGGAGATCGCCGAAGCCGTGGGTAAGTCCCGCAGCACAGTTTCCAACCTGTTACGGCTGAATCAGCTCAATGATGACGTGAAACGTCTGGTTGAGCATGGCGATCTGGATATGGGTCATGCCCGGGCTCTGTTGGCGTTAACTGGTCCACAGCAGTCTGAGTTGGCGCGGCAGATAGCGCAGAAGGGGTTGACGGTTCGGGATACCGAGCGCTTGGTGCAACGTCTACTGGCGCCGCGCGAGGAGGCCAAGCCCCATGAGCCAGAACCTCAGATTCAGGCCTGGGAGCAGAGCCTCAGTCAGCGGCTGGGGGTGGCGGCCAAGTTCGTCGCCGCAGGCAAGGAAAAGGGGAAATTGGTGCTCAGTTTTCAGAATCAGGCGGAGCTGGATAAGATTCTGCAGCATTTTGAACTACAGTAAATTGGGCTCAGGTTATTTGAGCTGTCGTAACTGGAATATGTTAGTTAATCAGACTGGCAACTTGCTGATTAGCAAGTAAATGGATTGGTTTGAATCTGCTGACAAAGCACTGGTTTTTACTTATTCATTCGGCTATGTTGAAGCTCCCCCGAAGCAAAAAAACATTGCTCAGCAATTAGTTACATATTGATAACTTTTTTGCCGATTGTGAGCACCATGGCTGTGCAAATGTTATTTTTGTGTTATTAAAGCGCCTGAATTTCAGGTGTCTCAAGGATCGGAGAAAGCTGATGGGCAAGGGTTCATCGATGAGCGTCAAAGCATTGGCTTGGGCTGTGCTCGCTATTCAGCTTTTTTTGATAGTAGTCGCGTCACTGGTCTGGTGGTTAATGGACAGTGGCTGGGCTGCATATTCTGCCCTCGTCGGGGGTGGAATTTACTGGGTGCCCCAACTCCTCTACAGCTGGATAGGTAGTTCGCGTGAAGCGGACGACCTGAATGTTGGTTTGGTGTTGTGGGACATCTACTGTGGTGCCGGTGCCAAGCTGGTGGCCACCCTAGTGTTGTTTGGGGTGACCTTCAAATTTCTGGAGGTACAACATGTTGCCATGTTTATCACCTACGGATTGGCCCTGATGTCGCAGTGGATAATTTCGTTATCACTCAACAACCGTTACTAGGAAAACTCATGGCTGCAACAGGAGAACTGCTAACGCCTCAGGAGTATATGCAACACCACCTCCATCATTGGCAGGTCGGTGCTGAATCTGGCTTCTGGGTGGTTAATATCGACTCCATGATATTTTCTGTTGGTTTGGGGCTCTTCTTCCTTTGGTTGTTCCGCCGCGTTGCCGTCAGGGCAACCAGTGGTGTACCAGGCAAACTGCAGTGCTTTGTTGAGATGGTCGTAGGCTTCGTGGAGGAGACCGTAACCGGGATTTTCCATGGCAAGAACAAGCTGATAGCTCCGCTGTCGCTTACCGTGTTTGTCTGGATCTTCCTGATGAACATGATGGACTTGCTGCCCATCGACTTTTTACCTCAACTGGCTCAGTTGATTGCTGGGGATCATGCCCAAAAACTGCGAGTCGTTCCTTCCGCTGACGTTAATATCACCCTGTCTATGGCGCTCGGTGTCTTCTTCCTCATCCTGTTCTACAGCATCAAGATGAAGGGAGTGTCTGGTTTCCTCAAAGAGCTGACATTCACGCCGTTCAACCACTGGGCATTTGTGCCTATTAACTTCCTGCTGGAATTTGTATCCCTGATATCAAAACCTGTGTCATTGGGTTTGCGGTTATACGGAAATATGTATGCCGGTGAGATGATCTTCATCCTCATCGCCGCCATGTTGCCGTGGTGGTCACAATGGTTCTTGAACGTACCATGGGCCATTTTCCACATACTGATCGTGACGCTGCAGGCGTACATTTTCATGGTTCTGACGATAGTTTATCTATCTATGGCCTGTGAAGAGCACTGATTATCAAGTTGATATTTAACGTTATTTTGTAACCATTTGGAGAGAAATCCATGGAAATGTTGTTTATTGCTGCTGGTTTGATGATGGGTTTGGCTGCTATCGGCGCGGCTATCGGTATCGGTGTGTTGGGTGGTAAGTTCCTGGAAGGTGCTGCTCGTCAACCGGATCTGCTGCCCCTGCTGCGTACTCAATTCTTCATCGTCATGGGTCTGGTGGATGCTATCCCGATGATCGCCGTGGGTCTGGGTATGTATGTGATGTTCGTTGTCGCCAAGTAAGGCGAACAACCAACTGTTTGTGTTTATCCATTTACCCTAGAGGAGTTGTGCTGTGGATATCAATGCAACCATCCTCGGCCAGACACTTGCTTTTATTCTCTTCGTCTGGTTCTGCATGAAGTTTGTATGGCCGCCTATGATGGCTGCCATCGAGAAGCGTCAGAAAGAAATTGCTGATGGCCTCTCTTCTGCGGAGCGTGCGAAGAAGGATCTGGATTTGGCGCAAAACAAGGCCATGGAACAGATCAAGGAAGCCAAGCAACAGGCTGCAGAGATCATCGAGCAGGCCAACAAGCGCCGTGCTCAAATCATCGACGAGGCCAATCAGGATGCCATGGGCGAGCGTGAGAAGATCCTCAAGCAAGCACAGGCCGAGATTGAAGCCGAGCGGAATCGCGCGAAGGAAGAACTGCGTAAGCATGTGGCTCTGTTGGCCATAGCTGGTGCAGAGAAAATTCTGGAGCGTCAAATCGACAAGGCCGCCAATAGCGACCTGGTCGATAAACTGGTTGCAGAACTGTAAGGGGGTCAGGGGCTATGTCTGAAGTGATAACCGTCGCTCGCCCCTACGCCAAAGCTGCGTTCGATGTTGCCGTTAAGCACAAGGCACTGGATAAGTGGCTCGAGATGCTGGCGTTTTCCACCGAAGTGGTGAAGAACGAGACAGTACAGAGTCTGCTGCAAGGTTCCTTGGGTACCCAAAAAATGGGCGAGTTATTTGTCCAGCTTTGTGGTGACCAGCTAAATGAGCATGGCCAAAACCTGATCAAGGTGATGGCCGAAAACGGACGTTTGAGTGCGTTGCCTGCGGTGCTGGCTGAATTTGTCGCCCTGAAGTCTGAGCTGGATAAACAGCTTGATGCTTCGGTGTGCTCAGCCAGCCCGTTAAGTGATGCGGACATCACCAAGATTCAGGCTTCTCTAGAGAAGCGTTACGGTCGTACCGTGAAACTGAACTGCAGTGTCGATCCATCTTTGATGGCGGGGCTGGTGATTAAGGCGGGTGATGAAATCATCGATGCCACTGTTCGTAGCAAACTCAACCGCTTGGCGGAAGCGCTGCAATCTTGATTGGGGATAGAGCATGCAACTGAATTCCACTGAAATTGCCGAGCTGATTAAAAAGCGTATCGAGCAATTTGAAGTCGTCACCGAGGCGCGTAACGAAGGTACGATCGTCTCAGTAAGCGATGGTATCGTCCGCATCCACGGCTTGGCCGATGTCATGCAAGGCGAAATGATCGAGCTGCCTGGCAACCTGTATGGTCTGGCACTCAACCTGGAGCGTGATTCCGTCGGGGCCATCGTCATGGGTCCTTACGCGGATCTGGCCGAAGGTCAGAAGGTCACTGGCACGGGTCGTATTCTGGAAGTACCGGTAGGCCGTGGTCTGCTGGGTCGCGTCGTGAATACCCTGGGTCAACCTATCGATGGTAAGGGGCCGGTCGAAAATGACGGTTTCTCACCTGTCGAAATGATCGCGCCGGGTGTTATCGAACGTAAATCCGTTTCGCAGCCGGTTCAAACCGGTTACAAGGCGGTCGATGCGATGATCCCAATCGGCCGTGGCCAGCGTGAGCTGATCATCGGTGACCGTCAGACAGGTAAGACTGCTCTGGCCATCGATGCGATCATCAACCAGAAAGATTCTGGCATCAAGTGCGTCTACGTGGCCATTGGCCAGAAGGCCTCTACCATTGCCAACGTGGTGCGCAAGCTCGAAGAGCATGGCGCCCTGCAAAACACAGTCGTAGTGGTGGCTTCGGCTTCCGAGTCCGCTTCACTGCAATACCTGGCTCCCTATGCAGGTTGTGCCATGGGCGAATACTTCCGTGACCGCGGTGAAGATGCACTGGTGATCTATGACGACTTGTCCAAGCACGCTGTGGCTTATCGTCAGATCTCCTTGCTGCTGCGTCGTCCGCCAGGACGTGAAGCCTATCCAGGTGACGTATTCTATCTGCACTCTCGTTTGCTGGAGCGGGCTTCTCGCGTCAACGAAGAGTATGTTGAGAAGTTCACCAAGGGTGCGGTGAAGGGCAAGACCGGTTCTCTGACCGCGCTGCCGATCATCGAAACCCAGGCGGGTGACGTCTCTGCCTTCGTACCGACTAACGTGATTTCTATCACCGATGGTCAGATCTTCCTGACCACCCAACTGTTCAACGCCGGTATTCGTCCTGCTGTTGACCCAGGTATCTCTGTATCCCGGGTAGGTGGTGCGGCGCAGACCAAGATCATCAAGAAGCTTTCTGGTGGTATTCGTACCGCCCTGGCTCAGTATCGTGAATTGGCGGCGTTTGCCCAGTTCTCTTCCGATCTGGATGATGCGACTCGCAAGCAGTTGAGCCATGGCCAAAAGGTTACCGAGCTGATGAAGCAGAAGCAGTATGCGCCCATGAGCGTAGCTGCGCAGACTCTGGTGCTGTTTGCCGCCGAACGTGGTTATCTCGACGATGTCGAATTGACCAAGATCGGTGACTTCGAAGCGGCTCTGCTCTCCTTTGCCAATGCTGAACATGCCGAACTGATGGCCGACATCAACGCCAAGGCTGATTACAACGACGACGTTGTAGCCAAGCTGACCACGTTGATCGACAGCTTCAAGGCGACTCAAACCTGGTAACTTAAAGTGGCTGCGCAGGCAGCCACCTTGAATGGAGAGTCTAGAGATGGCCGGCGCTAAAGAGATACGTAACAAGATCGGGAGTGTGAAAAACACTCAGAAGATCACCAGCGCAATGCAGATGGTCGCCGCATCCAAGATGCGTCGCGCACAGGAAAGCATGGCTGCAAGCCGTCCTTATGCAGTAACCATGCGCAAGGTGATCGGTCATATCGCTCTGGGTAACCTGGAATACAAGCATCCTTACCTTGAAGAGCGTGAGGTCAAGCGGGTTGGTTACATCATCATCTCGACCGATCGGGGTCTGTGTGGTGGCTTGAACATCAACCTGTTCAAATCTGCCCTCGGCTCGATGAAGAAGTGGAAGGATGAAGGTGTTGAGACCAGTCTGGCACTGGTAGGCGCCAAGGCTTGTGGTTTCTTTGCCCGCTACGGTGGCAAGGTGTTGGCACAGGTTTCCGGCTTTGGCGATAACCCGACGGTCAACGACTTGATCGGTTCGGTGAAAGTCATGCTGCAGGCCTATGACAATGGGGAAATCGATCGTCTCTACCTGGTGTACAACAACTTTGTTAACACCATGGTGCAGCAACCCAAGGTTGATCAACTGTTGCCGCTACCCCAGGCAAAAGATGAGAAGCTGAAGAAGCGTCACTGGGACTATCTGTATGAGCCTGATCCCAAGCATCTGCTGGATCAACTGCTCAGTCGCTACATAGAGTCTCAGGTCTACCAGGGTGTCGTCGAGAACCTGGCCAGTGAACAAGCCGCCCGTATGGTGGCGATGAAGGCAGCTACCGACAACGCGGATAATCTGATCACCGATCTGCAACTGGTGTACAACAAGGCCCGTCAGGCCAGTATCACCCAGGAGTTGACCGAGATCGTGTCCGGTGCCGCTGCGGTATAGGGCTAAGGTATTCATAGGTTTAGAGGATTTGACATGAGTAACGGTATCATCGTTCAAGTCATCGGTGCTGTGGTGGACGTGCAGTTCCCGCAAGACTCCGTACCTAAGGTGTACGATGCACTGAAGATTGTGAGCGAAGGCCAGACCAAGGGTCTGGTACTGGAAGTTCAGCAACAAACTGGCGGCGGTGTCGTCCGTTGTATCGCCATGGGTACCTCTGACGGTCTGCGTCGTGGTGCCGAAGTGGTCAACACGGGTGAAGCCATCAAGGTTCCGGTCGGCAAGGAAACCCTTGGCCGCATCATGAACGTGCTGGGTGAGCCGGTAGATGAGCAGGGTCCCATCGGTGAACAGGATAACTGGGTTATCCACCGGGCGGCCCCTAGCTACGAAGATCAATCCAACACCACTGAACTGCTGGAAACTGGCATCAAGGTTATCGACCTGATCTGCCCGTTTGCCAAGGGCGGTAAAGTCGGTCTGTTCGGTGGGGCCGGTGTTGGCAAGACCGTTAACATGATGGAGCTGATCAACAACATCGCCAAGGCCCACTCCGGTCTCTCCGTGTTTGCCGGTGTCGGTGAACGTACCCGTGAGGGTAACGACTTCTACTATGAAATGAAGGAGTCAAACGTTCTCGACAAGGTAGCCATGGTGTATGGCCAGATGAACGAGCCACCAGGAAACCGTCTGCGTGTGGCACTGACCGGCCTGACTATGGCCGAGAAGTTCCGCGATGAGGGTCGTGACGTACTGTTGTTTATCGACAACATCTACCGTTACACGCTCGCGGGCACTGAGGTATCCGCACTGCTGGGTCGTATGCCTTCTGCCGTAGGTTATCAACCTACCCTGGCTGAAGAGATGGGCGTGTTGCAGGAGCGTATTACTTCGACCAGAAGTGGTTCTATCACTTCTGTTCAGGCCGTTTACGTCCCTGCGGATGACTTGACCGACCCGAGCCCGGCCACCACCTTTGCCCACTTGGATGCGACCGTGGTTCTGTCCCGTCAGATCGCGGCTCTGGGTATCTACCCAGCCGTTGACCCGCTGGACTCTACCTCTCGTCAGCTGGATCCGCTGGTGGTAGGTCAGGAGCACTACGATGTGGCTCGTGGCGTACAAACCGTGCTGCAGCGCTACAAGGAGCTCAAGGACATCATCGCCATTCTGGGGATGGATGAACTCTCCGAGACCGACAAGCTGGTGGTAGCCCGTGCTCGTAAGATCGAACGTTTCCTCTCCCAGCCGTTCAGCGTGGCTGAAGTATTCACCGGCTCTCCCGGTAAGTACGTGTCGCTGAAAGAAACCATCCGTGGTTTCAAAGGCATACTGGATGGTGAGTTCGACGATCTGCCCGAGCAGGCGTTCTACATGGTTGGCTCCATCGACGAAGTGGTCGAGAAGGCCAAGAAACTGTAATCCGGGGCAGGAGGATCTATGGCTGAGATTACCTTCCACCTGGATGTGGTCAGCGCCGAGGGGATGTTGTTCTCCGGTCGCGTTGAATCCGTTCAGGTTTCCGGTGCGGAAGGGGAACTGGGCATCCGCCATGGTCACTCGCCGCTCCTGACGTCCATCAAGCCTGGCTTGGTGCGTCTGGTGAAATTGCACGGTGTCGAAGAGGTGATGTACATCTCTGGCGGCATGATGGAAGTGCAACCGGAAGCAGTGACAGTTCTGGCGGACACCGCCATCCGCGCTGCGGATATCGATGAAGCCAAGGCTCAAGAGGCGAAGCGGGCTGCCGAAGAGAAACTCAACGGCAAGTCTGGCGATGTGGACTACGCGGAGGCGGTTGCAGAACTGGCCAAGGCACTAGCCCAGTTGCGCGTGGTGGAACTCACCCGCAAAAACTATCGCTAAACCCTCGGCAACACAAAAAGCGGCCCGCGGGCCGCTTTTTTTATGCTCTTTGTGTTTATTTAGAAGGTGGCAGTCAGCATCATCCACGCCTTGTCGGTGTCGGTCACTAGCTTAGTGGCCTCTTGCTCGCCATCAAAATGGGCATACTTCACCATACCCGTCAGGTAGTTGGTCAGCGGGTAACTGGCGACCAAGTCCAACTCGCTGCCGAAATTCAGATCCCCTTCATCTGCCTTGAACTCATGCCAGGTGGCGGCAAATTCGCACTTGTACTTCTTGCCACCCACAGTCAAGTAACTATCACGAATGCCCTGCTTGGGCGTGGTCAGGAATTTGTCGGCAAAGCCCTGGAATTTGTGCAGGGTAGCCAGAGGAGTAGCGAAGCCTTTCTTGCCATCATCAGAGCCTAAGACCTCATAGCCCGGATTCAGATAGTAGCCATGCCAGGAGGCAGTCAGTTCGGCCAGATAGTAATGGGCATCGTAGTTAATTGGCGCATCACCGGCATCGCTCTGCTGGGCATAACTCAGGTGTGCCTTGAGCCAGGGTAGCAAGGTGCCGGTATATTCGACGCCATAGGTATTGGCAGAGTTAGTTGGCGGGTTGTTGTAATCCAGCAGGTAGCCGAAACCGGCCAACGCATGGTTGCCATTGATAAAGTAATCGGCGCGTAGCAGGTGAAAGTCGCCATCCAGCTGGCCATTGGGGTTATCCGGGCCAAATACGGTATTGATGCGCCAGCTGTAGGCATAGTCGAGGTTGAAACTGGCACTCGGTGCATAGACCAGATGGGCGGCATCGAAGGTTTGCTCCAGTTGTCGCCAGGCCACGCTACCCACAAAGCGCTCTGTGCCATGCTTGATGCGCTGGCGACCCAGCATGCCATTCCACTTCTCTGCCGTGTAGGCGAGGGCTGCCTGATTTAGTACCGTTGCTTCCGGATCGGCCACCACAGGGTAACTCTTCTTGCCATTCACCGTGCTGTTGTAGCTGTCATTGCCAATGCTGGTGACATTATCGACTTCAACTAATCCCTTGAAGCCAGCCACAGTGCCACTGGTCCAGGTCAGGCGCGATTTCAGGGTTGAGGCATTGGCCACCTCGGGTAAGCCTTCCTGATCCACATATTCATAGCGATAACGTTCAGTCACGGCGGCGCTTCCCCACTTCACGGCCGAGGCTATGCCTTCGGCAAATGTTTCGGCGTGAACCTGGCCTTGGCTAGCGAGCAAAGCCGAGATGATGAAGGTTAGTTTTTTCATGGTGGCACTCCATTGCTGTGAAATAAAAACAAAAAAGCCGACCTAATCCAGATGGATTGGGTCGGCTTCGTTGCCAGGGAACTAGATTGTTACAATTAGGTTACAGCAGGAGTCGTGCCAATAAATAAGTAGGTAAAATGCAGCTTTTAACTAGCGTGCTGCACAACTATTGGCCATCTGCACTTTATGTTGGTGCGCTTGAGGTGCAACAGGATAAAACGTAGCGAGTCAATGAACGGATCTTGGCTGGTTGCCGCTTGGCTCGGTAGATATGGTAGGATCCAGCCAATTTGGCCAGATTGTGAAGGTTGATTATGTCATTGCATGTTGTGATCCTCGCGGCGGGTAAAGGTACTCGCATGCGCTCCTCCCTGCCCAAGGTGCTGCATCCCGTCGCCGGGCGTCCCATGGTCTCCCATGTTATCGAGACGGCTCACCAGTTGGGGGCTGAGGCCATCCATCTGGTCTATGGCCATGGTGCTGAACTGTTGCAGCAGCGACTGGATGAGGCCTCGATGCAGTGGGTGCTGCAGGCTGAGCAGTTGGGAACCGGCCATGCAGTGGCCCAAGCCATGCCCGCCATTCCTGATGAGGCGCGAGTCTTGGTGCTCTATGGCGATACGCCACTGATCACTCCTGCCACGCTGAATAAACTATTGGCGGTGCAGCCAGCCGGTGGCATAGGCCTGCTGACCGTCAATCTGGATAACCCGACTGGCTATGGCCGCATAGTGCGTGAACGGGGTGCTGTGGTGGGCATAGTGGAGCAGAAGGATGCCTCAGCCGAGCAACTCACGATCGGCGAGGTGAATACCGGCGTCATGGTGGCTCCGGCAGGCAAGCTCAAGCAGTGGCTCTCTGGCCTCACCTGCCAGAATGCCCAGGGCGAATACTACCTGACCGATGTGATTGCGGCGGCCCATAACTCGGGTGCGCTCATCGAGACGGCGCAACCTGCCCAGGCGCAAGAGACGGAAGGCGCCAACAACCGTCTGCAACTGGCGGCACTGGAACGCTTCTATCAGTGTCGTGAGGCTGAGCGTCTGATGCTTGAAGGGGTCACCTTGCTGGATCCGGCCCGTTTTGATCTGCGCGGCTCGCTCAAGTGCGGTGAGGATGTGATCATTGATACCAATGTGATCATCGAAGGTCATGTCGAGCTGGGCCATCGCGTGCGTATCGGCACGGGTTGTGTGCTCAAGGAGTGCGTGATTGCCGATGACAGCATCATCAGCCCCTATACGGTGATCGAGTCCTCCAAACTGGCCCGCGCCACCACGGTCGGCCCCTTTGCCCGGCTGCGTCCCGGCTCGGTGCTGGGGGAAGAGGCCCATGTGGGTAACTTTGTCGAGATGAAGAATGCTTCTCTTGGCTTTGGTTCCAAGGCGGGTCATCTGAGTTATCTGGGTGACAGCGAGATAGGGGCCGATGTGAATATCGGCGCCGGCACCATCACCTGCAACTATGATGGCGCCAACAAGCATAAGACCATCATAGAGGATAACGTCTTCGTCGGCTCTGACACCCAGCTGGTGGCCCCGGTGACGGTACGCAAGGGCGCAACTATCGGTGCTGGCACCACAGTGACCCGTGAGGTCAAAGAGAACGAGCTGGTTATCACCCGGGTTCCCCAACGCCATGTCGCCAACTGGCAGCGGCCGGTGAAGATCAAGAAGTGAGTCTGGTTAAAACCTAACGGCCCCTTTCGGGGCCGTTGTTTTTACTCCTCTTTTTTATCGGCCAATCCGATCTGGTACCAATCCACCTTGCGGGTGACCACCATCACTATGGCGAGCACCACAAACAGCAGACCGCTGCCCAGCAGCAGGGCTATCTCTTCGGCTTGCATCAGGCCGTAGAGAATGGCGTAGAGCAGGGAGAGGAGGGCGGCGAAGCCCAGACCGCGTTTCAGGCTGCCCAGCAGATGGCTGGCGTAGTAGGCCAGCAAGCCCACACAGGCCAGGCTGGCGGCCAGATAGGCGAGTGAGAAACCGATCTGCTCGGAGAGGGCCAGCAGCACCAGATAGAAGATGATCTGGGCCATGCTGACCAGTAGATACTGGATAGGATGCAGGCGCAGTTTCTTCAGCAGTTCGAAGAGGAAGAAGCTGAGGAAGGTGAGGCCGATGAAGAGGATGCCATATTTGCTGGCGCGCTCGTTCTGTTGGTAGTGGTCAACGGGCTCGACCAGACTGACGGTAAAGGCGGGCAGGGTTCCGATCTCCTCCTCGGAGGAAAAACGCTCCTGCATATTATTGGCAAACCAGCTGCTCTCCCAGTTGGCGCTGAAGCCCTTGTCGCTGATCTGGCGCTGGCGTGGCAGGTAGTTGCCGATGAAGCCGGGATGGGGCCAGTTGCTGGTCAGCTTCAGCTGGCTGTTGGCACCGACCGGTACCAGAGCAAAGTGATCCGTACCTTGCAGCGTCAGGGCAAACTGGAAGGGGATGGGGGCACCACCCTGCAGGGAGGCCAGGGGCAGGGGGGCATGCATCCCCTGCTCACCACTGCCGAAACGGGCACCGGGCTGGAAGCTCAGCGATTGCTCGCCCCACTGCAGGGCAGGTACCTGCAGTATGCCGCGGGCATCGGCTATCATCACTGCCAGATAGGGTTGGCCCAGAGTGATATTCTCTTTGTGTAGCGACGCTAGTTCACTCATCACGAAGTGACCGTTGAAGGTGAAGTGACCATTAAAGAGTTGGCTCTGGTAGATGCCCAGCTTACGCGGCTCCACCTGCAACTGCCCCTCCACCTTCAGCTCTTCCGGCAGCAATAGCTGCTGTTTGCTGGTGACGGAGATCTTGTACTTTTTCTCTTCTTCCACATAGTCGCGGCTGGTTTCCAGGTAGGGGATCACCAGTACCGGGCCGGTCAGGCGTTGTGGGCCGCTACTGCTGGCGGTGATCTGGGATATAGCCTCGCTGCGATACTCTTGCCGCTCGGCGTTGAGCTCCATGATGGAGTGCAGGGGCAGTTGCAGCAGCAAGAAGAGGCCGACAAGCAGCGTGAGCTTGTGGCTAAGCAGATTCTTTAACATGGCAGACATCCTTTCTGGTTAATGACCAGAGCAGTGTGCGATCCCTGTGTGGGGAGAAGATGAGCCTGTGTGAACTCTCGGTGAAGTGGTGAGGTTTTTTGCGCAGCTAAATGCCACCCGAGCCCACTAGCGACAAATGGGCAGAGTCAACGTGGCACACGCCCCACTCTCTGCCTCGGGGTTATTGGCCAGGGTGATAGTGCCCTGATGCCGCTCGACCACCTCGCGCACAAAGCTGAGCCCTAGCCCTGTGCTCTTGCTCTTGTGGGGGCGGGGCAGGGAGTAGAAGCGTTCAAAGAGGCGTGGCTGGGCATAGTCGGGGATGCCTGGCCCCTGATCTATTAGGGTGAGGCGGTACTGTTCACCTACGATTTCACCTATGAGGGTGATGGCGCCGTCTGGTGGCGAGAAGTCGATGGCATTATCCAGCAGGTTGGCTATGGCTTGGCCCAGCAGCAGGGCATCGGCCTCAATGCTGGCCTCCTGCAGACTAGCGAGGAGCCTTAGCTGTCGGCGCTCGGCATGGGGTTGCAGCAGGGCAATTTGCTGCTCGATCAGCAAATGGATGGCGAGGGGCTTAAGCTCCAGGGTTGGACGCGATTCGAGGCTGGCCAGTTGCAGCATCTTGTCGATGAGATGCTGCATCCTCTCACCCTGCTCGCGGATGGAGGCAATAAAGCGGCGGGCCACCGGCTCGGGCGGTGACTCCAGCAACAGCTCGCTGGCACCACGGAGGGCCGATAGCGGGCTCTTGAGCTCATGGGTCAGGCTGTGGACATACTGCTCCACATAGGCCTTTCCCTCTAGTTTGAGGCGCATCCGCTCCAGCGCCTTGCCCAGGCGGTTGAGCTCGGGGCTGCTTAGTTTGGGCAGTGGCGCCGCTTCACCCTGGCTGACGGCTATGGCATAGGTTTCCAGGCGCCTCAGGGCACGGTTGAGCCAGAGTGTGGTGGCCAAGCCAATCAGCAAGGCTATGCCCAGCAGCAATACGGCAGCGGTCTGCAGCCGCTGTTCGCTGCGCGCCACCACGGGGGCTATGGCCCGGTTTGGGTTGGCTACCGTCAGCACCCCCACTATTTTCCCCTCCTGCAAGAGGGGGGCCGCCACATACATGACAGAGCTGCTGGCATCCTTGGGATCATCCCGACTGCTGCGGGCGCCATACTTGCCACGCAGCGTCAGGTAGACATCATTCCAACGAGAGAAGTCCTCTCCCAGATGGTTGCCGCTGGAGTCGAAGATCACCAGCCCCTTGGCATCGGTGAGATAGATGCGGTAGTTGACCTGCCGCTTGGCGAGGCCATCGACAGTCGCATCAATGGGGGTCTGTTTCAGATGTGTAATGGCCTGGCTGAGGGTTCCCTTGGCCAGGTTGTCACGGGTGAGTGACTTGCCCGCCAGATCGGCCATGGTCAGCTCGGCCAGCAGGCGCGAGGTGTCGATGAGTGAGAGCTCGGCGGTGCGGCGCACACCGGGCTTGATCTCCTGCACGAAGATGTTGAGCACAAACCAGGCGGCTATGGCCACCAGCAGGAAGAAGCCCAGCAGCAGGCGCAGACTCAGGCGCATAGGCTATAGCCCAAACCGCGATGGGTGAGTATGAGTTGGCTCTGGGTGTCTATCTCCCGCAGTTTGGCGCGTAGGGTCTTGATATGGGTATCCACGGTGCGCTCCAGGCTCTCTTCGGCATCGGCCCAAACCAGATCCATCAGTTGTTGGCGCGAATAGACCCGCTCTGGTTGTTGCAGCAGGGTCTTGAGCAACAGGTATTCGTAACGGGTGAGGTTGAGTGCGTGGCCATTGAGCGTGATGCGCGCCCGCACCTCGTCCAGTTGCAACCCGGCCGCGGGGTTGACGGGTGCCGGAGTGAGTTGTGTGCGCCTGAGTATGGTGCGAACCCGAGCGCTCACCTCGCGGGGCGAGAAGGGTTTGGCCACATAGTCATCGGCGCCCATCTCCAGTCCCAGCAGGCGATCCTGCTCCTCACTGCGGGCGGTGAGAAAGAGCAGAGGGATCTGGCTGCCATCGCGGATGCGGTGGCAGAGCTCGAAGCCACTGATATCCGGTAGCCCCACATCTAGGATCAAAAAGTCCGGCTGTTCTTTGCTCAAGGCCGCCAGTAGGGGGAGGCCGCGCTCGAACCAGCGCACGATAAAGCCCTCACTCTCCAGTGTGTAGATCAGGGTATCGGCTATGCTGGCTTCATCTTCCACCAACCAGATAGAGAGGGGTGACATGGTGTTGGGGCCTCTTGCTTTGTGGGGGAACCGGGAGACGATAAGGGGTAAATGCGCCGTCACTGTGACGGCGCATTTTTGATCATCAAGCCTCGGGTGTGGCTGTCGTTTCGGTTGCCTCAGCTGGAGGCTGGTGGTTCTTGACCCAACTCATGAAGAGCTGGTAACCCAGCGCCAGCAGGGTGGCACCGAGGAACATGCCCAGTATGCCGTTACTGACCATGCCGCCCAGTGCACCTAGCAGCACCACAGGCATGGGGGCTTCGACGCCACGACCCAGCATGATGGGCTTGAGTACGTTGTCGATCAGGCCGCCGACAAACAGCAGTACCGTGTAGAGCCCGGCCAGCAGGGGCGAGTAATCGGCACCCAGCCAGAGCCAGAGGATGGCGGGCAGGGTGATCAGGGATACCGGCAACTGGGCTATGCCCAACACCAGCACCAACAAGGCCCAAACCCCGGCCAAGGGGACACCCGCTACCATCATAATCAAACCAATGGCGATGGATTGGAGCAGCGCCACTCCCAGTATGCCCATGGCCACAGCCCGTATTGTGCTGCTGGATAGGCTGACAAAGGAGGCACCGCGTACCTGGCCGGCCAGGCGCTCGGCGATCTGCTCCATGCTGGCGGCGCCCGCCTTGCCATAGGCCATCATGATACCGGAGACCAGGAAGGCGAAGAGGAACATAAACATGCCACCGCCCATGCTGGCGGCAAAGCCCATCAACTTCTTGGTAAACGCAGCCAGTTCAGGCCCCACGCTGCCCAGCAGGGCGGGCAGATCGCTGGCAGCCTGTTGCCATAAGCCGTAGAGCTTGGGGCCAATCAGGGGCCAGCTGGCCACCTGCTCCTGAGGGGGCGGGATCTGCAGGGAGTGACTCTGCATCTTGCCTATGAGGGGGGAAACCGTATCGGCTACCGAGCTCAGCAGGAAGCCGGATGGCACCACCAGCAGCAGTACGCCGAAGAGTACTATCAGGGTCGCCGCCAGGCCGGGCTTGTTGCCCACTCTGGCGGTCAGCTTCTGGTGGGTAGGGTAGAGGGTAATGGCCAGCACCAGAGCCCAGAGCATCAGGGCCATGAAGGGGGCCAGAACCTGGTAACAGAAGAGTACCAGTAGCAGGATCAGGCCCGCCTTGATCAGAGCTTCCAGCACTGAGGCTGAGATACGGGGATCGGCTTGGTGTCGCATAGATAATCCTTGTTGGTGGAGTGATGGATCATAGGTTGGCTCGGGCTTCATTATGAACCCATTTTGTGACGCTAAACTTGGTTTCGCCCCCATTTTTAGGTGGTTTAGGCCCGGGCCCGCTGGCGAAACTCACTTCAATCCCAGGCGTTTGGCCAGTTTATGCAGGTTGCTGGGGTCCAGATCCAGATGTCGGGCGGCTTCGGCCCAGTTTTGTTCACAGGCCTCCAGTGTGTCGCGGATCAGCTGGCGCTGATAGCTATCAACCGCCACTTTCAGGGCCAATGGTGGCTGGGTTTTGCCGTTGATCTGGGGGGAGGTTGGCTCTGTGGTTACGGCTCTGGTCGACAGGGCAATGTCCAGGTCCAGGTGGGCCGGTTCCAGCGTGACTATGTCGGTACGCAGGGCACCATGGCTCACGGCGCGCAGGGCGGCGCGACTGAGCACATGCTCCAGCTCGCGGATATTGCCCGGCCAGCCATAGGCGCGCAGTGCCTGTTCGGCCCGAGCCGAGAGGCGCAGGCTGCGAAAGCCCAGCCGGGTGCGGTTGAGTTCCAGAAAATACCCTGCCAGCAGCAGTATGTCGTCACCGCGCTCCCGCAGGGGGGGGATGGGGACAGGGTAGACAGAGAGGCGATGGTAGAGATCGGCGCGGAACTCCCCTTTGCGCACCTGCTCTGCCAGATCCCGGTTGGTGGCCGCTATGATGCGCACATCCACCTTGCGCGGGACGTCTGAACCCAGGCGCTGGATCTCGCCATTTTGCAAGGCACGCAGCAGTTTGGCTTGTACCAGCAGGGGGAGCTCCCCCACCTCGTCGAGAAAGAGTATGCCGCCATTGGCCGCCTCGAAACGGCCAGCTCTATCATTGAGGGCGCCGGAGAAGGCGCCCTTGATATGCCCAAACAGCTCGCTCTCGGCCAGTGACTCCGGCAGGGCGGCACAGTTGACATGGATCATGGGGGCATGGCGTCGGGCGCTGTGGCGCTGGATGCGCCGTGCCAGCAACTCCTTGCCCACCCCGGTTTCGCCCAGCAACAGCACGGGCAACTCGGAGTCGGCCACCACATCCAGCTCGTGGAGCAGTTTCAGCAGCACAGGGCTGCGACCTATGATCTCCTGGGGCTCCTCTCCCCCATTGGCCAGTTCCGGCACTTGGGGTTGACGAGTGAGCTGGAGCGCCCGGATCTCCTCCTCCAGTCGGCAGATGCGGATCGCGGCCTCGCCACTTAGCGCCACCAGCTCCAGCTGTTCAATCACAGCCGGGGCAAAGGTCGTGCCCGCCAGGGAGTCCAGTGTCAGCACGCCCCAGCACTGTCCCTCCTGATAGAGGCGGATCCCCATGCAGTCATGGACGGGCAGGGGCTCGCCCTGGTTCGATTCCAGCAGACCATCATAGGGGTCGGGTAGCGGGCTGCCGGGGGGAAAGTGGACCAGGCCCTGTCGGGAGAGAATGGTAGCCAGGCGAGGATGCTGGCTTATGGCGAAGCGACGTCCCAGTGTCTCATGAGCCAGCCCCGCCACTGCCACCGGGCTCAGATAGTCTCCCTCCAGCTTCAACAGACCCACGGCACCACAGCCCAGCGCCTGATGAATGGCGGTGACCAACCGCTCCTGACGCACGGCTCGGGGAAACTCTGTGGTCAAATCGGTCAGCAGTTGTTGCAGCAGCATGGTCAAAAACACCCTGAATGGTTTTTTATACCCTATATCATCAGGGTTGTTTTTACCACGATAGAAAACTAACTGTTAAAAATCAGTATGTTATGTGTTGGCATATTCCCTGCAGATTATTGATTGAGATCAATTATCTGGAGCGGAGCAACGCGATGAACTATCTGGAGCAGACCCTGGCCCAACTGGCCTGTGATATTCCCGGCGCCACGCGCGTCTTCCATCAACATAAGCTCGATTTTTGCTGTGGTGGCAAGGTGACGCTGGCGGAGGCCATAGCCGGCAGACATGTCACAGCCGAGCAGATCTCGGCCGAGCTGGCTGCGATTGTCCCCTTACTCGATGATGAGCACGACTGGCGTCTGGCTACCCGGAGCGAGCTGATTGACCATCTGCTGGCCCGCTATCACGAGGTGCATCGCGTTCAGCTGCCTGAACTGATCCGTCTGGCCAAACGGGTAGAGCATGTGCACGGTGAACGTCAGGATTGCCCGAAAGGCTTGTCGGTACATCTGACCCTGATGCTGGCTGAGCTGGAGCTGCATATGCAAAAAGAGGAGCAGATCCTCCTCCCCCTGCTGCGGGATGGTCTGCTGGCCCAGGCGGCAGGTCCCATCAGCGTCATGCAACGGGAACATGAGGAGCATGGTGATAATCTGGAGACTATGGCGCGGCTGACCGATGACATCACACCGCCCCCCTTTGCCTGCGTCACCTGGCGGGCGCTCTACACGGGTCTCAACCAGTTGCGAGAAGATCTGATGGCCCATATCCATCTGGAAAATAACGTGTTGTTTCCTGCCGTGGCCATGACTCAGGAGGTGAAGGGATGACTCCACAACAAAAAGCCCTGGTGCAGGCCACCATACCCCTGTTGCGCAGCAGCGGGGTCGCCTTGACCAGCCACTTTTACCAGCGCATGTTTGAGCATAATCCCGAGCTGAAACATCTCTTCAATCAGGGGCAGCAGGGGTCCGGGCGCCAGCAACAGGCTCTGGCGGCGGCTGTGCTGGCCTATGCCGAGAATCTGGATGATCCGAGCGTGCTGCTGCCCGTGGTCGAGCGTATTGCCCACAAGCATGTGAGCCTGGGCATACGGGCGGAACACTACGGCATAGTGGGCAAACACCTGCTGGCCTCCATTCAGGAGGTGCTGGGGGAGACGGCGACACCCGAGCTTATCGACGCCTGGGCGGCCGCGTATGGGGCGCTGGCCGAACTGTTTATCGGTGTGGAGAGTGCGCTCTATCAGCAGGCCACGGCAACGTTGGGGGGGTGGAGTGGCTGGCGCCCATTTCGCATCAGCAAGCGGGTTGCGGAGAGCGAGGTGATCACCTCCTTCTACTTCGAACCGTTGGATGGCGGAGCGCTGCCCGCTTTCAAGCCCGGACAATACGTGACGCTTCGCCTCTATGTGGCGGAGTTGGATCTGTTCCAGCCGCGTCAGTACAGTTTGTCTGATGCGCCGGGTCAGCCCTATCTGCGCATCTCGGTGAAGCGCGAGGCAGCCAGCGAGCAGCATCCGGCGGGTCGCGTCTCCAACTTGCTGCACGAGCAGTATGATGAGGGGCAGATAGTCGAGTTATCGGCACCCTTTGGTGATTTTTATCTGCAGGAGTCCAGCACCTCTCCCGTGGTCTTGCTCAGCGGGGGCGTGGGGATTACACCCATGGTGTCGATCCTCAACCATCTGGTGCGCAGTGGCAGCCAGCGCCCCATTCACTTTATTCATTCAGCACGAGATGCTGCCTCCCACGCTTTCAACGCCCATCTGCAGGCGATGGCCGCCAAGCCGGGTGTGACGGTGCGCTGTTTTTACGATCGGCTCCTGCCCCAGGATGCGGGCATCGAGCAGGCGCCGTTTCTCCTGCCGCGTCATCTGCCTGAGCCGCCTCTGAACGCCGAGTATTACCTCTGCGGCCCCGTACCCTTCATGCGCCATTATCTGGGCGAGTTGGGCAAGCTGGGTATACCGGCGGCCAACATCCATGCTGAAGCCTTTGGCTCTGGCGGCATCTAACCGCGTCACTTCCGCCTTCATCACTTCTCCCCCTGAGTGCTGCTCTGGGGGAGCCACTCTGTGTTATTTTCATCTGAAGCGGATGCTCGCGGCCAGAAAGTGGCGCGAACGAATCTTGCTGTATTGTGATTTTGTGCACTGCAAGTCACTTGATCTTTCGAATCGAAAGATTAAACTGCAAAAACTTTCTTTTTGCTTTCACCTTGAAGGCTTATGCAGCCAAAGCGCAACACCCAACAGCGGCGCCACACCATAGTCACCCTGCTTGCCGAACGCGGCGAGCTGAGTGTGGATTGGTTGGCCCGCGAGTTCGAAACCTCGGAAGTCACCATCCGCAAGGATCTGGCCGAGCTGGAGCGCAACGGCCTGCTGCTGCGCCGCTATGGCGGTGCCGTGCCCGTGCCCCAGGAGCTGGTGGCCGATGTGCCGGAGGCCGAGCAGGTTTCCAAACGCAAGCTGGCGATCGCCAAGGCGGCGGCCTCCCTCATTCGCGACCATAACCGCATCATAATCGACTCAGGCAGTACCACGGCGGCGCTGATCCCGGAACTGGGCAAGCGGCGCGGTCTGGTGGTGATGACCAACTCCCTGGCCCTGGCGGCCGCCCTGCGCGAGCTGGAAAACGAACCGACCCTGCTGATGACGGGCGGCACCTGGGATCCTCACTCCGAGTCGTTTCAGGGGCAGGTGGCCGAGCAGGTGCTGCGCTCCTACGACTTTGACCAACTCTTTATCGGCGCGGCGGGCATAGATCCGGCGCGGGGCAGCACCACCTTCAATGAGCTGATCGGTCTCTCCCGGGTGATGGCCGAGGTGGCGCGGGAGGTGGTGGTGCTGGCCGAGTCGCACAAGGTGGGGCGCAAGATCCCCAACCTGGAATTGCCCTGGAGCAGCGTAGATATACTGATCACCGATACCGGTATCGATGGCACCCTCAAGGCACAGATTGAACAACAGGGCGTGCAGGTGATCTGCGCGCCGGAACTGGCGTAACTAATAAGGAACAGAGCATGTGTGGAATTGTCGGGGCGGTTGCCCAGCGTGATGTGGTGGACATTCTGGTGGAAGGGCTGCGCCGCCTGGAGTACCGGGGTTATGATTCAGCCGGGGTGGCTGTCATTCATGATAATCAGCTGCAGCGAGTGCGCCGTCTGGGCAAGGTGCAGGAGCTGGCCAAGGCACTGCAGGAGAGCCCGCTCTCTGGCGGCACAGGGATAGCCCACACCCGTTGGGCCACCCATGGCGAGCCCTCCGAAACCAACGCCCACCCCCATGTCTCCGGCACCCTGGCCGTGGTGCATAACGGCATCATAGAGAACCACGAAGAGCTGCGTCACCGGCTCAAGGGGTTGGGTTACGAGTTCATCTCCCAGACCGATACCGAGGTGATAGTGCACCTGGTGCACCACCATCGCCAAACTGAACCGACCCTGCTGGCGGCGCTGCAAAAGGCAGTGAAAGAGCTGCGCGGCGCCTATGGCACAGTGCTGGTAGATAGCCGGGAGCCGGAACGCATGGTGGTGGCCCGCTCCGGCTCACCGCTGGTCATCGGTCTTGGCATAGGCGAGAACTTTATCGCCTCGGATCAGCTGGCCCTGCTGCCGGTGACCCGTCGCTTCCAGTTCCTCGAAGAGGGGGATGTGGCCGAGGTGACCCGTCGCGAAGTGAAGATCTTCGATCTGAATGGCAATCCGGTACAACGCCCCGAGCTGGAGTCCGAACTGACTCACGATGCCGGTGACAAGGGTGAATACCGCCACTATATGCTCAAGGAGATCTACGAGCAGCCAGCGGCCCTCAACAACACCCTGGAGGGGCGTCTGAGCGGCGACCACCTGGTGCCGGAAGCCTTCGGCAACGGAGCCCGCGACATCTTCAACAAGGTGGAGCATGTGCAGATCGTCGCCTGTGGCACCTCCTACCACTCCGGCATGGTGGCTCGTTACTGGTTCGAGGAGATTGCCGGTGTCACCTGCAATGTGGAGATCGCCTCCGAATTCCGTTATCGCAAGTCGGTGACCCGCCCTGGCTCTCTGCTGGTGACCCTCTCCCAGTCCGGCGAGACCGCCGACACCCTGGCGGCGCTGCGTCTGGCCAAGGAGTCCGGCTATATGTCGAGCCTGGCCATCTGTAACGTACCCGGCTCCTCACTGGTGCGCGAATCGGCTCTGGCCTTCATGACTCGCGCCGGCGCCGAGATTGGTGTGGCCTCCACCAAAGCCTTCACCACCCAGCTGGCCGGGTTGCTGATGCTGGTGGGTAGCATAGGTCACTGTCGTGGCAATCTGGCCCCGTCTGCCGAGGCGGCGCTGGTTCACTCCCTGCGCAATCTGCCTGAGCAGGTGCAGAGTGCACTGGCGTTGGATAAGCAGATCCAGACTCTGGCCGAAGAGTTTGCCAACAAGCACAACAGCCTGTTTCTGGGCCGCGGCAGCCAGTACCCCATCGCCATGGAGGGGGCGCTCAAGCTCAAGGAGATCAGCTATATCCACGCCGAAGCCTATGCCGCCGGTGAGCTCAAGCATGGCCCGCTGGCACTGATCGATGCCGATATGCCGATTATCGTGGTGGCGCCCAACAACGAGTTGCTGGAGAAGCTGAAATCCAACGTGGAAGAGGTGCGAGCCCGCGGCGGTATCCTCTATGTCTTCGCCGACCAGGAGGCCGGTTTCAAATCCGATGCCACCATGCGGGTGATGCAGATGCCCAAGGTGGACGAGGTGATCGCCCCCATAGTCTACACCCTGCCGCTGCAACTGCTCTCCTACCACGTCGCCATCATCAAGGGCACGGATGTGGACCAGCCCCGTAACTTGGCCAAGAGTGTCACGGTTGAGTAATTGCATGATATTTATGAAAAAAACATAACAAGGTGATAAGGTTGTGTACCGAAACCTTTCTGATAAATACGTCCTCTGTTTTACATTTTAAGTAGGCTGTATTAAGAGTGAGGTACGCAATCTTACCCGATTAAAAACAAGGGTTATTCGATAAGTACTTTGAAGTTGAACGGGTATTAATAGGGATTCACCATGCTTAAAGAAGTGAAACTCCATAATTGGAAAAGTTTTGAGCAAGCCACGCTCTTTATTGACCCGTTGACCATCATCATTGGTACCAATGCCAGCGGTAAATCTAATACTCTGGATGCATTGCTTTTCTTACAACGAGTTGCCTCTGGGGTTGGTATTTTTCAAGCTATCAATGGGGATGTGTCACTTTCATCGATCCGTGGTGGTATGGAGTGGATCTGTCGTAAACCCACTAATGAATTCACGATAGAGTTGACCTTGGGTGGAGAGACAGAAAACCAAGATTACCGCTATGAGTTAAGCATACAAGTAAATGGTGCTAAGGCTGAGGTTGCTCGTGAAGAGCTCAAATTGCTGAAGTACGGTCCGCGCAGTCAAATCCCTAAAGAAAGCCGCCTTTTTTATACTCAACCCCAGGAGAGTTCTGCTCCTGGTTTACCCGCCTACTTTTCCACAGGAACTAAAGGGCCAGGTAAGCGCCTAGACGTAAATCGATCCCTTATTGTGCTAGCTCAGGCCGATACCTTGAATTTACGGAAGGAGGTTCAAGAGGGGGTTAGGCGGGTTCTCAACCAGCTTCAGCAGATATTTGTTTTTGACCCCATTCCTAGTCATATGCGTGCTTACACGCCATTTTCTGAAAAGTTGCAGGCGGATGGTTCAAACATTGCTGGTGTGCTTGCCGCTCTCGATGCGCCGCGTAAGTCAGAGGTTGAGAGAACGCTGACCGATTACCTGAAGGCATTGCCGGAACGAGACATATTGAAAATATGGACTGAGCCGGTTGGGCGATTTCAGACAGACGCCATGCTTTACTGTAAAGAAGGGTGGTCAGATTCAGCGTCACATACAGTGGATGCAAGGGGAATGTCAGATGGCACTTTGCGCTATTTGGCTATAGTCACGGCTATGCTCACTCGTCAACCAGGCAGCTTGCTGGTAATTGAAGAAGTGGATAATGGCTTGCATCCCTCTCGCGCCCATGTACTGGTTGAGATGCTACGGACTCTCGGTAAGCTGCGGGGGATAGATGTGATTGTCACGACTCATAACCCCGCACTTTTGGATGCGGCAGGTGCGAGTATGGTGCCCTTTATTACTGTTGCCCATCGCAATGGCGAGACTGGGGCCAGTCAGTTGACACAGTTGGAAGATGTTGAGCACTTACCCAAGTTGATGGCCTCAGGGTCACTGGGACGACTCACATCTGAAGGGCTTATTGAGGCTGCCTTACAGCGGGAGGCCGCCAAATGAAAAAAGTGTTGGTCATTGACACCAGCATTCTTTGTGTTTGGCTGGATATCCCCGGTATGGAAGATTGCGGCCCGGATGCGGATAAGTGGAACCGGGCCAGAGTTGCGGCCAAAATTGAGGCTGAGGAACGGGAAAACACAACTTTTGTTTTGCCTCTGGCCAGCATCATTGAGACTGGAAATCACATAGCTCAAGCACGAAATTATAGACGCGAACGCGGAGAGTCACTCGCAGAGCTGATAAGGAAGAGTGCGAATCAGGATACGCCCTGGGCTGCATTTTCTGATCAGTCAACTTTGTGGACATCAGCAAAGCTCACTGAGTTGGCTGATAGTTGGCCTGCTTTGGCTCAACAGCAGCTCTCGCTCGGTGATGCCACTATCAAGGATGTTGCTGAGTTCTATGCTGCTACGGGGTGTCGCGTTGAGATCCTGACGGGTGATGCAGGATTGAAAGCCTACGAGCCAATAGTTCAGCCTGAAATTCCCAGACGAAAACAGCGTCGATGATCTGAATTGTCCTGATGGATGTTGCGTTAGTTCCCATATGAGCCAGAAGAACACGCTTGCAGCCCTTGAAGCCGAAAATGCTCGCCTGATAGCACTGCTAGATCAGTACGGAATCGAGTGGCGGCCGCAGGAACCTGCCGCTACTGCCCCCCGAAGGCTTGAGTCATCAACGCTTTCCACCTCCGAAAAAGTGGCTCTGTTTCGCCGTCTGTTTCGTGGGCGTGCCGATGTCTATCCCCTTCGCTGGGAAAGTAAAACAACAGGCAAATCTGGGTATGTACCAGCTTGCGCCAACGAATGGCGTTCTGGTCTCTGCGAAAAACCCCGCATCAAGTGCGGTGAGTGCCGCAACCGCCTGTTGAGTCCACTGTCCGATAACGTGATCTACGATCATCTGGCAGGCTGCCACACAGTGGGCGTCTATCCGCTACTAGAGGATGATTCCTGCCATTTTCTTGCCATCGATTTTGATGAGGCCGATTGGCGCGAGGATGCCTGCGCGATAGAAGAGCTGGGTGCCCCTACCGCAATGTAATATGGCTTGTGGTGTGATTTGGTATGAAACTTTATTGCTCACCCACAGGCGCTGAAAAATAGCGCGGATTGAAAAAGCCTCCCTTGCTTATGCAGCGGGAGGCTTTTTCGTTTGAACTCCGAGGGCGGGGCCGGCTACTCGACCAGGGCGACTGATTTGGCCTGTTTAATGCCCTTTCCGTGACGGCAACTCACTACTCTTGGCATAATGGGGCTCATTGGATACCAACTTGTGCCGCATTGAGAGGCTGTACGCTCAGGGAGAGAGCATGAATACCCCATGGAAAGTTGCCAGCGTTCTGGCGTTGATGGCCACCCAACCCGTTTGGGGTTGTGGTGGTGACGATGAGTGTGAGCCCTATCTGGCTTTGCAGGGGGATGGTCTCGACTGTGAAGTGCGGTCGCTCCCCTTCCTGTCACCGAACAACGACCTGGGCACCAATCTGGCGCTCTTGTATCCGACCACAGCACAACCGGGGGGGGCCACCTCGTCTGAGCCGATTGATGAGGTCGATCGCGATCAGTTGACCGAGCAGGCGCTACCGCCGATGAGCTCGTTGGCCGGGGCTCTAGGCGTCAACCCTACGCTTATCGAAGAGGCCGGCAAACGGGCGAGTGGCTGGCTGGAGGGGCGCTGTAGCCTGAATCGCCCTCAGGCGGCCACCCCCTTCTTACAGGCCCTGCAGGCCAGTGGTCTGCCTGCCGAGGAGCAACGGCAACTGGCCGAGGCGCGGGTAGCGCTGCTGGGCTTGTGTCAGAGTGATACCCTGCCGGATTTCAGCGCCCTGCCATCGACCCCGGCTGCTGTCGGTTACAGCGATTATCTGCGCGGTGCGCGCGCCTTCTATCTGGGGGATTTCCCGGATGCCAAACAACGCTTCACGGCGCTGAGTCAGCAGGAACAACCCTGGCTCAAGGAGACCGCCAGCTATCTGCTGGCTCGGGTCGCCATCAATCAGGCCCAGGCCAAGGCCGTGGATGACGAAGGATTCTTCGATCCGACCAAGGCCGATCCGGCGGCGCTGAGCGAGGCTGAGCAGGCTTTCGCCCACTATCTGGCCACCTATCCCAAGGGGAGGTATGCCAACTCGGCGATCGGCCTCCATGAGCGTCTCTATCTTTTGCAGGGAGCACAGAACAAGCTTGGCGCCATCTATCTCAAGGAGTTGCAGAGTCTGAAACCCGAGGATGACAAAGCGGCGGTGTTTACCAAGATCGTCCGCAATCTGATCAATGAGCCGGGTCATGGTATGCCGCCGCGCTTCCTGTTGATCCAGGATCTGAACCATCTGCAGGGGGGCGGCGATCCACAGTGGCTGCTGTCGGCCGAGGCGCTAGCCGCCCAGCAGCCCAGCTTCGCGGCGGCCGGCATGCAGGCCGAGTATGACTATCTGCAACTGGTTCGTCGTTACTACATAGATCACGACTATGCTGGCGTGGTGCAGGCCATCACACCGCCTGCCGACGGTCAGCCACTGGATCGTCTGACCTTCAGTCGGCAGATGCTGCGCGGCATGGCGCTGCTGGCTCAGGAGCAGTGGCCTGAGGCCGAGGCGCACTGGCGCCAGCTGTGGGCCATGCAGCCGGACTCGAGCCAGAAATCCGCTCTGGAGCTGGCGATGGCGATGACGCTGGAGCGCAGCTATCGGCTGGAGGCTATGTTTGCCGCCGACTCTCTGGTGACCAATCCGGAATGGCGTCTGCGGTTGCTGAACTTATCGGCACCGGGCGAGACGCTGCGCAAGGTGGTGACGGATACCAGCCTGTCGGCCGAGGTGCGGCAGACCGCTCTCTCCACCCTGTTCACCAAGCAGCTGGAGCACAGCCACTTCACCCGGTTCCTCAAGGATTATGCGGCCTTGACCCCCACCATGCCGGATCCGGCGGCCTATGCCACCGTGTTTGCCCAACCCTATACCACAGAAGAGGGGTATAGCTGTCCCTCCCTTCTGGAGACGGTCCAGCAGCTCGCCAAGCCGGGGGCTGGCGCCAGGATCCGACTCTGTTTCGATGTCACTCCTCGATCCGGCCCTAACAGTCGCTATTATGATGAGAAGCCGACGCTGCCTGCTCTGGGCGGTGCCGGAGATGGCTTCGTCGGTCCGTTCCCGGAGTCGATGACCCTCTATCGGGCGGTGATGACGGATCCATACGCCGCGGCAGAGGAGAAGAGTTTTGCGCTCTACAAGGCAATCAACTGCTTTGCCAATCAGGGAGATAACCACTGTGGTGGTGGGGAGGAGATCCCCATCGAGGTGCGCAAGGGGTGGTTCCAGACCCTGAAACACCGTTATGCCGCCATGCCCTGGTCGAAGCAGCAGAAGTACTACTGGTGAGTCGATGGTGGGGCGCCGGGCTGCTGGTGCTGAGTGGTCTGGCAATGCGGCTCTGGGGTTGGATGGCGGCGGATGCCTCATCACCCACGGCGGTTGCACCAGCGACCGAGAAACCGATACGGGTCGATGCGGCAATCTCTTCTGCAACAACCCGCTGGGGATACCCCATGAGTGAATATCAATACTACGAGTTCAGGGCGCTGGCCGAGTATCTGGCGGTTACCCCAGTCTCCTTCGCTGCTTAGCCTCATAGGCACAATCGCCCAGCGCTGTCTTTTATAGGGGATAGCGCTGGCTGGTGCCGCTATCTCCTCCGAGGTTAACCCTTAGCCTGGGCTATCTCTTGTGGCCTCCCGCCTAATATCCCGATTTTGGCCTCTATCTTGCTTTTACCCTACTGCACCCGCTGTTGTGGCATGAGGCCAAAGAGAGGGCGCCAGGATAAAATGCTGTTTAAACTGGGTTTGCTGATTAATTTTATCGGCAACTATGGCTCTATCGTTATATAGCTAGAGTTATAGCCATATGGTTGAACGCCTCCTGTTTGTGCACTGTCGTTATACCCGTGTGGATATAGCGACATTGGAGAGAATCAGACACAAGGAATAACAAGATGAAACAAGACTCGCATCGTTTAACCCTCGCCTCTTTGCTGTTGACCCTGCTGGCTTGCTCCTCTGCGGCTCATGCCGATGAGGTGCTGGTGGCGGTGGCAGCCAACTTCCTGGCTCCCATGCAGGAGATTGCTACCGAATTTGAGAAGAGCACCCAGCATCATGTGGTTATCACCTCGGGTGCCACCGGTAAGCTGTTTACCCAGATCCAGAATGGGGCGCCGTTCGAGGTGATGGTCAGCGCTGACAGCAAGACCCCGAAGAAGCTGGTGAAGAGCGAGCTGGCCCTGGCCGACTCCCTGTTTACCTATGCTCGGGGCAAGCTGGTGCTCTGGTCGGCGGATGCCAAGTTGGTGGATAACCAGGGGGCCGTGCTCAAGAGCGGTAGCTTTAAACATCTGGCCATTGCCAATCCCAAGACGGCTCCTTATGGTGCCGCCGCTATCGAAACCCTGGATAAGCTGGGTCTGAGTGCCAGCCTGCAGAGCAAACAGGTGACGGGCGAGAACATCTCCCAGACCAAGCAGTTTGTGGATTCAGGCAATGCGGAGCTGGGGTTTGTCGCCCTGTCGCAAGTCTATAAGGATGGCCAGATCCCCAAGGGTTCCGCCTGGCGGGTGCCGGAAAACCTCTACAGCCCCCTCTATCAGGATGCGGTCTTGCTGAAGAGAGGCGAAGACAACCCAGCCGCCACCGCCCTGCTTAACTACCTCAAGAGCGATACGGCCAAGGCCATCATGGTCAGCTACGGCTACAGCCATTAATTGCATTGGAGTTGGGGCTCTAGTGAGTCCCTCCATTCAACCCATTCATCAGAAGAATTTGATATTCAGATAATCCAAATTTAGGACGCTCATCATGAAGACAACACTATTTGCGGTGGCGCTGGCCGTCACTGCCGGGCAAGCTCATGCCGTTTCTCTGCTCAACAATCAATATGGCTCCATTGATATGACGGGGCGCGCCTATGCGGGCCATTACTTTGGTGATGAGCGGGATAGCGAGCTGTATGGCTCTAACACCTTCCTGCGCTTTGGCCTCAAGGGCCGAAGCAAGATCAACGATACCTTGACTGCCATTGGTACCTATGAGGGGCAACTGAACGTGGGTGATAAGGCCAGCCCCAGCACTGTGCCCACCCTAGATACCGAGAAGGGCAGCACGGTTGCCACCCGGTTGGCGTTTGGTGGGGTCTCGCACACCGATTTTGGCACCCTCACCTTTGGTCGCCAGAATGGTGCCGCCAACTTGGTAACCAGTTGGACCGATGTCTCGCTGACCGATGGTTATGGCAACCATGGTCTGGGGGTGGGGGTCGACAAGTTCGGTACCAAGCGCTCCTCAGATCAATTCAAGTACTCCCTGAGTTACAAGCAACTGGGCATGGATTTGAGCTACAAGCTGCGCACTAATCAAGACACCTGTGCCGATGGGGTCTGTACCAGCAAGGACAGTAACGGCAAGAGTCAGCAAGAGGTGGCGGTGGATAAGGATAACAGCGCCTATGGGGTGGCTATGAGTTATAAGCCGCTGCCCGTGGCGAGTCTGGGGGCCAGCTACAGCGTGGGCCAGCAGGGGAGCTATGAGGATGCCAAGCTCTGGACTCTGGGCGCCAAGTATGACGACAAGGCGCTCTATGCGGCGTTCGCCTATGGCTCGGGTCAGCAGTGGTACAAGCCAGGCTATGATCACGATGGCTATGAGGCGACGCTGGGCTATAACTTCCAAAATGGCGTTGGTGTGCTGGCCATGTGGAACAAGCAGGAGGCCGAGGGCGTTGACGCTGTGGCAGGCAAGAGTAATGGGGTGAGCAGTGATACTGTGGATTACTACACGCTAGGCGCCAACTACAAGTTCAACCGTCGCCTGAGCCTGGCGGCTGAATTCCGCATCAACAACAAGGAGGCCAGCTCCTTTGCCGCGGTCAAGGATCCGGTCACGGGTCTGGCGGTGGATGCGGCCAACGATTGGCAGCTGGCGGCTCGCTACGACTTCTGAGAGCCGAAGAGCAGAGCGCCAACCGGAAGGTTGGCGCGCTATTGCGGTGCGTCACGCCCCGATATGGGGTGTCGCGGCTTAGGCCGGGACGGCCAGAACGACGTGGCTGGCCTTGATCAGTGCCGAAGCCGGGGCCCCAACACTCAGTTGCAGCTCTTTGGCGGCATCGTTGGTGATGACGGCATAGACCAGGCTACCACCGGCCAGCTCGATAGCCACCTCGGTGTTGACGGCACCCTTGCTCAGGCTCTGCACCTTGCCGCTCAGCTGGTTGCGGGCACTGAACTTCAGGTTGCTCTCACCGGCCAGCACTATGACCCAGGGGGCCTTGACCAGGGCCGTGGCCGCTTTACCCACGGCCAGCCCCAGAGACTGGGTACTGGATTCGGTGACTATGGCCACCAGCTTGTCGCCACCGGCCAGGGTCAGTTCTACTTCGGTGTTGACCGCGCCGTTGACCAGGGCGGAGATGGTGCCTTCGAATACATTCCGTGCGCTGACTTTCATCTGTTCTTCCTTCTAACTTCAGGTAATTCAGGGGCAAGTTGGCCCGATCCTCGCAAGCTAGTCGCTATAGCTAGCAGGGCATAGCGACGAATTCGCGGGCTGGAATGACTCTAATCCTCCAGCCTGTATAGATACAACCATAGCGACAGCGCTATAAACGGACTCGTTAGTTGCCATTTGGTGGCTAGCTGGGGGCGTTATAAACAGGACACTACAATGACAATCGAACAGAGCGCACCGCGTTTGCGTACCAAACTGGAAGTGGAAACCGAATTTGGCATCTTTCTGGGGGATACCCGTATCCGCCTGTTGGAGGCGATCGCCCTGCATGGCTCCATCACTCAGGCCGCCAAGGCGGTGCCTCTCTCCTATAAGGCCGCCTGGGATGCCATCGATACCATGAACAACCTCTCGGATCAGCCGCTGGTGCTGCGAGCGGCCGGTGGGCGTCAGGGGGGCGGTACCCAACTGACTAGCTATGGCAAGAAGGTGATCGATCTCTATCGGGCCCTGGAGGCTGAGTACCAGCAGGCGCTGGATCGGTTGGCCAACAGCATGTATGCGGGCGAGGGCAACGACTTTCAGCAGTTCCGCCAACTGCTCAAGCGCATGTCCATGAAGAGCAGTGCCCGCAACCAGTTTGCCGGCACCCTGACCGCCTTGCGGGCGGGTCAGGTGGACTTCGAGGCCTGCCTCAAGCTGGATGACGAGAATGAGCTGGTGGCGGTGATCACCCGAGAATCAGCCGAGTCGCTGGAGCTGGCCCTTGGCATGGAGGTGCTGGCTCTGGTCAAATCCTCCTCCATACTCTTGCTGACCGATCCGGCCATCAGAACCACGGCCCGTAATCACCTCTGGGGCCAGGTGACCCGCATTCACGATGGCCCGGTCAACGCCGAAGTGACCCTGACCCTGGCCAGCGGCAAGACGGTCTGTGCCGTGGTGACTCACGACAGCATAGCGCGCCTGGAGCTGATGGTGGGCCAGCGCGCCTGCGCCGTGTTCAAGGCCTCGTCTGTGATCCTCTGTCTGCACCCTTGAGGGGGAAGCCCTCCCTCCTTGGATAACAGAAGGGCTTGGGCGGGTCAGGAAACGCGGGCGCCGCCTTGGCGTTTGGCGCTATACATGGCCCGATCGGCGGCCGCCAGTAGCGCCTCCGGGTTGCGCATGGTGGCATCCGCTTCGGCTGTGCCTATGCTGAGGGCCCCCCTCCAGCACTCCTCTCCCTCCGGGGTATGAAAGGGGAGCGAGGCGGCCACTATCTTTCTGGCTAACTCGGTGGCCCCGGCATAGTCGGTGCGTGGGCAGATCACCAGAAACTCATCGCCCCCCAGACGGCAGACTATGTCGCTGGCGCGGACTGTACTGCGAATACGTCTGCCAATTTCGCAGATCAGGGCATCGCCCATGGCATGGCCGAAGTTGTCATTCACCGCCTTGAACTGATCGGCATCGATCATCAGCACAGCCAGTGGCGTCTGGTAACGCACTCTCTCTTGCCACTGCTGATCCAGGCTCAAGTAGGCAAAGCGACGATTGGGTAACTTGGTGAGATCATCCTGGGTTGAGAGCAGCTGTAGCCTGTGATTGGCCGTCTCCAACGCTTGGGTTCGCTCCTTGACCCTCATCTCCAGCTCACGATTTAGCGAACGCAATTCCCGATTGCGCTCCGAGACCATATAGAAGAGACCGCTCATGGCCGCCAGTAATGGCTCCGAACTGTAACGAGCGGACTGGGCCTCGGTCTCATAGGCGGTGGCGGCGCTCTCGCCTTTTTCGACGGCAAGTACCTGCTTGGCCATGGTCTGATCCATGCCCAGTATATGGTAGGCCAGCCAATTGATCAGGTAGTCAACCAATCTGCGGGCTTCGTCGATAGAGAAGCCATTGGTGATATCGCCCAACACCAGGGCCTCGGCGAGAAAGGCCTGGTGAGCCAGGATATGTGGTTCGCAGTGGCGCGGATCCAGCCCGGCGGTGGCCATGATGGACTCTTCATCGACAAAATGCTGATGCACATAGTTGAATAGCTTGTCGCGTACCGGGATAAACTGCAGCGGATCCAGTGTATCCGAGGAGAAGATCATCTCGCCCAGGTCATTGATCAACTCCACCAGCTGGTGATGCTGCTCATCCACGGAGGAGATATGGGTCAAGAAACCTTCATTCCAGTTAAATAACGAGAGCATCCCTACCCCTTGTTTCTCTGATGACTCCCATAAGAGTACTTCAGATCCATGGAGTTCAGAGGGCTATAGATCAAATTATGGTTGTACGCTCCACTCATCGGAGGCCGGAATGGCGTGGTGACCCAGCTGTACCAGCACCGCCAGCAGCAGGGCACCGATAAACAGCAGGCTGCCCAGTTGCGGCAGGGTGTGGAGGCCCGCGTGGATCAGCAGGGCGCTGCCCAGGGCGGCGCTCAGCATCTGGCCCGCCCCGGCCAGTGCGGTGGCGGTGCCCGCCTTCTGCCGGAACGGCTCTAACAGGCAGGAGAGGGCGTTGGGAAAGGCCATGCCGGTGGCGAAGGTGAAGAGGGCCTGGCTGCCCATCACGCTCCAGGGGGTGCTGGCCAGGGTGCACATGGCGACGCCGGCCAGGGCCTGCAACAGGGCCGCTTGCCAGAGCATCTGCTCCTGGCTCATGCGCTGGCGCAGACGATTGGCCAGCCCGCTGCCCAGCATCAGGGCCACAGCGGGTAACAGGGTCCAGCGGCCGTAGAGCTCACTGCTGACCCCCAGCTGTTGCTGCATGATGAAGGGGATGAGGGAGAGGCTGAGAATGCCCAGGCCATACTGGATCCAGACAATTCCCGAGTAGCAACAGAAGTGGCTGTTGGCCAGCAGCTGCTGGTATTGGCGCACTATCTCCCCGACTCCTGGCCCTCTCTCCTGCCGTTGGGCGGGGTGGGACTCCTCGAAGCGCCACGCCACCAGCATGCTCAGTAGCAGCAGGTAACCTGCCATGGCGAGGAAGAGACTCAACCAGCCGCAACGCTCGGTCAGCAGGCCCCCCAACAGCGGGGCCAGCATGGGGAAGAGCGCCATCATGGTGCCGAACTGGGACATCACCTGGCGTAGCCGCCCCCCCTCGAACTGATCCCGCAGGCTGACCCGGGCGATCACCGAAGCTCCGCCTGCCCCCACCCCCTGCAGTAGCCGACCCGCCAGAATAGCCCAGAGGGAGTCATGCCCCAGCAGACAGAGCAGCACACCGGCCAGGGCCAGCAGTAACCCCCAGAGCAGCACGGGGCGACGGCCGTAGCGATCCGAGAGCGGGCCATAGACCAACTGGCTGGGGCCGAACCCCAGCAGGAAGGCACTGAGCAGCCACTGCACCTCCTGCCCCGAGACGGCGAGGGCTTCCCGCATCACGGGGAGCGCCGGGAGAATCAAGCCGACCCCGGATTGTCCGACGGCGATCAGCAGGCAGGAGAAGGCAACCGGAGTCCAGCCCGGAACGGGGCGGACCGCCGGGGAGGGCGGGTGAGGGTGCATAGTGGACTCTAATAGTGGCGACAGAAAGGCGCTGGGTTTGGGCACGGTTTTCGGGGATCTGGCCCGTAACCCCTTGATGTGGCGATTATTGAGCCGGGCTCCCTGGCTGTCTAACGAGTAATTTGCATGGCCTGTGATAGAAGATTTCGTTCACCCAGGCGTACCCCTGAGCCCCGGGGGGCGGTTCGCTGGAGCCATGCTCTGCGCGGAGGGGATCTTGGCCTGTAAGCTGCAATAACCATGGAGTGCCGAATTAGAGCGACGCTATGTCGCGTTGGAAGCCATAGGTTGTTGGGAGCATAGATATGCAGGTTCGAGTCCTGGAGACCTTTCTGTGGGTCGCCAGATTGAAGAGTTTTCGCTTGGCCGCCGAGCGGCTGTTTCTGACCCAGGCCACAGTCTCGCACCGGATTGCGGTGCTGGAGGAGGAGCTGGGGGTGCGGCTCTTTGTCCGCGACAGCAAGGGGGTGACCCTGACCCCGGATGGTGAGCTGGTGCGGGAGCATGCCGAGCGGCTGGTCAGCCAGAGTCATGGTCTGCTGCAGGCGGTGGGGGCGGCCCGGCAGGGGAAGGGCAAGATCCGTATCGGCGTCATAGATTCCGTGGTCTACACCTGGCTGACGGCGCTGGTGGCGGCGATTTCCGCCCGCTTTCCCCATCTGGAGCTGGAGCTCACCTCGGATAGCGCCCGCAGCCTCACGCATCAGTTGCAGAAGGGCTATCTGGATATCGTCTTCCAGACCGATCTGCTGCGGCTGGAGGCGGTGGAGAACCTGGAGCTGGCCCGCTACCCCATAGGCTGGATTGTGGCGACCGGCTCGCCCCTGGATCGCCATTACGGCTCCCTGGCCGAGTTGGCCCGGGAGCGGCTCATCACCTTCGGCGCCCATTCCCGCCCCCATCAGGACATTCTCAGCCTGCTGCATCTGAACGGCATAGTGGCACCCCGGGTCAACTGTGTGAACTCCTTCGCCGCCATGGGGCGGCTGATCGAGGATGGCTTCGGCGTCGGGGCCATACCGCCTGTACTGGTGCGGGAGCAGTTGCAGCAGGGCAAGCTGACTCAGCTGCAGGTGGGGGATGGCTCCCACCATGGCCTCTCCAGCCTGTCGCTGGTGGCCTCCTGGCGTCTGGGTTCAGGCCTGGAGTTTTGCCAGGAGATAGTGGCCATGGCGAGCCAAATAGTGCAGGACTTCGGCCAGCAGGTAGGCGAGGCCTTTGTGGCGCCGGTCCCGCATCAGCCACTCTGTGCCCTGGTCGAGAGTTAAGGGCTCTCCTGACCGCCCCTCTCCCCGTTAAGTGTTGGTGCTCATGCGGCATCGGGGCCACCTTACGCCGACACGCCGTTAATCCCTCCCCATGCCCTCCCCTTGAAAAATGGAGGGAGCCTCTGCCTTCCTGCCCTGGCATCAAGGGGATGGGCGTTGTGTCGCAGCGTCGGCGCCATTGGTTTCGTTTGGCCGGTTATTAACTAGCCTGGGTTTAAAATCCGACGGCGATTTTAAAAACACTCATCCGAGTCTATTACGCGGGGTGAGTGGGCTTTAATTAAATCAGCGGTAGGCTTTTCTGGCGATTTAATTAAGCCGTCGGGCGTAAAACTATATAAACAGGTCGTAAATTTGATTGTATTTCTCGGCGTAATTTTGGTGTTTCTGCTGCGCCCCATGCTGGGGCGTTTTTCCTGTGCTTTATGCTTCTATTGAGTCTTATCTTCCGGCAGCGCCTCATGCGTGAGTGGATAATAGGGCCATAATGGCTATTTATGCATTTATATCCATGATCTGTGAGTTTTTATCTGCTCCATTGCCGAGTTGATGGCAAAAACAGCTGAAGCCGCCCGCCTGTGGTTTGCACTTTTATGGTGATCGTAATTAGCGCCGCCTGAGCCAGCATGAGGCTTGTGGGTGAAATTAGCCCGTTTGTGGGTGGCGGTGAATAGTGAACCTAATATGAATGGCCTCAGGAGTAATTAGCCTGTTTGTGCGTTTATATTCATTAGTGGCCCGATAGTTATTCAATGATTAATTCCCGATGGCTTTGGCATGCAGCCTATTTACCGGCTATGGCATACATCCTGCTCTATTGGTTTGAGCTGCAACCACTTTCAACTTCTTCAGGGAATATAACCATGCGTACTCTGTTAAAGACACTCTGCCTGCTCTCTGTCGCCGTCAGCGGCACCCTCAGCGCCGCCGAGCCTCAGGAACTCCGCCTGGGGGTAGAGCCGGGTTATGCCCCCTTCGAGATGAAGAAGGCCGATGGCACGCTGGCCGGTTTCGATATCGATCTGGGCAACGAGCTGTGCCAGCGCATCCAGGCCAAGTGCCGCTGGGTGGAGAATGACTTCGATGGGCTGATCCCCGCCCTCAAGGCCAAGAAGATCGATGCCATCCTCTCCTCCATGTCCATCACTGCGCAGCGCCAAAAAGAGATCGATTTTACCGACAAGCTCTACGGCACTCCGGCCCGGTTGATTTCTGCCAAGGGCGCATCTCTGGCGCCGGAAGCGGCTGCCTTGCAAGGCAAGCGGGTGGGGGTGTTCCAGGGCACCACGGCGGAGACCTATGCCAAGGAGCTGTGGCAGCCGAAGGGCGTCGAGGTGGTGGTCTATCAGAGTCAGGATCTGGTCTATGCCGATCTGGCTTCCGGTCGGCTGGATGCGGCGTTTCAGGATGCGGTCGCCGCCAATGAGGGCTTCCTCAAGCAGCCCCAGGGCGCCGGTTATGCCTTCAGTGGCCCAGAGGTGGCGGATGCCAAGTACTTTGGCGTCGGGGCGGGTGTCGGCCTGCGCAAGGGGGATGACGCCCTGAAGGCCAAGCTGAACCAGGCGCTGGCCGCCATGCTCAAGGATGGCAGCTACCAGAAGATTGCCAGCAAGTATTTCGACTTCGATATCTACGGTAAATGAGGGTAACGGGCTGGCCGCTGGCCAGCCCGTGGCGTGACGCAGAGGGAAGTCGCTATGTTATATGGATATGAGAAGGTGGTGTGGCAGGGGGCCCTGGTCACCTTGCAGCTGGCGCTGCTGGCGGTGATGGTCTCTGTGCTGCTGGGGTTGCTGGGCGCCTGTGCCAAGATGTCGGGGCGACGCGGCTTGGTGGGGTTGGCGCAACTCTACACCACGCTGGTGCGGGGTATTCCCGACCTGGTACTGATGCTGCTGATCTTCTTCGGTCTGCAGATCGCCGTGAACCAGATCACCGAGTTTCTGGGGCTACCCCAACTGGATATCGACCCCTTTGCCGCCGGTGTGCTGACCATAGGTTTCATCTATGGCGCCTACTTTGCCGAAACCTTCCGCGGCGCCTTTATGGCTATCCCCAAGGGGCAGGCCGAAGCGGGTAACGCCTACGGCTTCAGCCAGTGGCAGATTTTCCATATCATCATATTCCCGCAGATGATGCGCTTTGCCCTGCCGGGCATTGCCAATAACTGGCTGGTGACCCTCAAGGCCACGGCGCTGGTCTCCATCATTGGCCTCGCCGACGTGGTGAAGGCGACCCAGAACGCCGGTAAGGGCACCTTTCACTTTTTCCTCTTCACCCTGGTGGCTGCCGCCATCTACCTGCTCTTCACCACCCTCTCCAACCTGGTGTTCTACTGGCTCTCCCGGCGTTATGGGGCCGGTGTGCGGGAGGCGCAACTATGACGGAAATACTCCAACAGTACGGCAAGGCCTTCCTCTGGAGCGACGGCTACCACTTCACCGGCGTCGCGGTCACCCTCTGGCTGCTGGTCATCTCTGTCATCGCTGGTTTTTTCCTGGCCCTGCCGCTGGCGGTGGCGCGGGTCTCCCGGCGCAAGGTGTGCTGGCTGCCGGTGTGGGGCTTCTCCTACCTGTTTCGCGGCACGCCGCTCTATGTGCAGTTGCTGGTCTTCTATTCCGGCGTCTACTCCCTGAGCTGGGTACGGGAGGTGGACTTCCTCAACTGGTTCTTCCGCAGTGGCTATCTCTGCACCCTGCTGGCGCTGACCCTGAATACCTGCGCCTATACCCTGGAGATCTTCGCCGGCGCCATTCGCGATCTGACCCACGGTGAGGTCGAAGCGGCCCGAGCCTACGGTTTTAGCGGCTGGCGCCTCTACCGCCACATCATATTGCCGGCAGCACTGCGTCGGGCGCTACCGGCCTACAGCAACGAGGTGATCCTGATGCTGCATGCCACCTCGCTGGCGTTCACGGCCACAGTGCCAGATATCCTCAAGGTGGCGCGGGATGCCAATGCTGCCACCTATCAGCCCTTCTACTCCTTCGGATTGGCGGCGCTCATCTATCTGACGATCTCCTTCGGACTGGTAGCGCTGTTCCGGCTGGCGGAGCAGCGTTGGCTGGTGCACCTCAAACCCATTACTCATCACTGATGTCACGGAAACGATGCTATGCAGAACATGCAGGATTACAAGCTGGCGGTGAAAGAGCTGCACAAACAGTACGGCAGTCACCAGGTGATCAAGGGGGTGTCGCTGCGCGCCAAAGCCGGGGATGTGATCAGCATCATTGGCTCCTCCGGCTCGGGCAAGAGCACCTTTTTGCGCTGCCTGAACTTTCTGGAGAAGCCCAGCGAGGGCTCCATCTACATCAACGGTAAAGAGATCCGCATGGTGCGGGATCTGGATGAGCAACTGAAGGTGTTTGACCACAAGCAGCTGCAGCTGTTGCGCACCAAGCTGACCATGGTGTTCCAGCACTTCAATCTCTGGAACCACATGACGGTGCTGGATAACGTCATGGCCGCCCCCCTGCATGTGCTGGGGGTGAGTCGGGAAGAGGCCCACGATAGGGCGATCCGTTATCTGGAGAAGGTGGGGATAGATGAGCGGGCCCGGGCCAAGTACCCGGCCCATCTCTCCGGCGGCCAACAGCAACGGGTCTCCATTGCCCGGGCCCTGGCCATGGAGCCGGAGGTGTTGCTGTTCGATGAACCCACTTCGGCGCTGGATCCCGAGCTGGTGGGCGAGGTGTTGCGCATCATGCAGCAGTTGGCCGAAGAGGGGAAAACCATGGTGGTGGTGACCCACGAGATGGGTTTTGCCCGCCATGTCTCCAACCATGTCATCTTCCTGCATCAGGGGGTGATCGAGGAGGAGGGGCATCCGAATGAGTTATTTACCAACCCCAAGAGTGAGCGCTTGCAGCAATTTTTATCCGGGGCCCTGAAATAAGCGCGTGAGCCGAACATTTATACACAACTCCCCTCTCGTTGATGAGAGGTGCAGGAAGGCAGAGGCTCCCTCCCCTTTTTTCAAGGGGAGGGCCGTTCGCCGCATCTTTCGGTATTTATCTCATCTAACGTCCATTGATGTGTATAAGAGAGAGGCTAACCCCTGAATTAAATTAGTTATCGAGCCATCATCATGCCCTATATCACAGACCCCGAAGCGACTATTTATGTCGGGGTCTATATTATTCCACCCTGTTCGGTTCTGACCTTGGGGGCTATTTCCTCCCCCCTGGAACAGGCCAATGCTCTCTTGGGTTATGAACGATATAAATTTATTTACATCGCCGACTCGGCTCAGCCATTAACCCTTTCTTCGCGGATCACATGGGGCATAGACTGTTCCATAGATGAGACACCCGAGCTGGATCTGTTATTTATTGTCAGCGAACAGTTGCCGGTTGAAAAAATAAGCCTGCGCAGCCGCAAATTTCTGCAGCGCCTGGCCAGCCACAGTTCGGCCCGCTTGGTGGGTGTCCAGCTGGGGGGCTATTGGCTGGCGGATGCGGGCTTGTTGCAGGAGCAGGCGGTTACCCTGCACTGGCAGGGGGTGGCGCTGTTTCGCGAACAGTTTCCGCAGCAGCCGGTGAGCCAGCAGCTCTGCGATCTGCAAGGGGTGCGCGCCAGTTGCGCCGGTCAGGCGGCCACGCTGGATTTCATGCTTCATCTTATTGAAAAATATGATGATGACGAGCTGGCGGCCCAGGTGGCGGAGTGGCTCTGTCTGGAGCGTATCCGTCTGCCCAGCGAGCGGCAGCGGCTGCCACTGCAGAATCTGGGGGGCGAGAGCCAACCCAGATTGATGCAGGCCATCCAGCTGATGGAGGCCCATACCGAGGAGCCTCTGGCTACCGAGGAGATAGCCAAGCGAGTCAATCTGTCGCGGCGTCATCTGGAGCGGTTGTTCAAGCGTTATCTGGGCAGTATGCCGGCGCGTTACTATCTGGAATTGCGCCTCAAACGTGCCCAGCAGCTGTTATTGAGCAGCAATAAATCGATTATTCAAATTGGCCTGGGTTGTGGTTTCTCAAGTGGCCCCCACTTTTCCAGTGCCTACAAGAGCTATTTTAATTTAACCCCCAGAGATGAGCGCAATAGAAAAATGAAATCGCAGAGCGGGGGCGATTAAAAACCCTGAAAATATAAAAGCTGGTCGCGTTTATATAATTTCCCTTGGCTTGCGGTAGTTAGAATCCTGTTAATCCCGTTCGCCTTATGTCGAGGTCGTCATGTCCAACCCTGCTACTGTTTCCCGCCAAGCGTTTGATGAGTACTTTATTCCCATGTTTGCCCCGGCCCCGTTTATTCCGGTGCGCGGTGAAGGCTCCCGCTTGTGGGATCAAGAGGGGCGGGATTACATCGACTTTGCCGGCGGCATAGCGGTCAACGCCCTGGGTCACGCCCACCCCGAGCTCTGCCGCACCCTGCAGCAGCAGTCCCACCAGTTGTGGCATCTGGGCAATGGCTACACCAATGAGCCTGTGCTGCGTCTGGCGCGGCAGTTGGTGGAGGCCACCTTTGCCGACAAGGTCTTCTTCTGCAACTCGGGTGCCGAGGCCAACGAGGCGGCGCTGAAGCTGGCGCGCAAATATGCCCACGACAAGGCGGGTGCCGAGAAGTGCGAGATAGTGGCCTTCGACAACGCCTTCCATGGCCGCACCCTGTTTACCGTCAGTGCCGGGGGGCAGCCCAAATACGCCAAGGATTTTGCCCCGCTGCCGGCGGGGATACGTCATGTTCCTTACAACGATCTGGCCGCGGCCCGCGCCGCGATTGGTCCGCGCACCTGTGCCGTGATCGTCGAGCCCATCCAGGGCGAGGGGGGCGTGGTGCCGGCGGATCCCGCCTTCCTGCAGGGGTTGCGCGAACTGTGCGATGAGCAGGATGCGCTGCTGATCTTCGACGAGGTGCAGACCGGCGTGGGTCGAACCGGTGCCCTCTATGCCTATATGGAATATGGCGTGACCCCGGATCTGCTCACCAGCGCCAAGGCGCTGGGTGGTGGCTTCCCCATAGGGGCCCTGCTGACCACCAACCGCCATGCTGCGGCGTTGTCGGTGGGCAGCCATGGCACCACCTATGGCGGCAACCCCTTGGCCAGCGCCGTGGCCGATACCTGTTTGTCGATCATCAATACCCCCTCAGTGCTGGCTGGCGTGAGCGAGCGCCATGGCTGGTTCCTCGAGGGGTTGACGCAGATCAACGCCCAGTTCCCGCTCTTCAGTGAGATCCGCGGCCGTGGCCTGCTCATCGGCTGTGCCCTGGCACCTGCCTATGCCGGACAGGCCAAGAGGCTCACCAACTACGCCGCCGATGCGGGTCTGCTGGCGCTCATCGCCGGGCCGGATGTGGTGCGCTTCGCGCCGTCGCTCATCATTCCCCACGCCGATGTGAGCGAGGGGCTCCAGCGCTTCGCGACCGCCGCGGCTCGTCTGGTGCAGGGATAACGACCATGTTAGTGATGCGACCGGCCCAGCTCGCCGATCTGGCGCAGATAGAGCAACTGGCCGAGGCCAGTGGCCCCATGGTCTGTACCCTGCCGGTCAACCACGATCATCTGCGACAGAAGATCCGTCACTCGCTGGCCTCGTTGCGGGCCGAGGTGGAGTCGCCGGGGGAGGAGAGCTACTTCTTCGTGCTGGAGGAGAGCCAGAGCGGGCAACTGTTGGGTACGGCCGCCATCATAGCTCAGGCCGGTTATCGGGAGCCCTTCTACGCCTATCGCAACGATGTGGTGATCCACTCCTCCCGGGCGCTGAAGGTACACAATCGCCTCCATGCCCTGACCCTGGCCCATGATCTGACCGACCACAGCCAGCTCTGCTCCTTCTACCTGGCTCCCGAGTGGCGGCAGGGCTATTGGCCACAATTGCTCTCGCTGGGGCGTCTGTTGTTCATCGCCCAGCACCCCGCCCGCTTCTCCCCCGATCTGGTCGCCGTGCTGCCAGGGGTGGTGGATGACCAGGGGCATTCCCCCTTCTGGGAGCAGGTGGGGCGCAAGTTTTTCGGGATCGATTACAACCAGGTGGAGTACTACCACGGTACTCGCAACAAGACCTTTATCGCCGAACTGATGCCCCACCATCCGCTCTATGTCTCCCTGTTGGCGGAGGAGGCCCAGGCGGTGATGGGGCAAGTCCATCCTGATGCTGGGCTGCAGTTCGAGCTATTGGTGGCGCAAGGCTTCGAGGCCGATGACTACATCGAAATCTTCGATGCCGGCCCTGTCATTACCGCCCGGCGCACCCTGCTACAGAGCTGGCAGCAGAGCCGGGTTACTCCGCTGGCGGCACTGGAGCCACCCCGGCTGGCGCCTGCCGCCGACCAACAACCCTACCTCTTGATTAACGAGCAGCTGGAAAACTTCCGCGCCCTGGTGGCGCCGCTGGTCGACCCGCAGCAGCAGCTGGTGCTGAGTCCGGAGCAGGCCCAGCAGCTTGGCGTCCGGGTGGGGGATGCCGTGCGCTGGTTGCCGCTGCCGGAGCAGTAGCTCGCCATCGGGTTCCCGCTCCACGCCTTCCCATTTTTGTAGACAAGGATAGATACCATGATGCTCATTCGTCCGGTGCGACGCGATGATCTGGCCGCGATCACCCAACTGGCGGCCAAAACCGGGGTCGGCGTCACCTCGCTGCCCCTCAATGAAGAGCGCCTGTTGGCCCGCATCGAGCGGATGCTCGCCAGTTGGCAAGAGAGTGCTCCCCTGGCGGATCAGGGCTACCTCTTCGTGCTGGAGGATACCCAACAGCAGCAAGTGGTGGGGATCAGTGGCCTGGAGGCGGCCGTGGGGTTAGCCGAACCCTGGTACAACTACCGGGTCGGCACCCTGGTTCATGCCTCCAAAGAGCTGAGTGTCTACAGCCAGATGCCCACCCTGTTTCTGAGCAATGACCATACCGGCTACAGCGAGCTCTGCACCCTGTTTCTGGATCCCGATTACCGCCACAGCAAGAACGGGCAGCTGCTCTCCAAGTGTCGCTTCCTCTTCATGGCCGCCTTCCGCGAGCGTTTCGCCGACAAGGTGATCGCCGAGATGCGCGGCTACTCGAATGGCGAGGGGCGTTCCCCCTTCTGGGAGGGGCTGGGTCGCCACTTCTTTGCCATCGACTTCTCCGAGGCCGACTACCTGACCGGCATAGGCCAGAAATCCTTTATCGCCGAGCTGATGCCCAAGCATCCGCTCTATGTGGATTTTCTCACCCCCGAGACCCGGGCCGTGATTGGCCAGGTTCACCCGCAGACGGCGCCGGCCCGCGCCATTCTGGAGAGCGAAGGGCTGCGCTATGAGGGGTACGTGGATATTTTCGATGGCGGCCCGACCCTGGAGTCCTATGTCAGCGAGATCCGCGCCGTGCGTGACAGCCGGGTGCTGCCGGTGCGCATCGGCACCCCGGCCAGCGAGGGCCCCCTCTATCTGCTGGCCAACGACCGCTTCAGCCAGTTCCGTAGCCTGTTGGCCCAGGTGACCCTGAGCGACCACGCCGTGCTGCTCTCGGCCGAGGTCGCGGCCGCCCTGAATGTCACCCCGGATGATACGGTCCGGGTCGTCCCCCTGTTTGCCGAGGAGAAATAACATGTTGCACCCCTCTGTTCTGATCGACGGCTCCTGGCACCACGGCCTGGGCTCCAGTTTCAGCAAGTTTGACCCTGTGGATGAGAGCCTACTTTGGCACTCCAATGCTGCCAGTGCCAGCGATGTGGCGCTGGCGGTGGAGTCGGCCCGCGCCGCCTTCCCGGCCTGGGCGCGACGCCCTCTGGCCGAGCGGCAGGCGGTGCTGGAGCGCTTTGCCGAGTTGCTGAGCGAGCACAAGCGTGCGCTGGCTCAGGTCATCTCCCGGGAGACCGGCAAGCCGGGCTGGGAGGCGCTGACCGAGGTGCAAACCATGATCAACAAGGTGGCCATCTCGCTGCAGGCCTATCAGGAGCGCACTGGCGAGCGCAGCACGCCCCTGGCCGATGGCGAGGCGGTGTTGCGGCATAGACCCCATGGCGTGCTGGCGGTGTTCGGCCCCTACAACTTCCCAGGGCATCTACCCAACGGCCATATAGTACCGGCCCTGCTGGCCGGCAACTGCGTGGTGTTCAAACCCAGCGAGCTGACCCCCTGGACCGCCGAAGAGACGGTGAAGCTCTGGCTGGCGGCCGGGCTGCCGGCCGGGGTGCTCAATCTGGTGCAGGGGGGCCCCACCACAGGCATGGCGCTGAGTGCCCACCCCGGCATCGACGGCCTGCTGTTTACCGGCAGCGCCGGCACCGGCTATCAGTTGCACCGGCAGTTGGCCGGGCAACCGGAGAAAATATTGGCGCTGGAGATGGGCGGCAACAATGCGCTGATAGTCGAAGGGTATGCCGATCTGGATGCCGCCGTGCTGCTGACCATACAGTCGGCCTTCATCTCCGCCGGGCAGCGCTGCACCTGTGCGCGCCGCCTGCTGGTCAAGCGCGGGGCGGCCGGGGATGCCTTCCTGGCGCGGCTGGTGGCGGTCACCGCCGCGCTGACGGTCGGGCGCTGGGATGCTGACCCGGCGGTGTTTATGGGGCCTGTGATTTCGACCCAGGCCATGCATGCCCTGCTGGCCGCCCAGCAGCAGTTGCTGGCGCGCGGGGCCCAGCCCCTGTTGCCGCTGACCCGGATCGGTGAGCGGGGGGCCCTGCTGCGCCCCGGTATTCTGGATCTGAGTGCCGTGCTGCAACTGCCGGATGAGGAGTACTTCGGCCCGCTGCTCTGTGTGGTGCGCTACGACGCCTTTGACGAGGCGCTGGAGCTGGCCAACCAGACCCGGTTCGGGCTGGCGGTGGGGCTTATCTCGCCGGAGCGGGCCGACTATGAGCGGTTGTTGCTGGAGGCCCGCGCCGGGATAGTCAACTGGAACAAGCCGCTGACCGGCGCCGCCAGCAGCGCCCCCTTCGGTGGCATAGGGGCCTCCGGCAACCACAGGGCCAGCGCCTACTATGCCGCCGACTACTGTGCCTGGCCCATGGCTTCGATGGAGGCTGATTCCATCACCCTACCGGCCACCCTGCCCGCCGGGGTGTCGTTTCCTGATGTGAGCGCCACGGCGCAAGGAGCTGGCTAATGTCTGCCTATGAACTCAATTTCGATGGTCTGGTGGGGCTGACCCACCACTACGCCGGGCTCTCCTTCGGCAACGTGGCCTCTACCCGTAACCAGCAGGCGGTGGCCAACCCGAAACTGGCAGCCCAGCAGGGGCTGCTGAAGATGAAGCAGTTGGCGGATCTGGGGTTCCAGCAGGCGGTGTTGCCGCCCCATGAGCGCCCGCAGCTGGAGTTGCTGCGCCAGTTGGGCTTCAGCGGCAGCGACAGTCAGGTGCTGGCCCGCGCGGCGCGGGAAGCGCCACGTCTGCTCTGCGCCGTCAGCTCCGCCTCGGCCATGTGGACCGCTAACGCGGCGACCGTGTCGCCCTCCAGCGATACCGCCGATGGTCGGGTCCATTTCACCGTGGCCAACCTGAACAACAAGTTCCATCGCGCCAGCGAGGCGGAAACGACCGGCGCCATGCTGCGGGCCATCTTCCGCGGCGACCACTTTGCCCATCATGATCCGCTGCCGCAGGTGGCCATGTTCGGTGACGAGGGGGCGGCCAACCACAATCGGCTCTGCGGTGAGTATGGCGAGGCCGGGGTCGAGGTGTTTGTCTATGGCCGCAGCGAGCAGGGTGGCGTGGCCCCCCAACGCTATCCGGCGCGGCAGAACCGGGAAGCCTGCGAGGCTGTGATGCGCCTGCACCAGCTGGACCCCGAGCGCTGCGTCTTGCTGCAGCAGGACCCGGAGGTGATCGATCAGGGGGTGTTTCATAACGACGTGATTGCGGTGAGCAATCGCAACGTACTGTTCCATCACCAGCAGGCGTTTCTCCATCAGGCCCAGGGGCTGGACGAGATCCGCCGCAAGCTGGCCCGGCAAGAGCGCGATTTCATCTCGCTGGAGGTGCCGAGCGCGGCGGTGTCGGTGGCCGATGCGGTCGCCACCTACCTGTTCAACAGCCAGCTGCTGAGCAAGCCCGATGGCCGCATGGTGCTGGTGGTGCCGGAAGAGTCGCGCCAGCATGCCGGGGTCTGGAGCTACCTCGGCTCGTTGACGGCCAGCGGCGGCCCCATCGACGAGGTGAAGGTGTTTGATCTGCGCGAGAGCATGCGCAACGGCGGCGGTCCGGCCTGCCTGCGGCTGCGGGTGGTGCTGAATGAGGCGGAACGGGCGGCGATTGCCCCCGGGGTATTGATGAACGATACCCTGTTCCAGACCCTCAATGGCTGGGTGGAACGCCACTACCGGGATCGTCTGAGCGAAGCCGATCTGGCCGATCCGCAACTGCTGATCGAGAACCGGCAGGCGCTGGATGAGCTGACCCGCCTGCTGGGGCTGGGTGCCATCTATCCGTTCCAGCGTTAAGTTATGTTTCCCGCCTCAGGAGGCCAGATGAAGCAGTTTCTGCAGTTGACCCTGGAGCGGCAGACGCCGCTGCAGCGACAGGGGCGCACGGCCCAGCTGAGTTGGCAGTGGCATGGCCACGGCCTGCTGGAGTTGCGGCCCCTGCAAATTCCGCGCAGTGATCTGGTGCTGTCGGCGGCCATTCATGGCGACGAGACAGCTCCGGTGGAGCTGTTGATGAGCCTGCTCGACGCCTTGCTGGCCGGTCGCCAGACGCTGGCGGTGCGCTTGCTGCTGATCCTCGGCAATCCGGTGGCCATGGCGGCGGGCTGCCGCTATCAGCAGCGGGATCTGAACCGCCTGTTCGGGGGGCGTTACCCGCAACTGGCGCTCGGGAGTGAGGATTCGGTGGAGGCAGTTCGGGCCCGCGAGCTGGAGTCGGCCTTGCAGGCGTTCTGGCCCCAAGCCCCGGAGCGGCCGCGCTTTCACTATGATCTGCACACCGCCATTCGCGGCTCCCGGCATCCGCGTTTCGCCCTGTTGCCGAGCCAGGCTCGCCCCTACTCGGCGGAGCTGCTGGCCTGGCTGCCCCAAGCGGGGATCTCGGCTCTGGTGCAGCACAACCGGCCCAGCGGCACCTTCAGCCACTACAGCAGCGAGCGGTTTGCCGCCGCCAGTTGCACCCTGGAGCTGGGCAAGGCGCGCCCCTTCGGCTGCAACGATCTCAGCCAGTTTGCCGGGGTCGCGGCGGCGCTGGCGGCTCAGCTCAGTGGCGACTCGCCTGCGGATGTCGCCAACGCCGGGGGCGAGATCCAGGTGTTCCGAGTCAGCCAGGAGCTGCGCAAACTGAGCGCCGATTTTCGGTTGGCGTTTGACGAGCAGGTGCTTAATTTCACTCCCTTCGCCCAGGGCTGCCTGCTGGCCGAGGATGGCGACACCCGCTATCGGGTCGAGGCGGCCGAGGAGTTTTTGCTGTTTCCCAATGCCGGGGTGCGCCCCGGCCTGCGGGCCGGCCTGATGCTGGTACCGCAGCCTTTCACTGCTCTATTGGAATAGCCAACAATGAATTTACATGAGTATCAGGCCAAGCAGTTGCTGGCCAAGCATGGGGTGCCCGTGCCCAACGGCTTGCCCTGTCATCGCCGCCAGGAGCTGGCTGCCGTGGCGGCCCGCTTGGGCGGCGACTGCTGGGTGGCCAAGTGTCAGATCCACGCCGGCGGGCGGGGCAAGGCGGGCGGCGTCAAGCTGGTGCGCTCCCTGGCCGAGTTGCAGGCCTTTGCCGACCAGTGGCTGGGTGGGCGACTGGTGACCCACCAGACCTCGGCCGAGGGGCAGCCGGTGGATACCCTGCTCATCGAGCGCTGCAGCCTCATCAGTCGCGAGCTCTACTTAGCTCTGGTGCTGGATCGCGCCGCGGGTCGGGTAGTGGTGATCGCCTCCGCCGCCGGGGGCATGGATATCGAGACGCTGGCGGCCGAGAAACCCGAGCAGATCTGCCGCCTGGAGCTGGATCCCCTCTGTGGTCCTCAGCCCTATCAGGTGCGGGCCATTGGCTTCAAGCTGGGGCTCACTGCCAACCAGCTCAAGCAGTTCCAGAGCCTCTTCATGACCCTGTGCGAGCTGTTTGTGCAGTACGACCTCTCGCTGCTGGAGATCAATCCACTGGTCATCACCAGCGATGGTCACCTGCTCTGTCTGGATGCCAAGTTCACCGTGGATGACAACGCCCTCTATCGCCAGCCGCTGCTGCTGTCGATGCAGGATGGCGCGCAACAGGAGGCCCGCGAGCTGGAAGCCCGGCAGTGGGATCTCAACTATGTGGCACTGGAGGGGGAGATTGGCTGCATGGTCAACGGCGCCGGGCTGGCCATGGGCACCATGGATATGATCCAGCTGCAGGGCGGGCGTCCGGCCAACTTCCTGGATGTGGGCGGTGGCGCCACCCAGGAGCGGGTGGCGGCGGCCTTCAAGCTGATCCTGGCCGACCCCCAGGTCAAGGTGGTGCTGGTCAATATCTTCGGCGGTATCGTGCGCTGCGATCTCATTGCTGAGGGGGTCATGGCGGCGGTGGCCGAGGTGGGGATCACCCTGCCTGTGGTGGTGCGGCTGGAGGGCAACCAGGCCGAGGTCGGACGCCACGCCCTGGCCCACAGCGGCCTCAATATTCTGGCGGCCCGCTCCCTGAGCGAGGCGGCGACACTGGCCGTGGCGGCAGCCAAGGAGCAAGCATGAGCATTCTGATCGACAAACAGACCCGGGTCATCTGCCAGGGCTTCACCGGCTCCCAGGGCAGCTTGCACTGCGAGCAGGCATTAGCCTATGGCACCCGGCTGGTGGGTGGCACCTCGCCGGGCAAGGGGGGCAGCCGTCATCTGGGGCTGCCGGTCTTCAATACGGTGCGGGAGGCGGTCAAGGCCACCGGCGCCACGGCCTCGATGATCTATGTGCCGGCGCCCTTCTGTAAGGATGCCATGCTCGAGGCCATAGACGCCGGGATTGAGCTCATCGTCTGCATCACAGAGGGGATACCGACCCTGGATATGCTGCAGGTGAAGTGCCGGTTGCAGCAGAGCGGCGTCCGCATGATTGGCCCCAACTGCCCCGGTGTCATCACCCCGGGCCAGAGCAAGCTGGGTATCATGCCGGGCGCCATTCATCAGCCCGGTCGGGTGGGGATAGTCTCGCGCTCCGGCACCCTCACCTATGAGGCGGTGAAGCAGACCACGGATGTCGGCTTCGGCCAGTCCACCTGCGTCGGCATTGGCGGGGATCCGATCCCGGGCAGTAACTTCATCGAGATACTGGCGCTGTTCGAGGCGGATCCCCAGACCGAGGCGATAGTGCTGATCGGCGAGATAGGTGGCAGCGCCGAAGAGGAGGCCGCCGCGTATATCCGCGCCCATGTCCACAAGCCGGTGGTGGCTTACATAGCTGGCATGACGGCTCCGGCGGGCAAGCGCATGGGCCACGCCGGCGCCATTATCGCTGGTGGCAAGGGTACCGCCGCCGACAAGGTGGCGGCCCTGGAGGCGGCCGGGGTGAACTGTGTGCGTTCGTTGGCCGATATCGCCCGAGGGCTGAGTGAGGCAACCGGCTGGCCGTTGGCGCGCGGTTGAGGCATGGAGCTGGGTTGTGAACGAGGGAGCCAGTGCGCCGCCGATTATTGCGGCTTGAGCAGCAGAGTTTGGTGCAAAACGGCCCTTATCCTGGCGCTCATCCGGTGTAGTATGGCCGCCATGGGACTCCGATTTTTTCCTCGACCTCTCAACCTATCTAAGGAGCAGCTTGATGAATATTGCTGAACTGGTGCGCAGCCGCCACACCTGCAAAGCCTATGATGCCCAGCGCCCGTTAACCGAAGAGCAGCTGCAACAACTGCAGGAAATACTGCGGTTTAGCCCCTCCTCGGTCAACTCCCAGCCCTGGCACTTCTTCCTCGTCACCTCGGAGGCAGGCAAGGATAAGCTGATCCCGACCCTGACCGAACACAACCGGGAGAAGGTGCGTCAGGCCGCGCTGACCGTGGTGATCGCCACCCAGACTGAACTGGATGAGGCCCACCTGCAGGCCCTGCTGGCTCAGGAGGAGCGGGATGGCCGCTTCGGCGGCAATGAGGAGGCCAAGAAGGGGGCCGATGGGGCGCGGCGCTACTATGTGGGTCTCAACAGCAGCTCACCCCAGCAGCAGCAGGCGTGGATGGCCCGTCAGGCCTATATCTCTCTGGGCTTTTTGCTGATGGGTGCCGCCACCCTGGGGCTCGACGCCACCCCCATCGAAGGCTTCTTCCCCGAGCAGTTGGATGCCGCCTTCGGCCTGACCGAGCAGGGCCTCAAGAGCGTGGTGGTCGCCAGCATAGGCTATCGCAGCGAGCAGGACTTTAACGCCAGCCTCACCAAGTCCCGCCTCCCCGCCGAGCAGCTGTTTACCCGGCTCTAGGCGGTTCACGATTCACAATGGGACACCCACCGCCAGAATGGGGTGAGTGTCCCGTTGGCTCTCTATTCTGACCTCTGTTTTACTGTCTCGTCCCGCCTAGACCGGCCTCTGGCGCCTGCCCGAACGCCGACACGCCATAAATACCTCCCTGTAGCTCGAAGGCGGCATCCCTGCCGCCCACGGTCGGCTTATCGTCCACCCGCCAGCCCCGTGTAGGTGCTTAGCGCCAGCGTAGTAGCACAAGGCACGCTCGGTAGCTGGGGGGATGAAAAACCATGCGGCCGATTATGCTGCGCTAATCGGACCTACTGAGCTGCGGTCACCCGTTGCGCCCTAGTGCGGCCAATGAAATTTAGGTTAATGGGGGCCATCAGGGTAGAGTGGCGGCCCTGCAGGTGTTCACCTCTGAATGCTGCGCATCACGGCCACAGGCTCTCTATGAATCCGCTCCGCGTTCGCTACCAGACCCTGGAGTTTGGTAATACCGATATTCATCTGCGCACCCTGCGCGACAACCAGCAATATGCGGATGTCGATGATATTGCCCTGAAACTGGGTATCTCGTCGGCCACCTGGCCGCTGTTTGGCATACTCTGGGCTTCCGGGAGTGTGCTGGCCCATCTGATGGTCGAGCATGAGATTGACGGGTTGCGTATTCTAGAGGTGGGGTGTGGCATAGCCCTCGCCAGCCTGGTACTCAATCACAGGCTCGCCAATATTACCGCGACCGATTATCACCCTGAGGCCGGCAATTTCCTGCGGGAAAATGTGATCTTGAATCGTGGCGCGCATATTCCCTTCGTCCGTACTGGTTGGGAAGATGAGGCGAGCGAATTAGGCGCGTTCGACCTGATCATCGGCAGCGATCTGCTGTATGAACGCTCCCATGTGAATATCTTGTCCGGCTTCATCGAACAACATGCCGCCCCCCACTGCCAGGTGATTCTGGTCGATCCGGGCCGGGGGCATCACGCCTGTTTCAGCAAGAAAATGGTCACCCTGGGCTACTCCCACCGTCAACACAAGCCCGAGCATACCGACTATTTAACGCCACCCTTTAAAGGGCAGATCTTGCGTTATCAGCGGCAACATTGAGGCGAGCGGAGCGGGAGCCTGGGCTCCCGCTCGGTTAGCCCCACAATCCAGTTTCGGCGGGGAATAGGGTGTTGCCCTCGTAGCGCAGGCCATTCTCATGGTCGCGGCTCAGCAGCAGCGGGCCATCCAGATCGACGAAGCGGGCTTGCTGGGCCAGCAGCAGTGCCGGGGCCATGGCCAGCGAGGTGCCGATATTGCAGCCGACCATGATCTCGAACCCGATGGCGCGGGCGGCATCAGCCAGCGCCACGGCTTCGGTGAGGCCGCCACTCTTGTCCAGTTTGATGTTGACCACATCGTAGCGACCGACCAACTGCGGCAGGGAGTCCCGGGTCAGGCAGGATTCGTCCGCCGCTATGGGCACCAGCCGCGCTATGCCTTCCAGCCAATGGTCGGCGCCGACCGGGAAGGGCTGCTCGATCAGCTCGACCCCCAGTGCCTTGAGGTGGGGCAGGTAGGCAGACAACTGCTCCCGGCTCCAGCCGGTGTTGGCATCGACGACGAGCCGGCTGTCCGGTGCGTTGGCGCGCACCGCGGCGACCCGCTCCAGATCCCCCTCGGCTTGTCCCAACTTGAGCTTCAGCAGTGGTCGCCACGCCTGCTGGCGCGCCGCTTCGCCCATCTGCTGCGGGCTGCGCAGGGAGAGGGTAAACACGCTGGTCACAGGCCCAGGGGCCGTCGGCTGCCCCAACAGTTGCCAGACCGGGCGCTGCTGCAGCCGGGATTGCAGATCCCACAGCGCGCAGTCCAGGGCATTGCGGGCACAGCCGGGGGGCAACAGGGTTAGCAGATCCGCCTGGCTGGCGCCCTGTTCAATGGCGGTTCTGACCGATTCCAGCTGGGGTAGGATAGGCGGGGCGTCGGCCTCGTAGATGTCCGAGCGCTCGCATTCGCCGCGCCCGGTGACCCCCTGTTCGCTGATCTCGACCACCACCACATCGGCCTGCAGAAAGGGAGGCAGCCGCGAGATGATAAAAGGCTCATGCAGCGGCCACTGTTCGATGCGGATCGTCAACTGGCGCATGGGTTATGCCTCGCCAGCCAGGATGGCATCGACCAGACTCTGCACCCCGGTGCGCACCGGATCGATCACCGGCACCTGGAGTTGTTCCGCATAGTCGGCCATCACCCGGGTGGCGGCATCGGCACTCAGGCGCGAGGTGTTGAGGGCAATACCGCCCAGACGGGCCTTGGGATTGGTCAGGCGAGCCATGGCCAGATTGGTGGCGATCACCTGCTCCATGGGTTGGATGGGGTAGCCCTCCATGCCATCAAGCTGGGTGCGTCCCGCTTCGTGACAAACCACCAGCACATCGGCCTGTGCGCCATGGAGCAGACCCAGACTGACACCGGCATAGGCCGGATGAAACAGGGAGCCCTGACCCTCTATGATGTCCCAGTGGTCGGCGGCGTTGGCGGGGGCCAGCACCTCGACGGCGCCAGAGATGAAGTCGGCGACCACCGCATCCACCGAGATGCCATAACCTTCGATCAGTATGCCGGTCTGCCCTGTGGGGCGGAAGGTGGCCGGGATCTGGCGGCGAGCCATCTCGGCCTGGATCGCCAGTGCGGTAAACATCTTGCCCACACAGCAGTCGGTGCCGACGGTGAGCAGGCGTTTGCCCGTCCGGGGCAGGCCGGTGCCGCACGGCAGGGTGGAGGGTGGGGTGCGGACATCCAGGATCCGGCGCTGGTTGCGTTCGGCGGCGGCGACTATGGCCGGGATGCCCTGCAGGCGAATATGCAGGCCGCTGGCCACATCCATGCCGTGATCCAGCGCCTCGACGCAGGTATCGATCCAGCTTTGGGGCAGGGTGGCACCGAAGGGGGCCAGACCGATCACCAGCGTCTTGGCGCCGGCCGCCACGGCGGTGGAGACATCCATATCCGGCAGACCCAGATCCACCTCGATGCCGGGGTAGCGCAGCTGGGCCAGGCATTTCTCCCGCCGCCAGTGGGCGACGCCCTTGGCGGTCTTGGCCATCAGCAGATCCTGGGCATCACCGATAAACAGCAGGTAGGGCGGGGTCAAATCGATCAATTCCATGGTAACTCCTTGTTTTTCGAGCATGACTCTCCCCATACGGCACGGGGTCGCAGTCAGAGTGGTGGTGTGGCTGTCCGCAGACAGCCGGGTTCAGGCGAGCGTCGCCATAGCGGCTGCTGGGGTTGAGGCCGCCGGTTGCAGGTGGCGGGTGAGTCGTTTCTCCAGCAGATGCCAGAGCCAGACCAGAGTGCTGGTGATCAGCAGATAGGCCAACGCGGCATAGCAGTAGACGGTGAAATCAAAGGTCTGGGCGAACAGGCGCCGGGTCTGGCCCATCAGATCCAGCAGAGTGACGATACTGGCCACGGCCCCCCCCTTGAGCAGTAGTATCAGTTCGTTGCCCAGCGCCGGAAAGGCGATGCGATAGGCGTTGGGCAGCAATACCAGGCGGTAGAGTTGCCCTCGGGAGAAACCGTAGGCCAGAGCCGCCTCGACCTCTCCCTGACGCACCGCCTGCAGCCCGCCCCGCAGTATGGCGGCCTGATAGGCACTGGAGTTGAGGCTGAAGGCGAGCAGAGCACACCAGAAGGGCTCCCGGAACAGCCCCCACAGCCCGAGACTTTGCAGCTCGGGCCGGAACTGGCCGGCCCCGTAATAGATGAGGAACAGCTGGCCCAGCAGTGGTGTCCCGCGGAAGAAGGAGACATAGGCGCGGACGATCGGGTACAGCCCCGGCGTCTGGCGGTAGAGCACTATGGCCAGCGGCAGTGCCAGCAGTGCGGCGATCAGGGCCGCCGACAGGGTCAGTTGCAGGGTCAGCCCAGCCCCCGCGGCCAGTTGGCTGCCGTAACGGAGCAGATCCGTCCATGGGGAGTCCATCATTGCATGCCTCCTTTACCGGGTGCCGCTGGCTGGCCCCAACGGCAGGCTTGCTCCAGGCGGGCAATTCCCCACTCCGAGCAAAGACAGATCAGCCAGTAGAGGAGGCAGACCAGCAGGAAGAAAAAGAACGGCTTGCGGGTGGCTCCCACGGCGACCGAGGTTTCACGCATCAGATCATTGAGGGCGATGACCGAGACCAGGGCTGTGTCCTTGACCAGGTTCAGCCACAGGTTGCCCAACCCGGGCAGAGCCAGTTGCAGCATGGGGCGGAACTCGATGAGCAGGAACACCTGCCAGCGGCGTAACCCCAAGGCCAGACCCGCCTCGCGCGGCCCCTTCTCCAGGGCCTGAAACGCGCCTCGTAGTACCTCGGCGGCGAAGGCTCCCAGCACCAGAGCCAGGGAGATCACGCCCGCCAGAAAGGGGCTCAGCCCGATGAAGCTGGCATCGCCACTGTGATGGAACAGCCGGTTGAGCAGCAGGGCGGCGCCGTTGTAGACCACAAACAGCGTCAACAGCTCGGGGGTGCCGCGAATGAGGGTGGTATAACCGAGTCCCAGCCAGCGCCAGATCCCGCCCCGCAGCAGCAGGGCCGTGGTGAGCAGACCCAGGGCCAGACCCACGGGCAGGGTGGTCAGCGCCAGGCTGAGGGTGACCAGCAGGCCGGAAGCCAGCTCATCCCCCCATCCTGTCGCGCCCCAACTGAGATATTGCCACCAAGCCATCATCTGCTTCCTCGTCTCGACGTCATTGCTTCAGGGTGTAGATATTGATGGGAAAGTACTGGTTGTTGATCTTCTGGTAGGTACCGTTGGCAATGATGGCCGCCAGCGCCTGGTTCAGTTGCTCGCGCAGATCCTGATCCTCCTGACGCACCGCTATGCCGACGCCTTCGCCGACAAACTTGGGATCGGTGATCATCTCTCCGGCCAATTGACAGCACTTGCCATCGTCTGTGCTCTTGGTCCACATCAGCAGCGGGATGGCATCACCTAGTTGCAGATCCAGCCGGCCCGAGGCCATATCCAGATTCACCGCCTCCTGGGTGGGATAGAGGCGCACATCCGACTTGGGATAGTGTTGGGTCAGGTAGTCCCCCTGGGTGGTGCCGGCCTGGGCGCCTATGACCTTGCCTTCCAGCGCCTTGGGCGTGAAGTCATGAAGGTTTGAGTCGGCCGGCACGGCGAAGCTCATGGCGGCCTTGTAATAGGGATCGGTGAACGCCACCTGCTTTTTTCGCTCTTCGGTGATGAACATGGAGGCGAGGATCAGATCATACTTGCCCGCCTTCAGCGCCGGGATTATGCCATCCCAATCCTGGGTGACGGTCGTGCACTTGGCTTGCATCTGTTGGCACAACGCCTTGCCGACTTCGATATCGAAGCCCTGTACCTCGCCACTGGGCGACATGAAATTGAAGGGTGGGTAAGCCCCTTCGGTGCCGATGCGAATGCTCTTCCACTCCTTGGCCTGCAGGGCCGTGCTGACGGAGGCGCTTAGCAGGGTGGCAAGCAACAAGGTTCCGAGACGAGCTGTTCCTTTGGACATGGGGTCTTCCTTTGCGTCGTGAGCTGGAGTCGGCGGGATCAACATCATGCTCCCGGGTGGAGACCAGTGTTGAAAATGGCATGATATTTATCAAATGAATTATTAATATGGGATACATAGCCTGTGGCTATGGCGTGCTGTTCAGGACAAGGAGAGTGGTATGGAACAAGGGCAAAGACCCAGCGAGCGTCTGCTACGCAATCTGGACTGGAATCTGCTTTACCTGTTTATCACCATAGTGGAGGAGGGCGGCATCACAGCGGCCGCAAGTAAGCTCTCCTTGAGCCAGCCCAGCGTTAGCAATGGTCTCAAGCGGTTGGAAGAGCATCTGGGGGCCCGGCTGTTGTTGCGGCGCAAGGGGGCGTTTGCCCTCACCTATCAGGGGCGTCGGGTCTATGAGGATGCCGCCGCCATGTGCCGCATTGTGCGTAAACTGGCAGAGAACTTTGCCAAGGATGATCAGCAGGTGAGCGGCGAATTGGCGATTGCGGTGGCCAGCCATGTGCACCTGCCCCCCTTTGATCAGACCCTGAATGAATTTCACCAGCTCTATCCCAAGGTGACGTACAACCTGAGTGTGCTGCCCAGTGAGGAGATTATCAGCGCCGTGGCCAACGGTAGTCTGCGCCTGGGGATCTGCACCATGCAAAAATCCCTGCCTGGGCTCGAGTTTCAGCTGCTGGGTCATGAACAGATGGCGTTCTACTGCGGCCGCCAGCATCCGTTGTACGGGCAGGATGAGTTGACGCTGGCTCATCTGCAGGGGCTCTCCTACGTCTCCTTCGAGAGTGAACAGCCCGCGCAGGGCTTGCATGCCATCAGCACCCTGCGTCGCGAGCATGCGCTCTGGGGCAACCTGATTGCGGTCTCACCCAATGATGAAGAGGTGCGACGCTTGATCCTGGCTGGCGTGGGCTTCGGTGTGCTGACTGTGTATGGGGCGGCCCCCTTCGTGCGGAGCGGTGAGCTGTGGCAACTGCCCCCCTATGAGGCGCTACCCACAGTCGATATCTATCTGGTTACCCACAGCCATCAGCCGTTGAGCCAGGCCGAAACCTTGTTCCTGCAGACCCTGTGCCGTCATGCCGAGACGGCGCGCTATCAGCGCTATTTTCAGCCACAAACACCATAACCGCTTGTGGTGGCTCTCTCTGCCCCGGAGGCGATCTTGACTATGCCCCAGGTGGGCTGACTCAACTGCCCTGCTCGACCAGCGCCAGGCGGATGCCCAGCAGCACGAAGAGGCTACCGACGCCCCGGTTGAGCCAGTGGCTGAAGCGTTGACTGCGGCGCAGGCGGGCGCCGGTCCGGGCACTCACCCAGGCCAGCAGGGCACACCAGAGCAGGGAGTTGAGATCGAAGATGATGCCCAGGTAGAGGAAGGCCAGGGTCTTGCTCTCGGCATCATGCCCGATGAACTGGGGAACGAAGGCCAGGAAGAAGAGGGCGACCTTGGGGTTGAGCAGGTTGGTGAGCAGCCCCTGGCGAAATAGCTGGCTCAGGCTTTGGGGCGGCAGCAGGAGCGGCTGCGCACTCTGCTGGCCGCCTTGGCGCAGCAGGCCCACTCCCAGCCACAGCAGGTAAACCGCCCCCACCAGCTTCACCACCAGGAAGGCGGTGGCCGAGGTCGCCAGCAGGGCGGCCAGCCCCAGCGCCGCCGCCAGCACATGGCCGAATACGCCAGTGCAAACACCCAGGCTGGCCACCATGCCAGCGCGCCACCCCTGGCTCAGGCTGCGGGCGGCGATGAAGAGGTTATCCGGCCCAGGCGTCACATTCAGCAGCAAACCGGAGAGGATAAATAGCCAGAGGTCATGGGTGCCGAACATGGGGGGCTCCTTGCGTACCGCGCCGGGATAGAGACCCCAGTGCAACAAATAAGTAGGCGAGGAGCAAGCAGAACCATGCGGTTAGTATGGAGTTAAGTCAGTACGGCTGACGGCAGAGATCCAGCAGCCGCTCCTCTTCGTCTGTATCGGCATCCACTTCGGTGACCAGGGTCCAGAGTGCCGGTGTGGTGGGCAGCAAGGCAAACGCCTGCTGCCGCTCCAGGCGCACCATGACGCGGCGTAGGGTGCCGAGAAAGCCCTCGGCAAACTCGGCAAAGGTCGCCTCATCATTCTCATCCTGGCGGGCGAGATAGGCGCGGGCTATGGGGTCATACTCCCGCTGCCAGAGATCCGCCACCGCCGGGACAAGGTGCGCTATCACCTCATAGCGCCAATCCGGTGGGTAATACCCCTTGGCCTTCACCTCGGGGTCGGTAGCCAGGCTCAACACTATGTCGCCGTAATAGGCGCTGCAGTTAAAGGCAAAGGCGGAAAATGGCTCGACAAAGGAGGCGTGAGCAATCAGCGCCAGGCTCTGCTCGGTCAAGGTCAGGAGCCGGTTTTCCAGATCATGCTGCCGGGTAAACTCGGCCCAACGTGTGGCTGCCATGGCTGACGCCTCCTGATGCGTCATTTGATAAAGCTTAATGAGAGCGGGTAGCGCCATAGTTCCCCGTTATTGGCCTTGATGGCGCCAATGACGGGAAAGATGATGCTGAGGAAGCTGAGCACCAGCAGCAGCGGCACGCCGATCAGCACGAAGGTGAGCAGGAAGAACACAAAGCCGTAGATCAGCTCGCTGATGATCCAGTTGGCGATCACCTTGCCGTGGGCATCCAGCTCGGGCAACGCATCCTTCTTCACCTGCCACAACACTATGGGGGCTATCAGTCCGGCCAAGGGCAGCAGCACGCCTGCCAGTTGTGAGAGGTGCAGAAACAGGCTCCACTGCCTCACCTGCTGCTCCCGCTCGGCCGGAGCCGCCACCTGGGTTGCCTGGGGTTGGTCATGGCCTAGCAACTTGGCCTTGGCTTGGGCAAATTCGCTCTCGCTCAGGGCGCCGGAGTGGTGTAACTCCACTAATTTTTGTAACTCGTCCGCTGTACTCACAGATAACTCCTGGTGTTAAGTGCCGTTAGGTGACCGGGAGCCAACCCGGCCGAGGCAAGAGGGGGATGTGAGGCGACATCTTGAGCCAAATGAACCATTCAGGGCAAGCTCAAGGCGTGGTACTCACGGCGGCGGAGGCGAAGAAGAAGCTCATGGCATCGGGTACGGCCAGGGCCATGATGCCGTTGTGATCGGTCTGATAGCTGCGGATAGTTAACTGCAGCTCGGGGTAGTGGTGATCCTCCATGGCTCGGCCCACATGCTGCGCCAAGGTGTTATTCCCTGCGGTGGCTGAGCCCACAAACACCTTCACTGGCAGCCGGCTGCTCTCCTGATAGAAGCGTTGCTCCAGCTGATCCAGATAGTCGAAGTTGAAGTTGGAGGCATCCGAGGCGAAATAGCCGCGGTAGGTAGGCTCATTGGGGTTGTCGTTGAGCAGGGCATACTCCACCAGCAAACCACCCAGAGAGTGGCCCATCAGATAGCGCTGGCTGGGGTCGATGCGATAACGCTGCTCCAGCAACGGCAGCACCTCATCCCGCAGCATGGCCACATACAGGTCGGCCTGGCCATCACCCAGGCCGGGCAGGGTGCCGTGGAAATCCGGCGGCACAAAGTCGGGCTCCCGCCGGGTATCGTTACCTATGCCGACCACTATGGCCGCCGTGCCGATGGCGGCGACCTCATCGGCCACCCGTGCCTGGTGCCAGCGCCCATCCAGCACCAGGATCACCGGCAGAGCCTGGGTCATCTCGGTATAAGCCGGGGGCAGCAGTACGGTCAGCGGGTAACTGTCCTGCAGTATGCGGCTGCTGAAGGGCAGGGTCTCGCTCCTGACCACCGGGGTGTTGCTTGCGGTGCTACTGCTGCTACTGTTATCGCCGCCGCCACAGGCAATTAACAGCGAGAGCAGGGCGGCGACTAGCCAGGGTGTGCCGAACTTCATGACTACCTCCTTGTCGAGTGAGTCGGCATCATCGGGTCAGGTGTGGGGGTAAAAATTGCGCCGCCGCAAGGCGAGGGTGAAAAGCCCGATTGGAAACCAAAACTTGCTATGGCGATCACCTTGTCGGCCAGATGAGTCAGCAACCGAGTGAGGCTTGGCGCTATCATGGCGAGAACTCATCGTTATCTGCGGCTCATCATCGCAGGCGCTCCCTGAAAAAGGATTTACATCATGGCTCTCAAGCTGAAAAACAGTCTGCTCGCTCTTTCATTACTGGTGACCATGCCCTCGGTGTGGGCCTGTGCCGATGTGGAGTGTTCGCCGCCCCTGGCGTTGCAGTTGAGCCCGGATGCCTGTGGCTTGACCGGTTTGCCCTTTCTGGCGGCGGATAACGACACCCGCACCACCCTGGCCTTGTGGGCTCAGGCGCATGGGGGTAAACCCCTGTCGGGATGGGATGAGGCGCGTAAACAGCCGGCGGCGCTGAGCGTACCCTTTGCCACCGCCGATTGGCTGCAGCGTGGCGAAGAGGGGGGCGAAGAGAGTGGCCCGGCCGCGGCAGGCGCCACATCTGACGTCGGCATACTGGAGTTGGCGACCCGCCTGGGGGTGCGCGAAGAGGTGCTCACCGCCGCCCAGGAGCGGGACAGCAGCTGGCTGGAGGGGCGTTGCAGCATGAACCGTCTGGCCACCACGGCCCCCTGGTTGCTGGCCTTGCAGCAGAGCGGATTAGCGGCCGAGGAGGTGAGTCAGTTGGCCGAGGCGCGGCTACAACTGGTGGGGCTCTGCCAGAGCGATACGCTGCCCGATTTTTCCGAGCTACCTGCCAGCCCGGCGGCGGCCCCCTTCAGTGACTATCTGCGCGGAGCGAGTGCCTTCTATCAGGGGGATTTTGCCACGGCTCTGCCGCTCTTCACCGCCCTGAGTCAGCAGGCCCAGCCCTGGCTCAAGGAGACCGCCAGCTATCTGCTGGCCCGGGTGGCCATCAACCAGGCCCAGCTCAACGCTTTTGATGAGTATGGTTTTTTCGATGCCAGCAAGGTGGACAAGGCTCCTCTGGCCCAGGCCGAGCAAGCGCTGACGGCCTATTTGCACGCCTACCCCCAGGGGCACTACGCCGCGTCGGCCAAGGGGCTCTATCGCCGTATCTACTGGTTGTCTGGCAATAGCGACCAGTTGGCGGCCAGCTATCAACAGGCGTTGAACCAGGCGCCGGATACCCGCCCGCTATTTAACGAGATCGATCTGCGTCTGCTGGGGAGTGCGGGTAACAAGGTGGCCCTGCCCGCCCAGTTTGCCCTGGCCCAGGATCTGCGCCGGATGCGCCCCCATGTGGAGGGGGACGATAGCTGGCAGCCCATTTTGCCTGACGAGTTGCTGAGCCAGCAGGCCAGCTTCACTGCCGCAGGCTTGCCGGGGGAGTTTGCCTACCTGCAGCTGGCCCAGCGTTACTATGTGCAGCAGGACTATGCGGGTGTGGTGCAAGCGGTGGCCGCCCCGGCCCCCGGCAGCAGACTTGACTTGCTCACCTTCAGCCAACAGATGTTGCGAGGCATGGCGCTGTTGGCCTTGCAGCAGTGGCCCCAGGCCGAGGCTCACTGGAACCAGTTGTGGAGCCTGCAACCGGATGCTCAGCAACAACAACTGCTGCAACTGGCTCAGGCCATGACACTGGAGCGGGCCGGACGTCTCGACGCCCTGTTTGCCAAGGGCTCCTGGATCACCTCACCGACGCTGCGGGATCCTCTGCTGCGCTTCGTGGCTCCCGCCGATCTGCTGCGCCAGCTAGCGCAGGATGCCACACGGCCAGCTGACGAGCGTAATACCGCCCTCTTCACCCTGCTCTACAAGGCGCTGCTCTCCGGGCACTACTCGGCCTTCCTCAAGGATGTGACGCTGGTCAGTTCGCAACCCCAGGCCAAGGCGCCGTTTGATCTGGCCCTCTTTGCTCAGGGTGCCACGGCCGAGGAGGGGTATGCCTGTCCGGCCCTGCAGGAGACGGTGCAAACCCTGAGTCAGCAACCCAAGGGAGCCAAGGCGCTCAACTGTCTGGCCGAATTTGTCTACCGTCAGGGGTGGGATAGCTCACCTCTGGGTGAGGCTCCGGCTGCCGATCAGCTGGCGGGCAGCCCGGATCGCTTCGGTGGCGCGCTCGCGGGTCGTCTGGCCTGGTATCGCAGCGTGATAGCCGACGCCAAGGCGCCCGCCAGCGAGAAGAGTTACGCCCTCTATCGCGCTATCAACTGCTTTGCCACCAGTGGCTATAACCACTGTGGCAGCGAGGAAATCGCCGCGGCCGAGCGCAAGCGCTGGTTTATGACCCTGAAGCAGAGCTACGGCAAGAGCAGCTGGGCCCAGCAGCAGAAGATCTACTGGTGAGACGCTTGGCTGCTGCGTTGTGGCTGCTGGTCGCGGCGGGCTGCCAGCCCGTCGTTGCCCCCCAGGCGCCGCTAGCCGGGGCACCCTGGCAAGCCTCAGTGCTGGTTGAGGCCAGCGGCTATCATGCCTTCTGGCTCTGGGGCGGCGTGCGGCCCCAGCCTGTGTTGCACCAGGCCGAGCTGCTCTATCTGCTGCAGGGTGAGGTGCGCGCGAAGAGTACAGGTGTGGCGCTGCAGCCCCAAGGGCTGCCCCCCTCCCATCTGAAGGTGCCGCAGCTCTGGTTAAGCTACCGGGTGGCGACCCTGGAGTGGCCCCAGGGCGTGGTGCGGGATCTGCTGCGCCAACGCGCCGCCTGGCAGGCCCATGGCAACCGGGTGGTGGGGATCCAGATCGACTTCGATGCCGCCACTCCCAGACTGGCCGACTACGCCGTTTTCTTGCGCCAACTGCGCCGGCAACTCCCCGCCGACTGTGCCCTGAGCATCACGGGTCTGCTGGACTGGGGCGCCAACGGCGATCTGGCCACCCTCAATGGCCTGGCAGGCGTGGTGGATGAGCTGGTGGTGCAAACCTATCGGGGGCGCCACACAGTCACCGACTATCAACGCTACCTGCCCGCCCTGACACGCCTCACCCTGCCTTTTAAGCTGGGACTGGTGCAGCACGGCCAGTGGCAACCCGACTGGCAGCGCCAGTTCCGCCGTCAACCCAACTACCGGGGCGAGGTGGTGTTTTTGGTGAATAATACCAATAAAATCAAATAGATACAAAATAACCAATATAATCAATTACATATAACTAATTGAAATTATTGATTATTTTATTCGTATTGAGGCTAGAATTGACCCGCAATTAATAGTGTTAATCGCCACCTTTGCCGATAAGATGGATAAAACCCCAAACCATCCGGTTGATAGCAAAGGATTTCAACCGGCGCGGGGAACCGTTACAGATTAAAGCCGCACAAGTTCACGCTCGTATGGGGATTGGTTTCGGATAAGACATTGTTTAGTGTCAAATAAACTCGATGGAATTATTTAAAATGAGTTCAATTAAAGAATATATGTTTGGTCTTCGTGAAGATGACATGTGTCAATGGATTAGAGAGCATCTAGACGATGATGAAGCTGATGAAGAAACTCCTGGTTGGGATGATTTAGCTGAAGAATGGCATTATTTACAAGAGTTCCGAGATGAATCAGATGCAATGAATAATTGGATTCGCCAACATTCTTATTCAGATATGCATCGGGATTTTTTATATAAGATAAGTAACTTACGTGATTTAGTTGAGATGCAAGTAGCGACAGATCATGAGGATACATATTATAAAATGAGTTTTGCGCATGCAGTAACACTGATGGAATCATTTCTGTCTGATAGTGTCCGCTCATTGGTTTTATCTAATAAAACATATTTAGTGAATGCAATAACCAATATTGATGAATTGAAAAATTTAAAATTTTCCCTTGCTGAGATCATCAAATTTACAGATGGCATTTCAAGCATTGTTACATCTGAACTTGGTCAGCTCATGTACCATAATATTCCTAAGATACGTCAGGTTTTAGGCGCAATATTAGGCAAGAAACTATCACTCGACATAAGTAAAGTTTGCGAAATAACAACATATCGCCATGATATTGTTCATCGAGATGGAAAGACATTAGATGGAAAGTTCATCGAAATTGATAAGCAATTTGCCCTAGACACAATAATGCACATAGAAATATTTATTCAACAAGTTGCATCAGAAATAAGTGAAATTACAACTGCTAAACACGTATAACCAAAACTTGGTGTGGGACCGCTTTGCGGCCCCACAAGTGAGAAAACCCTGACGCTGTCGCAGTTATCAATCCATTTCCCCGGCAGACCGGATGATCATAACCGGATGATCATATTGACCTATGATCGGCTGATTACAAAATATTGAACACCCTCTGCAGCAAACTTAATATTGTATTTTATGGGAATTTAAAATGATTTTCTCGTACTTTTAGATCAGGTACGTTTTCGATATATGGGTGTGCTACATCTTTTTCTCCAAAAGAGTTTGATAAGCAATCTGTCGTGCTTAAAAGAGTATATCCATTCTTAACGTCTAAAAATGCTAATGCTCCGGGGGTTTCTTGAGGGACTCCTATCGTATAGGAGTAACTACCCCTGTAAAATCCAAAGTACCGCGTATAGGTTGTTTCGTCCGTCCAGCGTTTCAGCTTGTTCTTTTCACTAAATTTTACCTCAAGCTCTACATGGCCTTTTCTTTTGAAGAAATACGTTAATGATGTGGGCTTTTCTAGTGAGTAACAAATCAATGCCTTCCGCTCCACTTTCCCAGGAAGAGAACACTCTGCAATCAGTTTTTGTCCTGATGGACAACCACCAGCAGCATAAGCTGCATTAGTAATGAATAATATTATTGCATAGATTGACTTCATAAAAATACGCTCTCACATTCTCGGTAGGCGGCTTGCCTTTCTTCCAACCCCATATTTCTTCCATTTATTGCTCTGGTGATGCCTATTACATCTTGGAATCCATTATTGTTGTCTGCCAAATAGCGCGTAGGTTGGGCTGAGCTTGCGAAGCCCAACGTTTACCGAGCAACTAACTGCCTTTATTATTTAAGAAGCCAATCGTTAGATTAACAACCACGACTGTCCTATCGCATTTAACTATCACGCGGTAAACGTTGGGCTTCATTTCATTCAGCCCAACCTACGGGTTACCCATTTCGCTCTAGAAGGACAACTGTCCGTAGCATGTGCGGCACTTGCCAACAATAAAGCGATAAACTTCTTACAAAAACCTTTCGCAACCATGGGAAGCAGATTCCCTAAAATTGTGATTTTTGAATTACTATCTATTGATGTGGCCTCTACGATCAAAGAATAATCATGGAAAGAATATACTTTCAAAAAATTCATCTTCAGATAAATCCCTCACAAATGATCCTTTTTTTTCCTTTTCTGTGAATGAATTCTCGTCGCATTGTTTGTGCGCTATATATTTTTTGTCTTTTTTCACATCTAAAAATGCCTTTACCCCGAAGTTTTGTGAAGGAATACCCAAGACGTATATATATTCACCCCTGTTGAATCCAAGGTATGTTGTATAAGTCCCCTTATCTAGCCAGCGTTGAAGCTGATTCCTTTCATTAAACATCACACTGAGTTCAGATTTGTTGTTTCGAGTAAAGATATATCTGCCATTTTTACCGTTTTTGTCTGCGCATATATATGCGGCTGATTTGGCTTTGTCTTTAATATGGCATTCTGCAACCAATGTTTCATCCGACTGACACTGCTTCGAAAGTGATGATTGACTAAGAATGATCGTTGCAAATAATACCACTACTTGAATACTTGCGTGCATAACTCATATGCCTCCTGTCGTTCGGTTAATCCCATGTCTCTTCCGTTGACTCTCTTTGTTACTCCTATTACATCACTCGCTCCATTGCCAAGATCAAACCGGTATACCGTTCTGTATAACCAAAACCAAACTGCACTACGAATTGCATAGGGCATTTCATTAACTTTTTCAGGTTGATTTACGAAGTCTGGCGGAGTGTCTGTCCAATAATTATTATAATCAGAGAATAACCCATAATATTTCTCATATCCTGTTATTTGAATTAATCCTCTTCCTCGCAAATTTAGACCGTCATCGGGGTGATCACTTCGATTACCATTTAATCTTGAATAGTGTTTTCTGCCAATTGCCTGCTCATTAGCTCGGCGTGTAATTCGTTTGGTACGAGGGTCTTTTACATAGCCATCTTCATCAGCTTCAGACGGATGGGCTTTATAGTAGTCACTAAATCTTAGCAGTGTCGCAGGTGAAAACTGAAACGACTCTGTTCTGCCCTTCATGGTCGGGCCGACCTCTCCTCTTATCTGAGAGAAAAAGTGTCGTAGTCGCAAGGGCGTGTCCAGCTTATATGCTTCCAGCTTTCCATCCAGTTCAGTGACGACAGCTTGAATATCTTCGTCAGAGGCTTGTGGAAATATTAATTTTAGTTGCTCGGGAGTGACGCCTGCCTGGTGAGTGCGAGCCAACTCTGCCATCCCCAGCGGCCAGAAATGCCAGATATCGCGGTTTAGTTTTAGACTGGTGGCGCTTTGCATCCATTCCAGTTGGTCGATGCGCTGTTTTTCATGGGCCACTAACTGGTCAAATTCCGGTTGGGCGACTTGGGCCTTGAGCTTACCTAGCCACTGGTGACTGGCGTCGGTGGATTTGTCGTACCATTCGCTGGGATGGCGGACGATCAGCTTTTGCAGACGGCTGCGGCTTTGGGGGCTGTGCAGTAGGGGTTCGAGGTTGCACAGGGCGGCGGTGATCTCTTCACCACTGAGATGACCATCCTGGTTGGTATCGAGGCAATAAACCAGCTCCTGAAAAAAAGCCGGGGCCTGCTGCGGATCCAGATAGCCATCCGAGCCGCTACCATCCACTTTCTTGAAGCCCAGTTTCAACCAGTCATGCTGGCTTAACATCTCTGCCTGCTCCTTGCGCACATAAGCTCCCTCTTTGACACAGAGCCACTGCTTGTCACCGCTCTTTTCCTCCCTGGGGGCGGTTAGCAGAGTTGCCTCACTCTGTTGACCACTATCGACCCACTGGTTATCGCGTTTCTCATACAGCGCCAACCCGGCTGGCACTCTGGCATAGCGGGTACCGCCTGCGGTGTTTGCTTGGTTAGCCAGTACACCATCGAGCCGAGGGTCCTGGGTAAACAACTCCAGATGCACCTGGTGTTTGCTCTGCTTACCGCCCAGCAAGGAGCCTGGGCTCTCCATCAGGCCGAGGAAGCCTACGGTTTCCCCTGCCGCAATGGCAACTGGCGAGGGCAACACATAGAGCTGGTTGAGATGGCTCGGCGTCTGGCGCTTGATACGGATGTTGCTCTCCTCTACGCAGACCCAGGTTACCCCACACCGTCCAGAGAGCCTGCCCTGCGAGGGTGTCCGGTAGCGGCAACGCGCCATTTTGCGCACCTTGTCGCCCTGCCAGTGGAATTCAAGTTGATGAGCATCATATTCGATTAGAGTTCCAGATGGCAGCGATGTGTTATGGCCTCCTATCATCACGCGTCCAGTCGGGCCGTTAAACTGCGGATCGGCATGCCCCACCATGTCGTGGGTCAACTCGGCCTCAATCTGATCGAACAGCCAGAGTGGTTGTGGCGGGGTGATCCGCTCCAGCGCCGCCTCATCTTCGGCGACCCATACCTGGCTGCCCTGATTAAGCAGCACGCCTGCCTGTTCTCCGGCCGCCAATACCTCCCGGGGCAGCGCGCTTTTGATGCTCACCTTGATAAAACGGTAATCCTTGCCATCCACCGTGCCCCATTCCGGCTCGCACCCTGCCACCGGCTCCAGCTCGGTGCGGGCAGGCAGGGGGACTTTGGGTAGCTGCGCATCGGCTTGCTGCTGCTCGGCATCAGGGTGGTGATGGGGGACCGAGTTGCGCACATTCCAGCGTTTTTTCAGCACCAGTCGCTCACCATCCTGCTCCGGCTGCCAGGGTTTGAGGTGCATATAGAGGGAGTAGAAGGTGAACTCGTTTTTGGCCTGGGTATCTGGATTGATTTCGCAGTAGGCGTGTTCAATCAGACAGAAACAGTTGGAGTAGCGCAGGGTCTGTCCCTGAAACTCCGAATTGAGATAGTCATCCATCATGCGAAAAGCCACCACCTTGCCATCGGCCATGGCCCGCACTGGATGTTTATCCCGACACCAGGGGGCACACTCATCGCTGATATGGATGCCGCCGTGCCATTTTCTGTGATTCCCCAGCAGGTAGTGACCCGATTTCTCGGTACTCAGCACCTCGTCCAGTGCCTTGGCATCGGCAAACTCGCGGCCATCGGCGGTGAGGATGGGTAATGCAAACTTCATTGCAGCTCCTTATGCGGAAAATCGGCGAGCCTTATTCGGAAAAGAGGTAGAAGGTAGCGGGTTTGAGCTCATTCACCTGAGCCGCGCCGGTGTGCTCGGTGGGGGCGGCGGCGATAAGCTCGACCGCCTCAGGTGCGGCTTCGTTGGCTACCCCGCCCGGCAATCCCGGCATCTTTCCCGCCCAGCCTGAGCCGCTGCCCGGGCTGCCGCCTGAGTTCAGCTTGATGCCGGGGCCAACTAGCGTGATACCGCTGGCGTCCAGTTTGATAAAGCTGCCTCCGGCCTTGAGGGTGAGCTCGCTGCCAGCTTCAAGTACGACTTTCTGTCCCGCCTTGATATGTACCTCTTGCCCGGCCTCGACCAGCAGCGCCTGCGCAATCTTCTGATGGAGTGAGGCATCAACGGTGAGCGAGTAGTCCGCTTTGATATGGTCGCGCTTCTCGCCCTCCACCGTCAGATGGTCGTTGCCCAGGCTTGGCGGTGCGCCATCCTGGCCCGGCACCTTGCGCACGCGCGTCACCCGCTCGTTGTCGATATCCGTGTGCAGGTCGTGGCCGATATGCCAGGTGGCATCGTGCTTAATTACGGCGTTGAGGTCTCTTTGGCCGTGGATATATATCTCCTCCTGCCCGGCCTGGTCCTCAAAGCGCAGCTCGTTAAAACCTGTGCCCTGATGAGTCTCGGTGCGTAGCACGGTGCGGCTCTTGTGGCGCGGTAGCTCGTAGGGCGGGCGGTTGGTGGCGTGAAAGGTGCGTCCGGTGACTATGGGCTGATCCGGATCGCCCTCGAGAAAGCTCACTATCACCTCATGCCCCACGCGCGGTATGGTCAACAGGCCATACTGGCCACCGGCCCAGCCCTGAGCGACCCGCACCCAGCAGGAGCTCTGGTCGTTGCTGGCGCCGTAGCGGTCCCAGGGGAATTGCAGCTTCACCCGGCCATGCACGTCGCAGTAGATCTCCTCGCCCTTGGGGCCAACCACTGTGGCGATTTGTGGGCCATCGACCCTCGGCTTGCCGGGCGGAGTGGGGCGCCAGTTCTGCTGGCCGGGAATGGCGGTGAAGTGGTGGTAGTAAACCGTGGCGCCGCTGCCACCCTCCTCCTCCAGTGCCTGGGGTTGTTTGCCGGTATGGCGGATGGTGACCAGCTGCCACTCCCGGTTGCAGGCCGGATTGGCATGGCCGCTCAGGGTAAAGCGCAGCCCGGGCTGCAACTGGGCACAGTTGCCCTTGCCGCTCGCCTCGCAGGCATCGGCGCGCAGGGACTCCAGACGATAGCGGGTGAAGGCCTGACCGCTGGCATCCTGCTTGAAGCGCCCCGGGTAGTCGAAGTGCTGGTAGTCGGCATGCTGCGGCAGCTCCCGCGCCTCCTGCTGATGAGAGAGGCGATAGGCCGGCGTCCTGAAGCTGTAATCCTTGAGCTCGACCCGGGCCGGGCGCACTCGTTGGCTGACCTGGAACTCCCGCACATAGGCGCCCTGCTCCAGACCGTGGTCAGCGCGATAAAAGGGCAGCTCGGGGCCGCGGGGCAGCAGCCCGGCATCATCGCTGACTATCAGCCTGTGATGACCGGCCTCGAACTCGTGGTAGTAGCTCATCCCCTCCTCGGCCAGCAGCCGCTGCACAAAGGCCAGATCGCTCTCCCGATACTGGACGCAATACTCGCGTGGGGCATGGTTGTTCCGCAGGGCGAAGGCGTAATCCTGAATGCCCGCCTCCTGCAGCAGGATGGAGAGGATCTCTTCGGGCTTTTGTGCCTGAAAGATGCGGCTATTGTGGCGCAGCCCCAGACGCCAGAGGGCGGGCTGTACCGTCAGCTGGTAGTGGGTACGGCGAAAACCGCTGTCGCCCTGGATAAACTCGCAGACCACACCACAGACTCGCCGCTGCAGCTCCCCCTGATACCAGATGGCCAGCTCACAGGGCTGCTCCAGCACCTGGGCTATCTCGATATCCGCTCTGGGGCTGGCCAGCGCCAGCTGCAGGGTAAAGGGTTGGCTAAGGGCTTCATTATGGTCGAAGGCGGCCACCGCAAAGGTCTCATCCGGCAAGGCGCCCACCTTGACGGTAAACTGTAATCCTGTCGTGCTGGCCATGGGCCACTCCTGCTGCGTTTTCCCATGGCTACCGCACGCCATGGACGTGCTGAAACAGAAGGGAATGAGTAAAAAAGGGCCCCGATAAGGGCCCTGGATGTCGTGGCGCGGACTCAGCCAGCGATGGGGGTGCGCCAATCATCTGCGCCTGAGGTGCCAGAGACCATGTGCTCCCAGTCAATCTTGCGGTAGGCCAGGGAGACCTGGATCAGTTGGGTGAACTCCGACTTGGCGGCATCCTGGCAGTGGGGCATTTGGCAGTCGATATCGACGATAGTGGCATCGGTCAGCACTGTGCTGAAGAAGTGCTCCTGCTTGCCCTCTACCGAGGTGCGGAACCACTTGAGGGTCACCTTGGGCAGCATCTCGCCGGAGGCGAGGGCGTTGTACATCAATGGCACGGCCTTGTTGAGGGCGACGGTGAACTTGAAGGGCTTGTGGACGCGCTGCCCCGCTGGTTGGCCAGACTGGGGGTCCGTTGGCACGGTCACAACGTGATTGAACTCCTGTACCAGCATCTCGTCTTCGTGACCCTGCACGTAGATGTTGCCGACGGAATCGGAGGTGAAGGCCCCGGCGGTGATGTTGCCCTGGGTCTTGCCTTGAATGCTGATATAACATGGGGTTGGCATGTATTGCTCCTTTGAGTGAATGGTTGGAAAACTCAACCAGCCTCGCTATAGCAGCAAGCATGCCATCTCTATTTTTCTTTTTAATTCAATCAGTTAATCAGAGTGCGTCCTTGCTTGCCCAGCTGCGGGCGCAACTCGTTGCGCAATGTGCGGTTTATTGCTGGCAACGCTGGGTATTGGTAGCGGGATCTGCTGCCATGTGCGTAATAAGTTGCGCGGATAGGATGAATATAGTGGTGGCCGGGAGGGATTGGGTTCCTCTCAAGCTGATGGCAAGCGCCCCCGCTTGGATGGGAGGCGCTCACTCCGTGGCGCTACCGTGTAATGATGCCTGTGGTCTGATGATCGCGCATCATGGCAGCTCAGTGCCCCGTATGGTGACATAGAGTTGATACCACTCGCCCCGGCTGAGCTTAACCTGCTCGGCGGCCCCGCAGGCGCGGATGCGGCCAGGATGGCTGGTGCCGATCACCGGCTGGATGCGGGCCGGATGTTGCAGCAGCCAGGCCAGCACTATGCTCTCGCTGGCGACGCCATATTGATGGGCCAGTTGCTGCACCAGGGTGGCGGTGGCATGAACGGCTTGCGGGGCCTCTTGAGGCGCGGCGCCGCTGAACCACCCCTTGCCCAAGGCGCCCCAGGCCTGGATCTGCACCTGGTTTAAGCGGCAGTACTCCAGGGTGTCGCCCCACTGGCGGGTGCCCAGCCCCTGATCATTGTTGAAGCAGGTGGCGTTGTCGACCCAGTCATGTTGCAGCAGGCTCATCTCCAGCTGGTTGGCGATGAGGGGGTCGGGCAGGTAACGCTGCAGCAGGGCCATCTGGCCACTGTGCATGTTGGAGACCCCCAGATGACGCACCTTGCCGCTCTGCTTCAGTTGCAGCCAGGCTTCGGCCACTTCGCTGGGGTCCAGCAGCGGATCGGGTCTGTGCAGCAGCAGGGTGTCCAGATAGTCGACGCCCAGACGCGAGAGGATGCCATCTACGCTGGCCAGTATGTACTCCCGGGAGAGGTCGTAACGCTTGGGCCCCTGCTCATCGCCGAAGCGGATGCCGCACTTGGATTGCAGCAGGAGGCGTTCACGCAACGAGGGGTCGCGCTTGAGCAGTGCGCCGAAAACCACTTCGGCCTTGCCCAGGGTGTAGATGTCAGCGTGGTCAAATAGGGTGATGCCAATCTCCAGCGCCGCCTCCACGGCCGCGTGGGCGTGGGTGATATGGGCTTCGGTTACGGGTTGGCTATCCCAACTTCCGCCAAGCCCCATGCAACCGAATACCAAACGGCTGCTGCTGGGCAGGGACTGTTGCAGCATGAAAGCGTCAGACATGCTCCTCTCCTCTATGATGAATTTGCTAAACTAGCGCCGCCAGCATAATCTCGTACCTTGGTGCGAGAAATCAACACCAGGGTTCGAAATTCTAGCGGTCAGCAGGGAGAGTCAGATGTCAGAGTGCCACTCAGAGCCGGAAACCAGCTTTGCCGATCGATTGCGTCAGTTGATCGGTAGTGAGAGCGTCTCTGCCTTCTCCCGTCGGGTCGGCCTCTCCGAGGCCATGATCCGCAAGTACCTCAATGGTAGTGAACCCACCCTCTCCCGCGCCAATCAAATTGCCCGCCAGGCGAACTGCTCTCTGGAGTGGCTGGCCACAGGCCAGGGATTTCAGTATCGCCAGGCCGAGGTGGTGGATATGAGCGCGCTGGAGGAGGCGCTTTTGCTGGCGCTGGAGCTGCTGGATGCCGGCGAGGCGACCCTCTCCAACGAGAAGGCGCTCAAGCTGCTGGTCGCCCTCTACCAGTATCTGCGCGCCACCAAACGCGCCGATGGCTCTCTGGATAGTGCGGCCACCCGCGACTTTGCCAAGCACCTGCTGGGGCTCTGTAGTTAGGCTGGATTCTGGCTATGTTGGGGGGTGGCTTGTGCCTTGGTGATCTGGGCGGTTAGCCAGGCTTCGGCTTCCTCTTCACTGTTGCAGAAACAGTGGGGCAGGCCCGCGCTCTCATAGAGATGGCCCCAATAAAACTTGAGCAGTGAACTGGCGTGGGAGTGTTTGAGCTGTACGGCGGCACCACAACAGCCGAGCGTGGCGCGCGTTTTCACCACCTGGATCAGCATATCCGTGGCCTCCGGGGTCAGTAAGGCATCCCCCTCGACGATCAGATGTACACCCCAGGGTTGGCCCAGCAGGTGGGTGATGGCCGCATCAGCCTCTTTCCGGTACTGGAGCACCAGCTCCAGATTGACACCTTCGGCCACCGTATTGCGCAGCCAGTGCTCACGTAACTCGATGCTGTAGTAACCATGGATGACTTGCGGATCCGGGGTGGCAGGCGTGCTCATCTGGAGAGAGTCCGAGTAGCGGCAGATGGTCTAAGTCTAGCAGAATCCTGTGCTTCTGATGACTCCCTGTCGGCGCGCTAAACAGCCAGGCACCGTTGCCGGTGCCTGGAATGGGTGAGTTATTTCTTCTTGCTGAGATCGACCAGCGGCTTATTCACCAGTTTCACCGGCGCGTTACCCTGGATTTTGGCCACCTGAGCCAGGGCCTGCTCGGTATCAGCCTTGTTGCGTAGCAGGGTGTAGCTCAGATCGAAATGCTGACTCTGGCCCGGTTGCAGCTTGGGCACCAGACCCAGGGGGCGCTGGTATTTGGTGTTGTAGGCGTAGCTGGTACCAGGCTCTATGCCGGTCACATAGCCCTGCTGCTTGGTGTCGGTATTCTTCCACAGGGTCAGCACCGGCAGCTGCTTGATGTTATAGCCCACGGCTACCCCCATCTCCCCGGACTTGTTGTGCAGCACGGCCAGGCTATTGCCTTCGGCATCGCCCTTTGGCTTCAGGTTGAACACCATTTCATCGAAGTCCTTGGTGGGGGCCAGATAGGTTTGCCAGCTCTTGAGGCCCGCCTTGGCATAGTCGTTAAACGGCGAGATCTCGCTGGCGGCGGCGGTTACCACGGCACCCTCTTCCAGCAGCGGTGTGCCGAAGTTGCTGTGATAGATGATCTGGTACTCATCTTCGTAATCGGCCAGATTGGTCAGCTCGTCATGGATCTCGAAGCGGTTGGCGCCTGGCTCGACACTCAGCTCGGTCCAGGTCACCAGGTTGGCTTTCTTGAAGGTGCGTTCGGCCACCTGTCCACGCACATGAATGGCGTACGGAGCCGTCTCGTCGATGATCACCTTGACCGTGGAGGCCGGGGTATTCTGGGCGCGACCGTGCAGGCTCAACAGCTGGCCGTTGTCATCCACGCCGGGATGGCCGGTCCACTCGTAGCCGCAGCGCACCATCATCTCATTGAAACCATCCAGCCAGCCCAGGCCGTTGCGGCTTTCCAGATCGATAAAGGCCGGGTTGACTATCTCCTTGACGGGGGAATCCCAGCCCAGACGTAGGTCACCACTCTTCACCTGATAGATGCCCATGCCACGAGTCGGTACTAGCGTGATCTGCATGACGCCGTTGTCGATCAGCAGCAGGTCTACCCCCTCCTGTTTACCCCCATGCAGACGACGCTTTTCCAGGGTGAAGGGGGTGGGACTCTTGATGCCCAGGGAATCGCTGCTCACTTTCCAGTTACCCAGATCGCTACCGGTAGCGGCATCGCTCAACACGAACTCGGCGGCTTGGGCCGAGAGGGAACCGAGGGCGAACAGGATGGCGGCTGAGAGGCTCTTTAACATGATTGGTGCTCCTTGTTGTGGTTGTTTGCTGAGATTAATCGTTTCAGCTTGACGCCAACTTAGGAAGTTAGTCGTCAGTCGGCAAGCGCCACCGCAGGGGTGTGTGAGTCAGCAGGCAAAATAGTGGTGAAATAAACAGCTGAATTGGGTGCTGGATCCCAATGATTTTGAGAGCGCTTTCAAGGTGCTGAGGTCAGTGAAACCAGGGGGAGGCGGAGTGGATACGGGGCTATTGTGGCACTCCCCTTTTGCACTCCCCTTTTGCAAGGGGAGGAGCGTTCGAGATCTACAGGGGCGAGGGGCCCCCCATGCTTGGTTGCTCGCCATTTGTTTCAAATGGAGACATGAGCATACGCTAACCCTGTCAGGGATGAGCGACTGACTTCAGGCCAAGGGCGTCAGGTGCTGGTCATTGATGGCCACCACCTTGGCGACCCGGCGGCGGTACTTCTCTTCACCGGCCAGATGATCTGTGTGCATCCAGACCCGGACTATCTCCAGGGCCAGGGCAGAGCCGATGATCTTGCCGCCCAGGCAGAGCACATTGGTGTCCGAGTGGGAGCGGGCCAGTCCGGCGCAGAAGGGATCCTGGCAGACGGCGGCATAGACCCCATACAGCTTGTTGGCGATCATGGCGCTGCCATAGCCGACACCATCGATAAAGATGCCGCGATCCACCAGACCCTTGCTGACCGCCTGGGCGGCCGGGTAGACCGAGTCTGGCAGATCGCAGGCCTCTTCATCATAGGCCCCAAAATCCAGGGTCTCATGACCCCACTCCTGCAACAGGGCCTGGACCTGCTGCTTCAGCGCAAAACCGGCATGGTCGGATGCTAAGGCTATTTTCATCTCTCTCTCCACGTAAATGAGTCCAGAGCCCGGCGGGATCGCCATCCGGGCACCAGGGGTTATTCGGCCCGGATCTTCAACCGCCTGGGCACCACATGGATGCCTGGCTTGTAGTGGTGCTCGATGGCTTCCATCGTCAAGGCCAACGCCTTCTCGGCGATGAGGGGGAACTGCTGGGGCAGGGCATTGATGCGCACCGGCAGGAAGTCCAGCAGGCGATTGTCACCGAAGGTGGCCAGCTTGGTGTTGGCCAGTAGATCTGGATGTTTTACCAGCTCATCCAGCACCCCCTCCAGCAACACGTAGGAGGTGGTCAGGATCGCCTGGGGCAGCTGCCCGGACTCAATCCATTCGGCGCACAATCTGGCGCCCTCTTCGCGGCTGAAGTGGTCGCCATACTGGGTCTGAGGTCTCAGTTGCGGCGCCGAGTAGCTGATGGCCTTGCGAAAGCCCAGCTCCCGCTGCTGGGAGATGGCGATGTCGGCTACCGCACCTATGAGGCCTATGCTTGTGGGCTGGTTGACCAGCAATGAGTCGGTCAGGCGCATGGCGCCCTGCATATCTTCGCTGATCACCGAGGCGAAAAAGTCATCATCCAGCGCCCGGTCGATGGCGATGATGGGCACCTTGGCCTGCAGCTCCCGGTAAAAGCTGTGGTGGCTCTCCAGCACACTGGCGACCAGCAGGGCGTCGATGCGGCGCGCCACCAGCATCTCCGCCAGGGCCATCTCGGTGGCGGGGTTGTCATCTGAGCAGGTGATGATGAGCTGAAAGCCCTGTTCCCGGGCGCCCGCCTCCAGCAACTTGGCCAGTCGGGCATAACTCTGGTTTTCCAGATCCGGCAGGATGAAGCCGAGCAGGCGACTGCTACCTAAGCGCAACGCCGTGGCAGCCTGGTCTGGTTTATAGTTGTATTGAGTGACTATGGCCATCACCCGCTCCTGGGTCTTGGCGCTGATCCTGTGCTGTGCCGCCTTGCCGTTGATCACATAACTGGCTGTGGTGCGAGAGACACCGGCCAGACGGGCCACTTCTTCGAGTTTCATGCTTGGTTCTCCAGGTGCGAGTGCAATTTGTCCATCACAATGTGCACTCCGTCATATTACGGAAAACATCTTAACGTTTCGAGCTTGAATATAACACTGAAACGATCCAGCATTTGAGCTGAAACGATTAATTTGTGAATTGAGTTCGATGTTGACCCTTCTGGGGTCAAGAGTTGATAGGTGTCATGCAAGACACTATACCTAAACCATACGTTAGAGCCGTAATCGCGAGGTAGCACACCATGCTGACGCTGAAAAGTAATGACATACAACTTGGTGCCTCGGCAGCCGACAAGCAGGAGGCCATCCGCCAGGTAGCGGCGCGGCTGAGTGCGGCAGGTCTGGTCGCTGATGGTTATGTAAACGGCATGCTACAGCGCGAAGCTCAGAGCGCCACCTACCTGGGCAGTGGCATCGCCATTCCCCATGGCACCACGGATACCCGGGATCTGGTGCAACAGACCGGGGTTCAGGTGCTGCACTTCCGCGAGGGTGTGGAGTGGGCCGAAGGGCAGAAGGCTCATGTGGTGATCGGTATCGCCGCCAAGTCGGATGAGCATCTGGGTATCTTGCGGCAACTGACGCGGGTGTTGTGTGACGAGGCGGTCGCCGCCCGTCTGCCTGGGGTGGAAAGTGCCGCCGAACTGGCGGCCCTGCTCAATGGTGAACAGCTGAGCCAGCCGCTGTTGCTGGAAGAGCGCACCCTGCTGCTCGACTTTCCCGGCCAGGATCTGCTGAGCATGCAGGCCGTGGCGGCCGGGCTGTTACGCAACGCCGGCGCCCTGGATCAATCCGCGGTCAACGCTGTGGTGACTGAGCCTGCTAACTCCCTGGGTCAGGGGCTGTGGCTCTGCCGGGTGGCAAGTGGGGTGAGTCGCACCGGTGTGGCTCTGGTGCGCACGGCGCAACCCTTCACTCAGGATGGTCAGCCGGTCAATGGCCTGTTGCTGATCGCCGCCTGTGATGGCCAGCATCAAGCGGTACTGGAAGCGCTGATCCGCCTCATCCACGGTCAACAGCTGAATAAGTTGTGGAGTGCCAGCGCCAGTGAGGTGGTGACCCTGCTGACCGAGGAGCCGCGTGAGGGGCTGGAGCAGACCTTTACCATCATCAACCCCCACGGTCTGCATGCTCGTCCCAGCGCCATGCTGGTGAAGACAGTCAAAGAGTTCGCCAGCCAGATCTGGGTTGCGAATCTGGATGGTGACGGCAAGCCGGTCAATGCCAAGAGTCTGATGAAACTGGTGAGCCTGGGCGTGCGCCAAGGCCATCGCCTGCACTTTACCGCCCAGGGTGCGGATGCTCCTGTGGCCCTGCAGAAGATAGGCCAGGCGATCGCCGAGGGTCTGGGTGAAGGAGCCGGAGAATGAGCCTGCATATTGCCCACTCCATCCTGACCCTGACCCCCAATCCGGCGCTGGATTTGACCGGTCATCTGCCCCAGTTGCAGGTCGGCCAGGTCAACCTGGTGCACTCAGGTCAGCTCCATCCGGCGGGTAAGGGGATCAACGTGGCCCGGGTGCTCAAGGATCTGGGGGCCCAGGTGCTGGTTTCCGGTTTTCTAGGCCAGGAGAACCAGGCGCCCTTTCAGGAGCTGTTTGCCCGCTGCGGCCTGCAGGATCACTTCCTGGCTGTGGCGGGAGCCACGCGCATCAACGTCAAGATGGTGGAGGCGAACGGTCAGGTTACGGATCTGAACTTCCCCGGCGTGACGGTCGGTGAGAGTGAGCTGCTCTGCTTCGAACAGCGGCTGCAGGAACTGCTGCCCCAGGTGGAGTATGTGGTGATGGCCGGCAGTCTGCCACGGGGTTTGACGCCTGCGCGGTTGCAGCAATGGCTGGAGCGGCTGGCCAGTCAAGGCAAGCGAGTGATCTTCGACAGCAGCGGTGCCGCCATGGAAGCCGGTTTGGCCGCCAAGCCCTTCCTCATCAAGCCGAATGAACATGAGCTGGCCGATTGGGCGGGTCAGCCGCTGGAGAGCCAGGAGCAATTGATGGCCGCCGCCGAGTCACTGCAGGCACGCTATGAGATCCCCAATGTGGTGGTCTCTCGCGGGGCTGATGGGGTGCTCTGGCTGGCCGGGGATCGCTGGTGGCAGGGCAAACCACCGCGCATGAGCGTGGTCAGTACGGTTGGGGCGGGTGACTCCATGGTCGCCGGTCTAACCTGGGGTTTGAGCCAGGAGTGGCCCATAGAAGAGACATTGCGTCTGGCCTGTGCCGTCTCGGCACTGGCTGTGACCCAGATCGGGGTCGGGATTACCGATCAACAACAGCTCTCCACCCTGATGGCGAGCATCGAAGTTCAGCAAATCCGTTGAGGTTATTCTGATGAATATTGCCATTGTTACCGCCTGTCCAAGCGGGATCGCCAACAGCATCATAGCGGCTGGCGTATTGGAAAAAGCCTGTGCCGAGCTGGGATGGTCGGCGGTTATTGAGTGCCAGAACACGCTGAAGGCACCCCATCTGTTGACCGAGGCCGAGATAGCGGCGGCCGAACTGGTAATCGTCGCCGGGGACAATGTGGATCTGGCGCGCTTTGATGGCAAACGCCTCTATCAGGCGGCCGTGATCGCCGCCATTCCCGACGCCAAACAGTTTTTACAGACGGCGGCGCAAGCGGCCGTCCCCTACCAACATAAGGCGCAGAGCAAGGAAGTTTCCATGAGTGTGCAGCGTATTGTGGCCATTACGGCCTGTCCGACCGGCGTCGCCCATACCTTTATGGCGGCAGAGGCGTTGGAAGGCGAAGCCAAGAAGCGCGGCTACTGGGTCAAGGTGGAAACCCGCGGTTCGGTCGGTGCCAAGAATGCATTGACGGCCGAGGAGATAGCCGCCGCGGATCTGGTGATCATAGCTGCCGATATTGAAGTGGATCTCGCCCGTTTCAACGGCAAGAAGCTCTACAAGACCAGCACGGGGGCGGCGTTGAAGAAGACCGCCCAGGAGATGGACAAGGCCTTTGCCGAAGGCAAGGTGTGGTCTGCTGGGCAAGCGGCGAGTGCCGACAAGAGCAGCGGCAAGGCGGAACTGCCGGGCGTCTACAAGCACCTGATGACCGGGGTCTCCCACATGCTGCCCATAGTGGTGGCGGGGGGCTTGTGTATTGCCCTCTCCTTCGTGTTCGGTATCAAGGCGTTCGAGGTGGAAGGCACACTGGCGGCGGCGCTGATGAAGATAGGCGGGGCCTCGGCCTTTGCCCTTATGGTGCCGGTACTGGCCGGTTACATCGCCTTCTCCATTGCCGACCGTCCCGGTCTGGCGCCGGGTCTCATCGGCGGTATGCTGGCCAGCTCCCTGGGGGCCGGCTTCCTTGGCGGTATAGCCGCGGGTTTCCTGGCGGGCTACAGTGCCAAGTGGGTGGCTAATAACGTCAAGTTGCCGCAAACCATGGAGGCCCTGAAGCCTATCCTCATCATACCTCTGGTTGCCTCGCTGTTTACCGGTCTGGTGATGATCTATGTGGTGGGTGGTCCGGTCGCTGCCGTGATGCATGGCCTGACCGAGTTCCTCAAGGAGATGGGCTCTGCCAATGCGGTTCTGTTGGGGATCATCATAGGTGCCATGATGTGCTTTGACCTGGGTGGCCCGGTCAACAAGGCGGCCTATACCTTCGGCGTCGGCTTGCTGGCTTCCCAGAGTTATGCCCCTATGGCGGCTGTGATGGCCGCCGGTATGGTGCCAGCCCTGGGTATGGGTCTGGCCACCTTCCTGGCTCGTAACAAGTTCAGCGAGCCGGAGCGTGAAGCGGGCAAAGCCTCCTTCGTCCTGGGTCTCTGCTTCATCTCTGAAGGCGCCATTCCGTTCGCGGCGCGCGATCCGATGCGCGTCATTCCCTCCACCATGTTGGGTGGGGCGCTTACCGGTGCCCTCTCCATGTGGTTGGGTTGTACCTTGATGGCTCCGCACGGTGGTCTGTTCGTCATGCTGATCCCCAATGCCATCAACCATGTCTTCCTCTATCTGCTGGCTATCGCTGCAGGGACCGCCGTCACCGGTATTCTGTATGCCATGCTGAAGCCGAATGAAGAAGCCGCCTTGGCTGCGGGCAAGTAAGTCGTGTCTGGCCGACCTGCGGGTCGGCCTCCTGAGAGTCGAAGTCCCTTTGCTACCCGGCATTTGCCGGGTTTTTTTATTTAAGAGGTAGCTAGATGTCACGCTGAACTTGTCTTGTCACCGCCATTCTGGGAGGTTAGGAACTATATTGAATGCGGATATAAAAACCGAGGTGACGATTATGACGCTGGATGAATTGCATGCACTCTATCTGCGGCAGCAGGTGAAGAAGGCGGTCATCGCCTTTGATGCGTTGAGCGGCGGCTGGGTGGTCGAGTTTAAGGGGGCATTTGGCCTGGCCCCCCTGACCGATGCCAAGGGGTGTCGCGTTACGTTTCCCCATGAGTTGGCGGCCGAAGAGGCCATCAGTTGGGTGGGCGAATGCCCTATCCAGATCGAGGATGAGCAGCGACACCATGAGCCCTGAGTCGCTTGAGCTGTCGGCTAGGCGAAACATTATCTGTGGGTGGTAAATCGGTAAAACTAGCCCGATAGCGTGTGATCGGGTTGGTGGGGTCAGATTTGAACCTGCGCTGGATCGCAGTATGGGGAGTTGGGTGAAGAGTCACGAATTTAACGGCTGCGGGGGGAGCCTGGCTGAGCCTGAGAAGCAGGTTGAGCATGAGGAGTTGCTGCGCTTGCGTGGTACGCTGATGGCCTTGCGCCGCGAAAACCGCCAATTGCATGAGAAGCTTGATGCCGCGTTGGATGGCACAGGTCTCTGCCTCTGGCAGGGGCTGGTGCAAAGCGGCGAGCTGACGGTGTTCAACCTGCAGGCGTTCGAACATGGCCAGATGGCTCCTCACTTCGCGCTCTGGCAGGCCAAGCTGCATCCAGATGATAGGGAGGCGACCCTGCGCCGCTACCAGGCGCACCTGGCGGGGCGCACCCCATTCTATGAGGCGGAATACCGCACTGTGGCCGAGGATGGCCGCGTTACCTGGCTCTGGGATCGGGGTCGGGTGGTGGAGTGGGATGGCGAGGGGCGTCCGTGGCGCATCATGGGCTCCCATGTGGACATCACCCAGCGTAAGGAGTCAGAGCGGCAGTTGGCCCGACAGGCCCAGAGTGATCCGCTGACCGGGCTTTTGAATCGTCAGGCGTTTGCCCAGGCGGTGGCGCAACGGATGGCGCAGCGGTTACCCCGGCAAACGGCTGGCCTGTTGTTTATCGATCTGGATGACTTTAAATCGGTCAACGATCGCTTTGGCCACCGCTGTGGGGATCGCCTGCTGGTGCGGGTGGCCGAGTGGTTGCAACAACTGGCTCCAGCCGGTGCCCTCCTGACGCGCCTGGGGGGCGATGAATTCCTGCTCTATCTGGATCAGGCGGTTGATGAAGCGACAAGCAGCAGGCTGGCCGAGCAGTTGCTGGCTCGAGGCACCGCCCCCCTGTTGCTGGATGGCCAACTCATCTCGCTTGGCATGAGTATAGGCATAGCCCTATGGCGGGGAGACTCCGATTATGAGCGGGTGTTGGAGCTGGCCGATCTGGCCATGTACCAGGCCAAGCAGAGCGGCAAGCTCAACCATCGTCTGCTCTGGCTGTGACGCGGCCGCTTTAGCGGGGCAGCAGCAGCGAAGTGGGAGCGCTCATCAGTGAGAGGCCCAACAGGATCAACAAGAGCCCCCCGACCAGTGCCGTCGCCAGCGCCAGTTGTTGCAGGGTGCGGCCATGGCGTGATGGGTGGCGTAACCAGGCCCAGGCCAGGCTGCGGGCGCGCTGGCTGAGGATCGCCAGCAGGCTGACGGTCAGTGCCGTACCTGCCGCCATGGCCAGGGTGGCGGCCACCCCCAACCAGAAGTGCTCCATCACCTTGGCGAGCACCAGGATCAGCAGGGCGCCGCTGCAGGGGCGCAACCCCATGGAGAGCAGGATCCCCAGGTGGGCGCGCCAGCTCTCGGCCTGGTTCAACTCCTCGGCATCGGGCAGGTGGCTATGGCCACAGCCGCACTGGTTTGCAGGCAAGGCGGTGACGCTGCCCTGCTTGCCCATACTGTTCCATTCGGACGCATTGGCTTTGTAGAGGGGGCGTATGCTGCTCCATGGCCGGCGCGGCTGGTGCAGTTGCCAGAGTTGGCGGGCGGCTCGCTGTGCCAGGAACAGCCCCATCAGCGCCACCAACAGGAAGCTGCTGCGATCTAACCAGACCCCTACCCCTTGCGCCTGGCGCGCCGTCATATCAAATAACCAACCCGCCACGCCTATGAGCAGAATGGCGACCATGCCTTGCAGCATGGCCGCCCCTATGGAGAGGCGAACCGCCTGCTTGAGGCGGCTGGGCTGGGTGGCCAGATAGGTGGCGACGACCAATTTGCCATGGCCGGGACCGGCAGCATGGAACACCCCATAGGCGAAGCTGGTGGCAATGAGGCTGGCGATGACGCTCGGTTCCAGGCTAGCCGAGGCGCGCAGCAGGCCGCCCAGCTTGCGATGGAATTGCATCTGCCAGCGGATCAGCTGGTAGGTGAGCTGTGGCCACTGCTGATAGAGCCAGTAACCGGCGGCCAGCAGCAGCCCCAGGGTCAGGATGAGCAGCAGGCGACGGGTGACGTGCAATGACATGAGACTCCTCACGGGCGGTGGCACTGGATCGTGATCTGTTCGGCAAAGGCCGTGCCCAGACCATCATCGGCCTGATCGGTTTTATCGAGCGAGATGGCATACATGCGCTGTTCATCCGTGGGATTGGGCGGCCGCAACGTGCGCTGGCACCCCTTGGCTCCGGGCCCCGTCAACTGGATGGCCTGCTCCTGCTGATGCAGCATCTCTACATAGTAGGTGGCGTCGTAGATGGCAAACACCAGGCTATGGTCGGTCAACGGCAGGGGGGCCTTGAGTGGCAGGGTATAGTTGAAGCGGATGCGGCCATCGCTCATCTGGGTTTGGTACTCATGCACCGGACCAAAGCTCACCTTCTGCCCATCCAGCGTCATGCGGTTCAGATAGTTCTCGCTGGCCAGGTTGGTGATGGTGTCGTGGCCGAATAGCTGTAACTCCTGGGCCACGCTATGGCCCGCCGCCTTGGCGTCATCCAGTATGGTGGCGCTGTAGAACTCATCAAACAACCAGGAGAGGCGTAACGCCGTCAGTCGCTGCTGCCCATCGATCTGCAGCTCGGTCTGCATATCGATCCAGCTATGGGGGTGGGCGGCCACCAACGGGCTGGCCAGTATGCACACCGCATAGCAGACTCTGGGGAGTTGGCGTGAAGCTAACCGACCAAACATAGGGGCTCCTCAATGGGTACACAGGCGAAGGCCGGCGTCAGACCAATCCTAGCAGAATGTTAACTCCGCATCAGGGTTCCAGCGCCTTGAGCAGCGTGCTCAGGTTGTGCTCCAGAAAGGCCAGGTAGGTGGGAGCGTCTCCTTTTGGGCCAGAGAGGGCATCGGAGTAGAGTTTGCCGCCAATCTTGACCTGAGTTTCGCGGGCTATCTGCTCCATCAGCCTGGGATCGCTGATGTTCTCCACAAACAGCGCCGGTATGTTTTGCTGACGGATCTGGCGAATGAGGTTGGCCACCTGGGCGGCCGAGGGCTCGGCGTCGGTATTCATGCCTTGGGGGGCCAACAGGGTGAGGTGATAGGCGTGGGCCAGATAGCCGAAGGCATCATGGGAGGTGATCGCCTTGCGGCGCGCCTCCGGTAGGGCATTGAAGCGGATCTTGTAACGCATATCCAACTGCATCACCTGAGCCTTATAACTGGCGGCATTGGCTGCATAGAGGGCGGCGTTGGCCGGATCGGCGTCAGCCAAGCCTTGTGCAATATTGTCCACATAGATCAGCACGTTATTGGCATCATTCCAGGCATGGGGATCCGAGTCGCCGTGGTGGTCGTGTCCGTCTTCATGCTCCTCACTGCGATGCAGAGGCGTGATGCCGTGGCTGGCGACCACTGTGGTGCCCTTGAAGCCTGAGGATTGCGCCAGTCTGTCCAGCCAGCCCTCAAAGCCCAAGCCGTTGCTCACCAACAAGTTGGATTGCGCCAGGGTACGCACATCCTGGGGGCTGGGTTGGTAGACATGGGCGTCACCATCCGGCCCGACGAGCGTGGTGACGTGAACCTTGTCGCCCCCCACCTGCTGTACCAGGTCGCCCAGTATGCTGAAGGTGGCGGTGACGGGGAGCGGCGCGCGCTCAGCTTGTACTGACTGGCCTAGCAGCAGGGCGGCCAGGCTCAGGGCCGAAGCGAATATACGTAACCGGGTCATAGGGTCTCCTTTAGGGGAATGGGGCTCAGGCTTCCAGGTGTTTCAGACGCACATAGCGCCACACCAGACCGCCCTGGGTGCCAAACAGCAGGGAGATAAAGTAGAACACTCCCAGGCTGAGGATGATGGTGGGGCTGGTGGGCCAACCCAGATGATAAGAGAGCAACAGGCCGCAGAGGGTGGCAACAAAGGCACTGACGCAGGCTCCGGCCAGCAGACCGGCCAGACGGGCACTCCAGTAGCGCATGGCGGCACCGGGCAGGATCATCATGCCCACCGACATCAGGGTGCCCAGGGCATGGAAACCGGCGATGAGGTTCAGCACCGCCAGCAGCAGGAAGGCCATGTGTACCCAACTGCCGGAGCGACTGACGGTGGCCAGAAAGTCGGGATCCAGGCACTCCAGCACCAGGGGGCGCAGCAGCAGGGCCAGGGCGAGCAGAGTCAGGGTGCTGATACTGCCGAGCAGCCAGAGCGCATCGTTATTGAGGGCCAGGGCCGAGCCAAACAGCACATGTAGCAGATCGACACTGCTGCCGCGAATGGAGATGAGCAGCACCCCCAGGGCCATGGAGATGAGGTAGAAGGCGGCCAGGCTGCTGTCTTCACCACTCTTGGTCAGGCGCGAGACGGCGCCGGAGAGTAGCACCACCACACCGCCAGCCACCAGGCCACCCAGGGTCATGGCCTCCACCGACAGACCGGCTACCAGATAGCCGATGGCCGCGCCAGGCAGGATGGCGTGGGACATGGCGTCCCCCGTCAGGCTCATGCGGCGCAACATCAGAAATACGCCGATGAGCGGGGCGCTGAGACAGAGGGCCAGGCAGCCGGCCAGCGCCCGTTGCATGAACATGAATTCCGAGAAGGGGGCGATCAGCAGATGGTAGAGCATTATTTGGGCTCCAAGGGGCGATGGCATTCGGCGGCTTGAGGATCCGGCGCTATGGGCAGGCGGCGGGCGCGGTTGAGGTTGGCTTCGGTCACCACCTCGGTGGTGGGGCCCCAGGCGATCACCTCGCGGGCTAACAGCAGGCTCTGGGGAAAATGACGGCTCACCTGGGTCATGTCATGCAGCACGGCGAGCACGGTTTTGCCCGCCGCCTGCCACTCCCGCAGCACACCGAGCAGATCCTCGCTGGTCTGGGTGTCGATGGCGCTGAAGGGTTCGTCCAGCAGCATCAAATCCGCCTCCTGCAGCCAGAGGCGAGCAAACAGGGCGCGCTGCAGTTGGCCGCCGGAGAGGGCATCCAGATTGGCTTCACTCATCCCCTCCAGCCCTACGCGCTCCAGGGCCGCGGCGACCTTGACTCTCTGCTCCCGAGCCAAGCGGCCAAACAGGCCGCAGTGACGCCACAACCCCATGGCCACCATCTCGCGCACCGTGATGGGGAATTGGCGGTCGATGCGGCTCTGCTGGGGCAGGTAGCCGATCTGTTGGCTCGCCACGCCGAGCCGGATTTGCCCCTCCAGGGGGGGGAGTTGTCCCAGGATCCCCTTGAGCAGAGTCGACTTGCCGCCACCATTGGGACCGATCACCGCCAACAGCGAACCGGCCGCCACCTCGCCATGCAGATGATGCACCACAGGGTGACGGGCATAGCCCAGAGTGAGATTGTCAAAATGGATCATGGTTTACCTCATGGTCCAGAGCAATGCGCTCCAGATGAGTGCGATGAGGAGGGCGGCGATCAGCAGGCGCGTCAGCGTGCCGGTCAGGAGTAGGGAGGATTGGGTCATCATAGGGAATAGTTATCACTTGTGAAGAGGCTGCACGTTACAACATAACGTTCGATGCAGGCAATCCCTGTGAGAAAAGAAATAGGGTATGCTGGCAGCCTTACGTCCAGCATAGTTGTGAGATAGAGGAGTGCCATGGCCCCTAGCCATGCTTGTTGCCAGCCAGGAGCGGCAGCCAATATGACCCCCAATCGGCAGAAGGTCCGCGATCTGCTGCTGGCCAGCGAGCGCCCCTTGAGTGCCTATGAGGTGCTGGATCGTCTGCGTCAGCAGGGCACCCACTGGCAGCCTCCGACCGTCTATCGTGCCCTGGATTATCTGGTGGCGCAGGGGTTGGTTCACTATCTGCAATCCATCCAGAAATTTGTCTCCTGCCCCCATCAGGAGTGTGACCATTTCAGTCAGTTACTGATCTGTGTGCAGTGCGGTCAGGTACAGGAAGTGCCGCTGGTGGAGGAGTTGCTCGCCATCCTCAAGGTGCAGGCCGCCCAGCAGCACTTTACCCTGGAGCCCCAGTTTCTGGAGCTGAAGGGGCTCTGTCAGCAGTGCAGCCAGGCTGGGTCATAGCTTGGAATAAGGACTAATTCGGCAAAGAAAAAGGGCTCTTTCGAGCCCCTTTTCTCTTATTGGCGCTGTGGGGCGCCAATCAGCGAAGAGATCAGCTTGTGGTTGCGGTGTGAGGCACTCTCATTTTCCGGCTCGGCTGACTTGGCCACCTTAGCGGGGGCGGGAGCCTGCTCGGCCACGCTCTCATCCAGAGTAAGAGTGGGCGCTGCTGCCTTGGTGGCTTTCGCTTCTGGAGCTTTCGCTTCGGGAGCGTTAGCCCGTACCTGCAGGTTCTCTACTCTATGGATGTGCGTTCCCTCTTCCTTGCAGCTCTGGACCAGGGCATCGTGACGCTCGTCGGCGGAGAGTAGGGTGAGCTGGCTTTCCGGGCTGCGCTCGACCAGGCGGCCGATCTGCAGGGCCAGGGAGAGATCGAAGGCGGCGGCGGTTTGGCCCTTCACCTGTTGTAGTTCGATGCGGCTCTTGCTCTCGGCTTGAGCCGTCAGCAGCTGGCGTACCAGCTCGATGGGAAGTGAAGTCTGCCCCTGGCCGATGAAGATGATCACCTGCTGAAACTTATCCATGATGTTAATCGGCAGAGCAGATACGGTGTCATTGGCGATGATGAGTACACGATTAGCCATTAGAATCCCCTTTCCATGAACATTTGGCCTCAATTGAGATGGCATTATGCGATTTGCGGCCAGCTCGGTATGAGTCAAGAGTCACAGGTCGGGAACTCGGAATCGCCCGTTTCTGTGCGGTCACACCGCAAAATGGATAACTGGGCTCACTCTGGCAGGCGCTCCTGCTCGGGCAGCGTCAGTTCGATGGGAAAGGATTGGCGCAGGGCTACCTGGGTCAAAAAAATGCGAATGGCATCGGCTGTGCTCATCCCCAGTTTCTCCAATACCGCCTCGGCGCGCTCCTTGATCTCCGGTTCGATGCGGGCGCGCACCATGTCACTCTTGATGATGGTCATGAACTCTCCTTGTGCATTCGACTCCCCCTAGAGTGCAGCATCGCCCTCCTTGGCACAAGTTGCTTGCAGGCAAAGGCGTTACCCCCACACATTTCAGGGTTGGTTCTGGCTCTTGGGCCCCGCATAATCGTGGCATTACCCAAGTCGCGGCAGTTTCGAGCCAGGTGGCGTTAGCCGCGACCCGTCCCAGGAGAGTGCAGGTGAAGTATATCGGTGCCCATGTCAGTGCCTCGGGTGGAGTGGAGCAAGCGGTGGCGCGCGCCCAGGCTCTGGGGGCGAATGCCTTTGCGCTCTTTACCAAGAATCAGCGCCAGTGGAGCGCAGCTCCCCTGACCCCCCAAACCATTGCGGCCTTCAAACAGGCCTGCCAGCAGGCAGGCTTCCTGCCCGAACAGATACTGCCCCATGACAGCTACCTGATTAATCTGGGCCATCCGGAGCCGGAAGGATTGGCTAAATCCCGGGACGCCTTTCTTGATGAACTGCAGCGCTGCGAGCAGTTGGGCCTCTGCTATCTGAACTTTCACCCGGGCAGTCATCTCAAGCAGATACCGGAGGCGGTCAGCCTCAAGCTGGTGAGCGAGTCCATCAACTGGGCGCTGGAGCAGACCCAGGGGGTGACGGCGGTGATTGAGAACACCGCAGGACAGGGCAGCAATCTGGGGTGGTCGTTCGAGCAGCTGGCCGCCATTATCGAGGGGGTCGAGGATAAGAGCCGGATCGGTGTCTGTTTCGATACCTGCCACGCCTTTGCTGCCGGTTATGACCTGCGCAGCCATGAGGGGTGTGAGCAGGTGTTTGCCGAATTTGAGCGTATCGTCGGTTTTCGCTACCTCAAGGGGATGCATATCAACGGCGCCAAGAGCAGCTTCGGTAGCCGGGTGGATCGCCACCACAGCCTGCAGCAGGGGGAGTTGGGCGAAGCGGTATTTCACTACATCATGAATGACAGCCGCTTTGATCGCATTCCGCTGATCCTGGAGACTGTGGATCCGGACATTTGGGCCGATGAAATTTCCTGGCTACGCTCGTTGCCCCGCTAGGGAAGGTGCGGACAAGTATTGAGTAATGAAAGCGCCCCTCTACAACGCATTGAATTTTTATAGATTTTAACTGGTCACGGGCAGGGACTTCTTCGCCTGTTTCCTGGATGGGTTGCGATAAATTCTCAGGCGAGAGGCCTCGGTTTGCTATGCTTGAATTACTCGGTTATTTCTGACAGATATTGTTATGGCTGTTCCTGTTCATGGTGACTCGTCCATCATCTGGGTTGAGAATATCTGCCTATCTATCCTCAACGGCGCTTTTAATGAGGCCGGGATCGCTCTCTGGCTCCAGCAAGTGCAACAGAGTTGGCAACAGCAGGGAGGTCCGGCGAGTTGGGCCAGTGTGCTGGATATGTTTGGCTGGCAGGGGCGCACCCCGGAGTGTGATGCTCTGATGCGGGAGGGCGTTGCCTGGTCGAAAGCCCATGGCTTGCAATATCGCATCATGTTGATGAGTCACGGCACTGCCAATATCTATTTTCAGCTCACCCAGATTGCCAACCCCATAGTTCCGAGCAGCAGAGACATGGTTGTTTGTCAAAGCTATGCCGAGGCCGTTGAACAACTGCAGCAGCACGGCTTCAACGTCACCTTGCAACAGCTCCAGCCGCGAACATAACCCAACGCAACCCGATATATTCACATGGCGTAATTAGCGCTTGGCTGGCATAGCCAGGTCGCTGCCCATGCTGTGGTTGAGGTTTCACAAAAAAAAAGTAGCAACCTTGCCACGGTGATAAGGTTGTCAGAAGTGTCTGCTCTGACTTACTATCAAGAAGTCACCTCTGGTGGCGTACTGATGCGGTCAGGTTACTGCGGGAAGGGTATCTACTCACATGTCACGCTGGACACAGTTTTTTGCCTTGGCGTTAGCCTGCTGGCTGCCTCTGCAGTCGGCACTGGCCTGGTTGCCTGTGCAGCTTCCAGCCAGCGCTAACCAAGCTCCCCTTGACCAAAGCCGCCCCCCTTCTCTGGTTCATGATGCCATGGCTCATGAACCGGCTTCTCACGACGCCAGCCAGGCCCGCGCTCATGGAGCTATGCCCGGCTGTGACATGTCCGACGCCGAGATGGCCAGCTCCCTGTCCCCCTCTCACGCGCAAGTCAATGCCGCCGCTGCCGCCTGTACGGGTAGTGGTTGTGACACTCAGCAACTGCCTGGCATGTTGTTGGGCCATCATCACTGTGGTGCCTGTGTGCCTGTGCTGGGTGCTTTGCTGGATACCGTCATAGTGTCAGATTTTGGTCTGCGCCCCTCCCAGGAGCGGCTGGAGTGGCACTCCCCGCGCTATATCAACTTTGTTCCTGGTATCCCCTCTCCTCCTCCTTGCCATCAATCGGTTTGAGCGCTATTTGGCCAAATGGCCAACCCAAATCTGTTAATTGATGCTTGTGCCCTGAGCTGTCCATGACCCGTGTTCTACTCGGGTGTCATGGCGTGGGGCTATTGAGGATGCCAATATGCTGCGTTTTAGCTCTGTTCGTTCCCTACCTTGTTCCCTGTTTGCTGGCCTGCTGTTGACTCTGGCGTCGGCTCCCACCTTGCAGGCGGCCCAACATGATATGGCCAATATGACCCTGTCGAATGCGAGCATGGCCAAGAGGGCCCCGACCTATGAGGTGCGAGGCCAGGTGGTCAAGCTGGAGGGGGGGCAGGTTGTGCTCTCCCATGAGGCAATTGCCGCGCTACAGTGGCCCGCCATGACCATGCCGTTCCAGTTGGCTAAACCTGAGCTGGCTCAGGGGTTGACGCCTGGGCTGCATATCAGCGCCCAGTTCGAGAAGGTCGAAAACGATGCGCCGCGCATCGTCTCTTGGCAGGCCGCCCCTTAAGGCTCTGTTGCGTTGGCTGAGTCGGGCACTTGCCCGCCTCAGCCATGACCATGACTCTTGGCACAGGGGATGAATGATGAGCCAGCAGAAGCAAGAGGGGCTGTGGTTACGCCCGCTCGTGACACTTGGATTGGGTTTGCTACTGGGGGGCGGCGCTCTTTGGCTATGGCAGCAGGAGGTGCAAGCACCTCCTGCCGAGCCTGCTAGTCAGCAGGCTGCCGCTCTCCCGCGCCAGATCCTCTATTACCGTAACCCCATGGGGTTGCCGGATATTTCAGCTACGCCGAAAAAGGACGAGATGGGCATGCCTTACCTGCCGGTCTACGCCGATGAACCGGGGGCGACTCCTGCTGCGACACCTAAGGGTGAGCATAAGGTGCTCTACTACCGCAATCCCATGGGGTTACCGGATGTCTCGGCCACGCCGAAGAAGGATGAGATGGGCATGGCTTATCTGCCTGTCTATGCCGATGAGCCCTCGGATGGCGGTGTGGCCCTGACCCCGGATCGCATTCAGACGCTGGGGGTGAGTAGTGAGCCGGCGCGGCAGGAGCCCCTGCTGCGGCAGTTGCGGGCCGTGGGCCAGTTTGCGGTGGATGAGCGGCGTCAGGTGTCGGTCTCGGCCAAGTTTGGCGGCTGGATTGAGCGCTTGCCAGTCAATACCACGGGGCAGATGGTGCGTCGGGGTGAGACGCTGCTGGCGGTCTACAGTCCTGAGCTGATTGCGGCCCAGCAGGAGTATCTCATCGCGCGCGATAGTCAGCACAGGCTCAACCTCGAGCCCACCCTGGCGGGAGGCAAACGGCTGACGCTGAGTGAGGGGGCTTTGCAGCGTCTACGTTTCTGGGACATACCGGATGCGGATCTCTCTCGCCTGGTCGCGACCGGGCAGGTGCGGCGCACCCTCTCGTTGCAGGCCCCTGCCGATGGGGTGGTGCTGAGCAAGAGTGCAGTCCAGGGGATGCGCTTCGAGGCGGGGCAGTCCCTGTTCGAACTGGCGGATCTCTCCCGGCTTTGGTTGCTGGTGGAGGTGTTCGAGAATGATTTGGCGCTGGTGAAGCCGGGGCAGCAGGTGGCAATCAAGGTGAATGCCTATCCGGGGGAGCGCTTCAGCGGTCAGGTGGCCTTCATCTACCCGACGCTCAATAGCCAGAGTCGTACCGTGCCGGTGCGCATCGAGCTGGATAATCGTAACGGTCGGCTGAAGCCAGCCATGTATGGTGAGGCCCAGCTCTCGGTACCGGTAGCCAATGAGCGGGCGGTGAGTGTGCCCGAGTCGGCGCTGATCGACAGTGGTACCCGGCAGGTGGTGTTAGTGAGCCAGGGCAAGGGCCATTTTTCTCCGCGCGAGGTGCTGGCTGGCGTCCATGGCGAGACGGCCAAGGGCGAGCGACGGGTGGTGATCTTGCAGGGGCTATTGCCGGGAGAGCAGGTGGTGACACGAGCCAACTTCCTGCTGGATGGTGAGAGTAATCTGCGAGCGGCTTTTGCCGGCCTAACGGCTCCGGCCAGCGCGGCCCTTCCGGCGACGGATCTGAATTCCCACGTGGATAAGTCTGCGGCCATGGCGAGCATGTCGGTTGGCGTCAGTGGGGCGGGAGGAGAGTAACCATGTTGCAGAAACTGATCCGTTGGTCGCTCTACAATCCGGTGCTGGTGTTGCTGCTGACTCTGCTCATCCTGGCGGGGGGGACTCTGGCGCTGTTACGCACACCGCTAGATGCGATACCCGATCTCTCGGATGTGCAGGTGATCGTCTACACCGAGTATGCCGGGCAGGCACCCCAAGTGGTGGAGGATCAGGTCACCTATCCTCTCACCTCGGCCCTGCTCTCTGTGCCCAAGGCCAAGGTGGTGCGCGGCTTCTCCTTCTTCGGCGCCTCTTTTGTCTATGTCATTTTTGAGGATCACACCGATCTCTACTGGGCTCGCTCCCGAGTGCTGGAGTACCTGAGCGGCATCAGCGGCAAGTTGCCGGCTGGGGTCAACCCGGCTCTGGGGCCCGATGCTTCGGGGGTGGGTTGGGTCTATCAGTATGCGCTGGTGGATAAACCAGCCAAGCCAGGAGAATTGGGGCAGAGTCTGGAGAGCCTGCGGGCCCTGCAGGATTGGACCCTGCGTTACCCCCTGTCGGCGACGCCCGGTGTGGCGGAGGTGGCCACGGTCGGCGGCTTCGTCAAGCAGTACCAGGTGGTGCTCGATCCGCGCAAGCTGCAGGCCTATGGCATCTCGCCGCTGGAGGTGATGGAGGTGATCCGCGCCAATAACCAGGAGGTGGGGGGGCGTGTCATCGAGTTGGCCGAGACCGAGTTCATGCTGCGTGGCAAGGGCTACCTGCGCGGTGTGGCCGATATTCGCGACCTGGTGATCCGTCAGGTGAATGGCACCCCGATCCGGGTGGGGGAGGTGGCTCGGGTCGAGCTGACGCCAGATGAGCGGCGGGGTCTCTCCGAGCTCAATGGCCAGGGGGAGGTGGTCTCCGGCATAGTGGTGGCGCGCAGTGGCGAGAATGCCCTGGGCGTCATAGAGAGAGCCAAACAGAAGCTGGCCGACCTCAAGCAGAGCCTGCCGGAGGGGGTGGAGGTCGTCACTACCTATGATCGCTCCGAGCTCATCCACAGGGCCATTGCCACCCTCAAGCACACCCTGCTGGAAGAGAGCGGCATAGTCGCCCTGGTCTGTCTGCTGTTCCTGCTTCATGTGCGCAGCGCCCTGGTGGCGATTCTGGTGCTGCCCGTGGGGGTGCTGGCGGCTTTTGTGGCCATGGGCGCCTTGCATATCAATGCCAACATCATGAGCCTGGGCGGCATCGCCATTGCTATAGGTGCCATGATAGATGCGGGCATAGTGATGGTGGAGAATGCCCATAAGCATCTGGAGCGAGCGCCGCCTGGCGCGTCACGCCGCGAGATCATGTTGGCGGCGTGCCAGGAGGTGGGGCCTGCGCTCTTCTTCTCTTTGCTCATCATCACCCTCTCCTTCCTGCCGGTCTTCACGCTGGAGGAGCAGGAGGGGCGGTTGTTTGCGCCTCTGGCTTTCACCAAGACCTTTGCCATGGGGGCGGCGGCGCTGCTGTCGGTGACGCTGGTGCCTGTGCTGATGTGGTTGCTGATCCGGGGCAGAATCGTGCCGGAGCAGGCTAACCCGCTCAATCGCTGGCTCATCGCCGCCTATCGCCCGGTGATCCGCTGGGTGTTGCGCGGCAAAGTCGTGACGCTGGTGCTGGCCTTGGGGCTGCTGGTGGCGACCCTCTATCCCTTGCAGCGCATTGGTAGTGAGTTTATGCCTAACCTGCATGAAGGCTCTTTGCTCTTCATGCCGGCGGCCCTGCCTGGGCTCAGTGTGACCAAGGCGGCGGAGTTGCTGCAGATCCAGGATCGCATCATCAAGTCGTTCCCCGAGGTGGCGTCCGTGCTCGGCAAGGCTGGTCGTGCCAACAGCGCCACCGATCCGGCCCCGCTGGAGATGTTCGAAACCGTCGTCAACCTCAAGCCTGAGGCCCAGTGGCGGCCAGGCATGACGCTGGAGAAGTTGATCGATGAGCTGGATCAGGCGGTGAAGATGCCAGGCATGGCCAACTCCTGGACCATGCCCATCCGGGCCCGGATCGATATGCTCTCTACCGGCATTCGGACGCCGGTGGGGATCAAGGTGTTTGGCCCTGAGCTCCCGGGGATTGAGCGGCTGGCCCGCCAGGTGGAGCAGGTGGTGAAGGGCATCGACGGGACGCGCAGTGCCTATGCCGAGCGCATCACGGGGGGCTACTACCTGACCCTGACGCCAGACCGGGAGGCGCTTGCTCGTTACGGGGTGAGCATAGCCACTCTGCAGCAGGTGATCGCCACCTCAATGGGTGCCGAGCAGGTGACGACCACGGTCGAGGGGCGGGAGCGTTACGGGGTGACGTTGCGCTATCCGCGGGAGCTACGGGATACGCCTCAGGCCATGGCGCGTGAGGTGCTAGTGCCGACCGCCAGCAGTGGTCTTATTCCTCTGGGTTCGCTGGTCTCGCTGCGCCTGGAGCAGGGGCCGCCCAGCATTCGTACCGAGAACGCCCAGCTGGCGGCCTATATCTATGTGGATGTGGTGGGGCAGGATATTGGCGGTTGGGTGGGCAGGGCGCAGCAGGCGGTGGATGCAGCGATCCAGGCGGGCACCATACAGCTGGAGCCCGGTTACCACCTGAGCTGGAGTGGGCAATTTGAGTATATGGAGCGGGCCAAACAGCGGCTCATGCTGGTCGTGCCCTTTACCCTGGCGCTTATCTTCCTGCTGCTCTATCTCAACTTCCGCAATCTGAGCGACAGCCTCATCGTCTTGCTCAGCGTGCCCTTTGCTCTGGTCGGGGGGATCTGGTTGCTCTGGTGGCTGGATTACGCCTGGTCGGTAGCGGTGGCCGTGGGCTTCATCGCCCTGGCCGGGGTGGCGGCGGAAACCGGGGTGGTGATGTTGGTCTATCTGGAGCAGGCTTGGGCCGAGATGCAGCGGCAGAAAGCGAGCGAAGGGCTGGCCTTGCGGCGAGCCGATCTCTATCGGGCGATCATGACGGGGGCCGCCGAGCGGGTACGGCCGAAGATGATGACTGTGGTGACTATCATGGCGGGTCTGCTACCCATAATGTGGGGCTCGGGTACCGGCTCCGAGGTGATGCGGCGCATTGCCGCGCCCATGGTGGGAGGTATGATCTCCTCGACCCTGCTGACCCTGCTGGTGATCCCGGTGATCTATGCCTGGGTCAAACAGTGGCAGCACGGGTTGCGCAACTGATGTCGGATGAGGCCGAGGTGGGCGGCGTTGCGGCCCCCTTGGCCTCTTTGCGACAAACTGGATGATTTTTGCTCGATTTTCTCGGTAGATGAGATACTATCCGCGCCTTTGTATGGGGATCCTCTGGAGGGGAGATGCCAACACCGATTGCTCACGCCTCAGCCGGGGTTGCCACAGTGCTGTTAACCCTGGGGCCGGGGATTTCACGTAAGTCGCTGCCTTGGCTGGTGGTCGGTGGCGCCAGTGCCGGTGCGGCGGCCGACCTCTATTTTCTGGCGCCCTCCTGGTATCTGCTAGGCCTGCACTCTCTGCTCATGGCGGTCACTCTCTGGTCACTGGCTGTGGTATTGGGCGAGCGCTGGCGCAGCCGCATTCCTGAGGCGCTGGCGTTGGCGTATACCTCTCACTGCCTGTTGGATTTCCTGTTTACCAAGCTCAGCCGTGGACCGGCACTCTTCTGGCCTTTGACCCGTACCCGCTATCGACTGGGCTGGGTGGGTATCTCTGATCAGCTCAACAACCAGCCTTGGTCGGTTTTGCTAATTAATATTCTGCTCGAATTAGGCTTGTTTGTGTTGCCTGCCCTCTGGTTGGTATGGCTCCGCTGGCGCTCTCCCGGCCAAGGTAAGCGATGGCAGACCTTCGCAGGCAAGAATTGAAACTGTGGGTAAATAAAAAAGCGCCGAATGGCGCTTTTTTATTGCTGCTGGGCTGCTGTCGCCTATATGCGGACTGGCTTGGCTCTGACCATGGCTATGATGCCCAGTAGGATGAAGGGGATGCTCAACCACTGGCCGACGCTGATGGCAAAACTGGATTCATAGGCTGCTTGCGGGGTCTTGACGAACTCCAGCAAAAAGCGGGAACCAAATATCAGCGTCATGAAGAGGCCAAAGCCGAAGCCCTCGCGCTTCATCTTCTGCAGACGATAGAGGCTGAGCAGCACCAGGAAGGTGAGAGCGTAGCAGGCTGCTTCATAGAGCTGTACCGGGTGGCGAGGCAGCAGATCGATGCGCTCGAAAACCACCCCCCAGCTGCCGTTGGTTGGCAGGCCGACGATCTCGGAATTCATAAAGTTACCCAGGCGAATAAAGCAGGCAACCAAGGCCGTGGGGATGGCCAGGCGATCCATCAACCAGAACAGCCGGGTATCCGGGTGCTGTTTGACAAATAGCCAGATGGCCAGCAGTACGCCGACAGTGCCGCCGTGACTGGCGAGGCCGCCACGCCAGATCTTGAGGATTTCAATAGGGTTGCTGAAATAGTACTCAGGCTCGTAGAAGATCACATGTGCCAAGCGGGCCCCGACTACCGTGCCGATGAAGATGTAGGTGAGCAGTTTATCCAGCTGTTCGGTGGGATAGCCTTCGCGGCGATAGATGCGCTGCATTATCTGGTAACCGATCAAGAAACCGCCGGCAAAGAGGGCGCCGTACCAGTGAATGGCCAGGGGGCCGAGTTGTAACAAGATTGGATCTGCGTTCCAGTGAATCATCCTGCCTCCACAGTGAGAGCCTGAAAATAGGGTCTATTACCGGGGCAAGGGTAACACGTCACTCTCTATGGTGTGAGGCCTGATTCTGCCTGGCTGGTGTCAGGGGTGGGGTCTACACTTTGATCAGTGTCACAAAGAAAGGGGGCGCCATGAGTGACTATCAGGGGCCGGAGCGGAGGCATGGACCGCGCAGAGTTCAAGTGGATAGGCGAGCCGAGGTACGTTGGGAACCAGATAAGGAAGACAGGCGCCAGAACCCGGGGCGTCGCAAGAGTGATCAGGGCGTTGGTTACTGGGTGGCCCGCGACTATGAGCGTTAGCCGGGCTCGGCGCTATTTAGATGACTGCGCTGGAGACGGCGGATCTGCCTAGATCCGCCGTGCTGCTTTGTGGTTACTGCTCTTCGTTGGGTGCTTGACTTGGCTTCATGCCATCCCACATGGCGGGCACCAGGCGCTCTTTGGTGGTGTGGCTGACAAAAATCACGGCAGCTATATGTAGGCCGACGGCGACCATCACCAGGTTGGCACATAGGCCATGCAGATCTTCGAGCCACTCTTCCGCCTCATAGGCATCCGTAGTCAGCATCCAGCCCGTGGTACCGGTGGCAAGCAACATGCCGAGCAGGAACAGCACCATCAGGGCGCCCAGCGGGTTGTGGCTCAGATAGTAGGGGTGTTTGCCGCTGCGCATGGCTTGCAGGTAGCCGAATAGACTTTTTGGCGTGGGGACGAAGCTGCTAAACCGTGCGTAAGTGGAGCCGATAAAGCCCCAGATGATTCGAGCCAGCACCAGGCCTATCAGGGTATAACCAATATAACGATGAGTTCTGCCACCCTCTTCGGTGAGCCAATAGTTGCTCAAAAATAGGATGGCGGTAGACCAGTGAAATAGTCGAACAAAACGATCCCAAACACGAACTTGTTGCATAGCTGTCTTCCCGGGGTAATTTGAATCTGAACACAGAGTAGGCTCTGAGCATGGCTCCTCGCAACCGAGGACCTGCTCTTTATCATGTAAGGGAGCCGTGACCTCTTTTCAGCCATGGCTCAGAGGACAAACGAGCTGGAATGGCGCATGATGATTTATGGTTGGCCGATAATGAACAGCATAACAGTACCTGAATTAAGCCAACCTTAACGAGACAGCTTTGGGGCCGGAGTGATAACGGCTATCATGAGGTGATGCAGTACCCGTGCTGCCTCCCGTAGATAGATTCAGGAAGACGGTAATAAATGAAATTATCAGGCGCAATGAGCTGGCTCATCGGTGGGGTGATGTTGCCGCAGGTGGCACAAGCGATTCCTCTTACCAACTTTATCGATACCAGCTTCATCGGTGGTGGGGTGATGCTGTTTATTGCCGGTTTTTGCATGCTGTTTATCCCACGCATGTTCAAGATAGGTGTGCTCATCATGTTGTTGGCGGATGCCTGCTTCATGCTGCGAATCTTTTTCCGTAGCGAGCTGAACCACTATCTTGAAGCCCAGACGGCTTATGTGCCCTTTATCCAGGAGATGAGCCGCGACGCCAGCCGTTTCTATACTGTCATTGCCATTTTGCTCTTGCTGACCGGCTTGCTGCTGGTGCGAAGTATCTTGCGCCAGTTGTTTGGCTGGGGCCGCACTCTACCTCAGGTTGAAAAACGGGCATCCCCGGCTTCGGCTCGCAAAGAGGTAAAATCTCAAGCGCGTCCTGCGTTGAGGCCACAATATGCAGATGAGGAGTTGCCCCCTCCCTCACGGCACAAGCGAGATGGTCGCAATAATCGTTTCCGGGTCCATGATTATCTGGAACAGTTGGAGCGACAGCAGGAACAGGGCCACAGGGATGAACGCTAGTCTGCGTTGTTTTGCCAGCGCCAGGGGTGAGATTGATATTGATCCTGGTATTAGCACTGAGTTGTCTGCAATATAGCCGCCATTTATCCGGGCTATAGCCTGGTTTTCTACTTTTTATTGCGATTGAATGTATGGATGCACATAACAAAGCAAGTTTACCGGCGATAACCCTGGCGGCGATTGGGGTAGTGTATGGCGATATAGGTACTAGCCCGCTCTACACCTTCAAGGAGTGTTTTTCGCCACATATAGGACTGGTCCCGACTCAGCCTGTGATTTTTGGCTTTCTCTCGCTTATCTTCTGGTCTTTGATCCTGGTCGTGTCGGTCAAGTACTTAGCCTTTGTGCTGCGTGCCGACAACCGCGGCGAGGGCGGGATACTGACGTTGATGTCACTGGCGGGTCGGAATACCCCACCGGCCATGACCACTCTGCTCTTGGTGTTGGGTTTGATCGGAGGGGGGTTCTTTTATGGCGAGGTGGTGATCACTCCGGCCATGTCTGTGCTCTCGGCACTGGAGGGGCTACAGGTAGTTACTCCCCTGTTTACTCCCTATATCTTACCCGTGGCTATCGCCGTATTGACGCTGCTCTTTGTTATCCAGAAGCATGGTACAGCTAAGGTCGGGCGTCTGTTCGGCCCCATCATGTTGCTCTGGTTCGGTTCCCTGGGGGGGTTAGGTCTACTCTCTATTATCCAACATCCAGAGATCTTAGCGGCCATGCATCCCAAGTGGGCGATTCAGTTTTTTGTCGCCTACAAGTGGATCGGCTTTGTCGCTCTAGGCTCCGTGGTCCTCGCCATTACTGGTGTAGAGGCGTTGTATGCCGACATGGGTCACTTTGGCAAGAAACCCATTCGCCTAGCTTGGTTCATCGTGGTGCTGCCCGCACTCTTGCTCAACTATTTTGGTCAAGGGGCTTTGCTGTTGAGTGATCCTACTGCGGTCAAGAATCCATTCTTCCTATTAGCACCCGAGTGGGCGATGGTTCCCATGGTTATTCTGGCTACCCTGGCGACTGTGATTGCCTCTCAAGCCGTTATCTCGGGTGTTTTCTCGCTGACGCGCCAGGCGGTACGTTTGGGCTATTTGCCTGGTATGACGATCAAGCACACCTCGGAGAGTGAGGCGGGCCAGATCTACCTGCCATTTATCAATTGGATGTTGTTTGTGGCTGTGCTGGTGGTGGTGGTGGCGTTCCGTGAGTCGAGTAATTTGGCTGCGGCCTATGGCATCGCCGTGACGGGCACCATGGTGATTACCTCTATTCTTCTTTGTACTGTGGCGCGTTATAACTGGGATTGGCCAAGTATTGTGGTACGAATCATGTTGATTACCATGTTGATCATTGATGTGCCCTTCTTTGCTGCCAATGCGTTGAAGCTGCTGGCGGGGGGCTGGCTGCCGTTGGCACTAGGCTGTGTGATGTTTACCGTAATGGCGACCTGGAAGTGGGAGCGATTTCTGTTGTTTCGCCAACTGTCGCGTATGAGCATGCCCTTGGAGAGCTTCATCACGTCATTGAGCAAGGATCAGCCGGCTCGGGTACCGGGTACGGCTATCTATATGGCGAGAACCCAACAGGGCGTGCCTCATGCGTTGCTACATAATTTGAAGCATAACAAGGTGCTGCACGAACGAGTGATTATCATGACGTTCAGAACCCAAGATGTGCCCTATGTAGAGCCGGATCAGCATGTGCAGATTGAGCGGCTATCCGATACCTTCTGGCGTATCTCGGCCACGTATGGCTTCCATGAAACGCCCGATGTGGAAGAGGTATTCCGGCGCTGTGCGCAAAAAGGGATGGCCTTCAGCCTGATGGGCACCTCTTTCTTCTTATCTAGAGAGACACTGATCCCGACCCGGCGTTCGCTGTTTGCCAGACTCAGAGCGGCGTTGTTTGTGTTGCTCAGCAAGAACGCGCTGCGGGCGAATGACTTTTTCCACATACCGGCTAACCGAGTGGTGGAGTTAGGGGTGCAAGTTGAGGTGTAAGCAGCGGGTTTAGAGTGTAAAACGAAGGGCGTCTCAGTGACGCCCTTCGTTTTAATCAGTATTTGATGAGTCGACTCAGGCTCAAGCGGTCAAGATCCGGCTTCAGTTGACCAGCGGCTATATTGCGAGCAATAGCCTGGTAGCGATTTTTACAGCCAGTCTTGCGGATGGCGCTGTTAAGATGGAAATTGACTGTCCGCTCAGTAATACCCAGTATTTTGGCCGCCTCCCATGAGGTCTTGCCTTCACTTACCCAAAATAGACACTCACGCTCCCGTTCCGACAGGTTAGGGTTGGGCGGGCTGAGCAGCTCACAGGCGCGTTGGAACACATATGGATAAACAACGCTCAGGCAAGTGATGCTGGAGAATACTTCACCAGTCGGTTTTTCTCGACTGAGATGAAGCATGGCATGGTGCCCCTGAGGACTGTGTATGGGTAGCGTCACCCCTTCGCGCATACCATGTTCGGCGCGCTGACGCATAATGGCCTGTCCCTGTTCAGGTAGAGCGCCATCGTGCCAGGAGAGTTCACTCCATATAATGGGCTGACTCTGTTTCAAAGAGAGGATGACTAGAGGGTCATGGGTGGCTATATGGCTTTGCCAGCAATGTTCTGACCAATCTTTCGGTGTGTGACTTAATACGGTCACAAAAGATTGTAATAGGCCAGATGGAATGAGTAGGCCGAATTGATAGTAGTCAAATCCACACATCTGCGTGATCTTATACAGCTGCTGGTTTAACTGCTCAGGCGATGAGCATTCCTTGATCTGTCGGATCTGATTTTTTAGCAAGTCTTCACTGACCATAAGTCTTCCAATGTTTGGTAAATTTCCGAGTCCTGATCCCGAGGGATGATAACTACATCCCTTCAACTTTATCCCGTGTGCATCAATGCGATCACCCAATAAACTTAGAAAATAGTTCATCCGGAGGCAAGCTATCCTGTACCTATACTGAGACATTTACGAGTCCAATCGCATCAAAACACGATATTGATAAAAGCTTGAACAGGTTTACGGCTTAAAAAAGCATGAAATATGTGACAAGGGTACTTGCAAATGAGGTTGGGGTTTGTTCTGTATAGACAGATCTTCTGAGTATGCGTGCTTTTTGTGCACTTGACCTAGGTTTATCAGAAATGTCTTGTCATAACTGACTCGCTCCCTATAATGCCGCCTCGTTGATACGGCAAAGCAGGCACTCTTCGGAGGTGATGCAAGCGGTGTTAACCGGGCCGAAACGCCCCGGAGCGAGTGCAGTAAAATGTGCTTGACTCTGAAGCTGGGAA
>NZ_JBVAYF010000015.1:0-141475 GCF_055413345.1 Pseudaeromonas sp. HNCC25DJ180
TTTCGCAGGCAGCAAAATTAGATATACGGTCAGACCGGATATAGCACGAGATACGTGCTGATATGGCTCAGTTGGTAGAGCGCACCCTTGGTAAGGGTGAGGTCCCCAGTTCGACTCTGGGTATCAGCACCAGATTTAAAAAGTTTTGTTTGATGGCGATAGCGCAATGGAACCACCTGTATCCATGCCGAACACAGAAGTGAAACGTTGTAGCGCCGATGGTAGTGTGGCATTCGCCATGCGAGAGTAGGACACTATCAAACACCCATTAAAAAACCCGCCTATGGCGGGTTTTTGCTTTTGCGCATTTTCCAGACATGAAAAACTCTAAGCAGCTCGCACAATTGTGCTCAGGCATGACGCCACACGCGATAGTGTGAACTCTAACAGGTTTTTTCGGTTTCTATTCATGTCTAATAACGGCTGAGGGGTTGGTAAAAATCCCCATTAATTCAAACCCATAAACAAGTGAACGAAGGAAAGTCTATGTTTAAGAATCTGTTGATGATGGTGTTTGCTGCCAGCGCCTTGGTTATGTCTGGCTGTGCTTCCGATGGTAAGACCGCTGCTGCGGGTGCTGGTGGTTCTGCTGCCGGTGGTGCTGATGTATTCGGTAAAGAAATCTACCTGCGCGGTGAAATCACCGAAGAAAATCCTTGGGCTCCTCTGCCTGAGTATAAGCTGGTTATGGTTGAGAAGGGTGTCTACAAGGCTACCGCTCACAAGCTGAAGGTAGACTGGGCTCCCTACAAGTTCAAGTTTGCTGACTCTGCTTGGACTCCGGGTACCAACTTCGGTTACCTGAGCGCTCCTGGCGTATTCGAAAAGGATCCAGTTGAACTGAACCCGAACTCCAAGTTCGAAGAAGTTAAGTTCACTCCGCCTGTTGATGGTGACTACGACTTCTACCTGGACGTTCGTGGTGCTAAGCCGGTTACCTACATCAAGCCTGCTGGCAAGTAAGCTTGAGTTAGTCAAAGGGCCCATCCATGTGATGGGCCTTTTTGTTGGCTACTCCCCTGCGATATTTAAAATTCCTTATGAATGAATCTTTTATCGTTCCTGCCTGAATAAGCGCTAGTTTTCTTTCCTGTTTTGTCATCTAATTTCCTATCTCAGACTATAGTGAACACATCATGTTGTGTGTTTATTGAGAAGTTCATCATGATGTTGTGTTCTTGGGCGATTTTTCTTCTTGACCCAGCGTTCACAATTTTGGGGGAGCTTCACCTGCTACAGTTGGCAGGTTTGTCATGGTTTACATCAACAACTAGCAAGAGAAGGCAATGACGATGGCTAAGACTGAAATGGCGCAGGATGCCCAGGGTATGACTCTGACTATCCCCTTGCAGGAGACATCGAAAGAGATTTGGGATAGCAAATATCGCTTGAAGAGCAAAGATGGTCAGCCTATCGATCAAGAGATAGATGACACTTATCGTCGAGTGGCCAAGGCGCTGGCAGCTCAGGAGCTGGATCCGCAAGCCTGGTTCGAACCCTTCTTGTGGGCGCTGCGCAACGGCGCCATCCCCGCTGGCCGTATCACCTCTAATGCCGGAGCCTTCGAACACAAGCCGGCGACCTCCACCATAAACTGCACCGTCTCTGGCACCATAGCCGATTCTATGGATGATATTCTCAATAAGGTGCATGAGGCGGGCCTCACCCTGAAGGCGGGATGTGGTATCGGCTATGACTTTTCAACTCTGCGGCCACGGGGTGCCTTTGTCTCTGGAGCGGGCGCCTATACCTCGGGCCCACTCTCCTTCATGGATATCTACGACAAGATGTGCTTCACCGTCTCCTCGGCTGGCGGGCGGCGTGGCGCCCAGATGGGCACCATGGATGTCCGTCATCCAGATGTGCTGGAGTTCGTACAGGCCAAGCGTGAAGGGGGGCGGTTGCGCCAATTCAACCTCTCCTTGCTTATTACCAGCGACTTTATCGAGGCGGTGAAGGAGGACAAGGAGTGGCAACTGATCTTCCCCTTCAATAAGAAGGAGGTCGAGCTCGACAAAACCGATCTGACAGCCAGTGATGTGGTGTGGACGGATTGGCCGAGCAAAGAGGGGGTGGTCGTCAATGAGCAGGGGTTGGTTGCCTGCCGTGTCTACAAGAGCTTGCCTGCACGCCGTCTGTGGAACGTCATCATGACCTCCACCTATGACTATGCCGAGCCAGGTTTCATCCTCATCGACAAGGTGAACCAGATGAACAACAACTGGTTCTGCGAGGAGATCCGTGCCACCAATCCCTGTGGTGAGCAACCGCTGCCGCCTTATGGTGCCTGTCTGCTGGGCTCCATCAATCTCACCAAATTTATTCGTGAGCCCTTCACCCCCCATGCCCACTTTGACTGGAGTGCCTTCCGCAAGGTGGTGAGCATCTTTACCCGTATGCTGGACAACGTGGTGGAGATCAACCAGTTACCCTTGGAGAAGCAGCGTCAGGAGATAGAGAGCAAGCGGCGGCATGGGATGGGCTTCCTGGGGCTGGGCTCCACACTCACCATGCTGGGCATCAAGTATGGCTCTCCCTCTTCCGTCGCCTTCACCGAGCAGGTCTCTCAGGAGCTGGCTATCACCGGCTGGAAGGAGTCTTTGGCGTTGGCCAAGGAGAAGGGGCCCGCGCCTATCATGAGCCAGGAGTTTGAGATCACCGCCGAGATGCTGCGCAAGCGGCCGGAGATGGCGCAAGATGGCATCAAGCTGGGTGACAAACTGCCAGGACGTATTCTGCATGCCAAGTACAGCCGCTATATGCAGCAGGTGGCTGAGGTTGAGCCCGACCTGGTGGCCGAATTGGCGGCGCAGGGCGGTCGTTTCACGCACCATAGCTCCATTGCGCCGACGGGCACCATATCGCTCTCCTTGGCGAATAATGCCAGTAACGGCATTGAGCCCAGCTTTGCGCATCACTATGTGCGTAACGTCATCAAGCCGGGCAAGAAGAGCAAGGAGAGTGTGGATGTCTACAGCTTCGAGCTGCTGGCCTACCGCGCTCTGATCAACCAGAAGGCCATGCCCTATGGTCAGGACGATGAAACTCGGTTGCCGGATTACTTCATCACGGCCGATGACATAGCGCCGACCCAGCATGTGGATATCCAGGCTGCGGCTCAGCGCTGGATTGACTCCTCTATCTCGAAAACCGCCAACGTGCCGACTGACTTCCCCTACGAAGAGTTCAAGCATATCTACATGTATGCTTATGAACAGGGGCTCAAGGGGTGCACCACGTTCCGCTTCAATCCTGAAGCCTTCCAGGGGGTGCTGGTCAAGGAGCAGGATCTGGAGAATACCCTCTATGAGTTTGCCCTGGAGGATGGCTCAGTGGTCCAGCTCAAAGGCAATGAAGAGGTGGAGTACGATGGTGAGATCCACTCAGCGGCCAACCTCTACGATGCCCTGAAAGAGGGCTACTATGGCAAGTTCTGAGGTCAAGCCCAATTCCAGCGCCGCGCCTGTGGCGGAGCGTCAGCACAAGAGTGTGGAACCCGATATGGTTAAGAAAATTCAAAGCAAGATAGTGGGCTTCAAGGTCAAGAGTAAGGAAGAGCAGGCTCAGCAAGAGGCGGCCCGCGTGGTGCAGATGCATGAAACCGTGCAGCGACCAGAGCGCTTGATGGGCACCACCTACAAGCTGAAGACACCGGAGCATATCTCCGAGCACTCACTCTTCATCACCATCAACGACATGGTGCTGAATGAGGGGACGGAGCATGAGATCCGCCGCCCGTTCGAAATCTTCATCAACTCCAAGAGCATGGAGCACTATCAGTGGATTGTGGGTCTGACCCGCATCATCTCGGCCGTGTTCCGCAAAGGGGGGGATATCACCTTCCTGGTGGAGGAGTTGCGTTCGGTGTTCGATCCGCGTGGTGGCTACTGGAACAAGGGGAAGTATGTACCTTCGCTGATCGCCGAGATTGGCAATGTCATAGAGCAGCATCTGGTGGAAATTGGCATGCTCAAGAGCGCCGGGCTGGATGAGCATCAGCAGGAGTTTCTGGCCAAGAAGCAGGCTGAGCTGGCGGCTGAGGTACCGGGTGAGGATGAGGTGGGGAGCTTTCCGCCGAATGCGACTCTCTGCTACAAGTGCCACACCAAGGCGGTGATCCAGAAAGATGGTTGCATGACCTGCCTCAATTGCGGTGACTCCAAGTGCGGTTGAGTCGAACTTGACCCTGAGTAGCCGATCATAAAAAACCGGAGCCTGTGCTCCGGTTTTTTATAGCTAACTGTGCGTTGGGTAAGATATTTTTCCTTCTCTTGGGGATAGCTGTTGCCAAGTTGTTGCAGTGGATCAGCTAGGGGCGTAGCTTAAAGTCATCGCCCTGTCATCCGGCTGTGCTCTAACTGACATGTCAGTGTCATCAACCGGATCACCTAGCCATCCAAGGAGGCTGCCTATGGACTGCGATGCGCGCAAGTTGTTTGTCCTCGATACCAATGTGCTACTGCACGAACCCCTCGCTATCTACTCCTTCCAAGAACATGACGTCATGGTGCCCATGACGGTGCTTGAAGAGCTCGACAACATCAAGGATCGGCAAAAAGATGTGAGCCGCGAGGCCCGCGTTGCCATTCGCACCATGGAGGATGTGTTCCGGGATGCAACTCCAGAGCAGATAGCCGAAGGCATCTTCCTGGGCAACCGGGTCGGGGAAAACTGCAGTGGCCGGTTGGCCATCTTTGCCGATCATCATCTGCCGGAAGGGGAGGAGGTGTTCACCAACAAGGAGAACGACAACCGCATCATCAATGCCGCCCTCTACCTGCAGAAGAAGCACCCGGAACGTACCGTGGTGCTGGTGACCAAAGATATCAACATGCGGCTCAAGGCCAAGGGCGCCGGGCTTAAGCATGTGGAAGATTACCGTACCGATCAGCTGATCGATGATATCCGCCTGCTGGCCAAGGGGTTCCAGCAGCTCAAGGGGCAGTTCTGGGATCAGGTGGGGGAGTGCGAGAGCCTGAGCAGTGGCCGGGATGTCTTCCACTGGGTGGATGAGAAGCTGCTGCCGGATACCCATATCAACCAGTATCTGCTGGATAGTTCCGACAGCTTTGCCGCTCGGGTTCATGCTCAGGAGGGCGGACGGTTGCAGATCAAGGATCTGGGTCGCGAGCGGCTGATGGGGCGGCATGCCTGGGGGGTGCATCCGAAGAATATCTATCAGGCCATGGCGCTGGATGCCCTGCTGGATCCGACCCTGGACCTGGTGATCCTGACCGGGCCGGCCGGTTGCGGTAAGACCCTGCTCGCCATGGCGGCGGCGCTGGAGCTGGTGGTGGAGCGGGGCATCTATGAGCGCATCATAGTCACCCGCAATACCCCGGAGATAGCCGAGAGTATCGGCTTCCTGCCTGGGACCGAAGAGGAGAAGATGCTGCCTTGGTTGGCGGCAGTCACTGATACCCTGGAGGTGCTGCATAAGCATGATGTGAGCAAGGATACCTCGCTGGCCTACATAATGGAGAAGGCCAACATTCAGTTCAAATCGGTCAACTTCATGCGTGGGCGCAGTCTGCAAAACACCTTCGTGTTGCTGGATGAGTGCCAGAACCTCACCGCTTCCCAGCTCAAGACCATCATAACCCGCTGTGGTGAGGGGACCAAGCTCATCTGCTCCGGTAACTTGGCGCAGATTGACTCCACCTACCTGACCCCCGTCACCTCGGGGCTGACCTACATAGTCGAACGCTTCAAGGATTTCGAAGGCAGTGCCAACGTCTACCTCAATGGCGTGATCCGCAGCCGTCTGGCCTCGTTTGCCGAAGAAAACCTCTAGCCACTCCGGTTTTACTGCTCTGTCGTCATGGCCCGCCCCAAGTAGCGGGCCATGTCGTCATTGGCGTGGTTGTCCAGCTCACTGACTGCTCCCAGATAGCGGATAGTGCCCTCTTGCAGCAGCGCGAGGCGATCGGCTACCTGGCGAGCCTCCTCCGGATGGTGGGAGATGAGCAGTACCCCTTTCCCCTCCTCATGAGCCAGCCTCTGCACCTCCTGCAGCATCTCCTGTCGCAGGGCCGGATCCAGGGCCGAGAAGGGTTCATCCAGCAGTAAAAAGGGGCGGGCCCGCACCAGACAGCGGGCCAGGGCGACTCTCTGTTGCTGGCCGCCGGAAAGCTCGGGCGGGCGGCGCTCCAGCAGGCCGGCCAGCCCCAGGCGGCTGGCCGCTTGCACCACATCCTGCTGTTGGCTTGGGCTCAACTTGAGATTGGGGTTCACTCCCAGGCCGATATTCTGGGCCACGCTGAGATGCTCAAACAGGTTGTGGCTCTGAAACAGGGTGGTGAAGGGGCGCTCCGCCGGGGGCAGGGCCAAGAGATCGGCTCCCGCCAGCGTGAGGCAGCCTGAGTCGGGTAGCGCAAAGCCAGCCAGCAGATCCAGCAGGGTGCTCTTGCCTGCGCCGCTGGGGCCTATCACCACCAGCAGCTCACCAGGTTGCAGGCTCAGGGTAAAGGCAAAGCGATCTGGCCCCCGGCAGAGGGTGAGGTCATCACACTTTAGCTCATTGGTTCCGGGCATCTTGGCCTCCTACGCCGCGCTCGACCAGCCAGAGCAGGCCGAGACATAGAGTTAGTAACAGCAGGGCGGTGGCGCCGGCCTGCTCCAGTTGATAGCTGCCCAGCTGTTGATACAAGAGCCAGGGCAGGGTCTGCAAGTGGCTGCTGCCAAACATGGCCACGGCCCCCAGATCCCCTAGCGAGAAGACGGCGGCCAGGGCGAGTGCGCGTCCCAGACCGGCGCGCAGCAGGGGCCACTCCAGATAGCGCCAGCGGGCCCACCCCGTGAGCCCCAGACTCAGGGCCAGCCGCTCATAGCGCACTATGGCCTCCTGCATCACGGGTTGCAGGGTGCGTAGGGTATAGGGCAGGCAGGAGAGGGCATTTAACAAGATCACCAGCCAAAAGCCCAGGCTGAAGAGATCCGTGATGGGCAACAGCAGGATGAAGAGGCCGGTACTCAGTACGGCGGTAGGCACCAGCAGTATGAGTGAACCGCTGGACTCCAGCAGGGTGGCCCAATGAGGGGCTCGCCTGCGCAGGCGCAGGTGGCGGCTGGTCATCAGCAGCCCCAATGAGAGCAGGGTGGCCAGCAGGGCGGCAGAGCCGCCAATTTGCAGCGAAGTCCAGAGCGCCTGCCACAATCGGGGGGAGGTGAGGGCCAGCCAGAGGCTAGGTTGCATGCCGGCTGTGATGATGGCCAGCAGTGGCGGCAGAAACAGCAGAGCGGCCAGGCTGAGCCAGATGCCATCCTGCAAGCGGGCAGACCAGTTGTGGCCGTCGGGTCGCAGGCAGGGTTGGCCTTGACTCTGCTGGCTGGGGGTGGGGCGCGCCAGCTTGTGATGCAGTGCCAGGGCCAGACCACAGAGCAGCAGATGGGCGCAGGCCAACTGTGCCGCTGTCCCCAAGGCGAAGTCAAAACGCAGGGCCTGGTAGACGGCGACCTCCAGCGTGGTGGCACCCGGTCCGCCGCCCAAGGCCATGACAGTGGTGAAGCTGGAGAAGCAGAGCACGAAGATGAGGCTGGCCAGCGGGGCCAGTTGCCCACGCAGGGCGGGCCACTCCAGGTAGCGCCAGAGGGCGCCTTGGCCCATGCCTAGTTGGCTGGCCAGGCGCCAGTTTTCACGCGGGATCCCCTCCAGGGCAAATAGCAGCCAGCGGGCGGCCAGTGGCATGTTGAAGAAGAGGTGAGCCAGCAGTATGCCGCCCAGGCCATAGAGATAACGGCCGCTCTCGATCCCCACACTGGCCAGCAGGCGGGCCAGCCAGCCGTGCTGACCATGCACAGCCACCAGGCCGAAGAGGGCTATGATCACGGGCAGTACCAGCGATATGCCAAACAACCGCAGCAGCAGGGCGCGACCAGGGAAGCGGCGGCGATGCAGGGCCCGGGCCACAGGCAGGGCCAGCCCCAGACTCAACAGGGTAGAGAGCGTGGCCTGCAGCAGACTGAAGCCAATCACATGGCGCAGGTAGGGGTCTTGCCAGATAACCTCTGGTTCGCTGCCCCCCTTGATCAGTAGCGCCAACAGGGGGGCCAGGCCGCACAACATGAGCAGCCCCAACACCAGGGCGCCACTGAACCACCAGAATCTAGCTTCGTGGCGTGGATAGCCTGAGGGCTGAACCTGATGCGAACGTGGGGTCGGCAAGGGGGTATCCTGTCGGCTGAAGAAGAGAGATAAGGGGGCAATGCGCAGGTCACTGCCCTGAGGTGCTGCGAGGTCTTAGTGGCTAGCGGCTTGCAGCCACTCCTGGATCCACCCCTTACGCCCAGCGGCTATCTCCTGTTCACTAAAGTGCAGGCTCTTGGCTGGCAGTTCATTCTGGTTGAAGCCGTCAGGCAAGGCCACCTTGGTCACCGGGTACATCCAGTTGCCGGTCGGGATCAGGCTCTGGACGCTGTCGCTGAGCATGAACTGCATAAAACGCTGGGCCAGTTGTGGATGTGAGCTGCTGCGTAGGCTGGCGGCCACCTCCACCTGGCGATAGTGTCCCTCGTCGAACAGGGCAGCATGGTATTGCTGCTTCTGCTCGGCCAGACGGTGGTAGGCCGGGGAACTGGTATAGGAGAGCACCAGATCCGCTTCGCCCTTGAGGAACATGCCATAGGCTTCGCTCCACCCCTTGGTGACGGTCACTGTCTGCTTACTCAACTGTTGCCACAAGGCGGCGGCGTTATCCCCCTGGGTCTGCTTGACCCATAACAGCAAGCCCTGGCCCGGGGTGCTGGTGCGTGGATCTTCATAGATGATCTTCAGCTCCGGGCGTGAGGCCATTTCATTGAGGCTCTTGGGCGGGTTTTTCAGCTTGCTGCCATCATAGACGAAGGCGAAGTAGCCATAGTCAAAGGGCAGGAAGGTCTTGTCTTGCCAGCCTCCCGGTAGGGCCAGCGGCGCGAGAGCGACACCATGTTCGGCAAAGAGCTGGCTCTTGCGGGCCTCGGCCAGCATGGCTTCATCCATCCCTATCACCAGGTCGGCTTTTGTGTGCTTCCCCTCTAATTTCAGCCGGTTAAGAATGGCAACACCATCCTCGAGTGGCACAAACTCGATCTGGCAGCCACACTCTTTTTCAAAGGCCTGTTTGATCTTGGGGCCTGGACCCCAGTCCGAGGCGAAGGAGTCGTAGGTGTAAATGGTCAACTGCTCTTTGGCCTGGACGCTGGTGGTCGGCAGCAACAGGAGTAACAGGGGGGCGATGGAGAGTAGCTGACGCATAAGAGGACTCCTGATGGCTAGGATTAGGGGGCTTGCCACTGACAAGCGAGTGGCGACACACATCATGAGCGTATGGAGGCCAGCCCTGACGGCAAACGGCCATTCTATTGACCTTTATCAATGAATACCAGCCAGCTACGGGCTTGCTGTGCAGAGGGGGGGCTCCTACCTCTGTTGTGTATCTAAGGAGGCACTGTGTTAGAGCAAAAGGGTAAGGAAAGACGCGCTTTTATGCGCCTGGTGATCGATGCTCCTGTCACGCTGTTGTTGGCGGGCAAGCCATTGGTTGGTGTCTGTCGCGATCTGAGTGCCAATGGTATGGCTATAGAGCTGAGTGAGCCCGTGGATCAAGGGGTCTTGCTGCTGGTGAGCCTCGCTACTGCCAGCAATGCCCTGCCGCCGTTTCAGGCCCAGGCCAGGGTGCTGCGTAGCGAGCCAGATGGCGCGGCCTATCGGCTGGGGGTGGAGTTTGTATCGCTAGCCAGCGATTCGGCCACATAGCTGCCCGCGTGAATGTAGAGCTGGCTCTCCGGCCCCAGTTGGCCGGGGGGCAGTTCGGCTGGGCCTGTGGGCTCCACCAGCAGCAGGCTCTCGCCGCCAATGCTCAGGCTCTCTTCCCCGGCTTGGGCGGGGATGGCAACGCCCAGCAGGGCATGGTTGGGGATAAAGATCAGCGCCTGGTTGATCTCGGGTCTGAGGTATTGCAGCAGGGTCGCCAGCAGCGCCACCTTGCTGTCGCAGTCACCCCGATTCTCGCTCAATACCTGTCTGGGTAGCAGGTAGCCTGTGCCGCGGTTGCCATCATCACTCTGTAACTTGTCATAGGGAATGGATTGCACAAAGGCCAGCAGGTAGGTGAGCAACTGGCGCGGCTCAATCCCATCCCCTCCTGCAGCCTGCAGCAGCGCCTCGGCGGCATCGCCCAGCTCGGCACCACTCTCGGCTATGATGCGGGTATGATCCGGCTTGATGCCGGAGACGCCCAGCGGATCCTGGGCTTGTTGCAGGTAGTTCTCCTGCAGCAGGGTCTGGAACTCTGTTTTCTCCTCCTCTTGCAGCCACTGCGCCAGCTCGGCCAGTTGGCTGGGCTCCACATGACGATAATCCAGGCGCCATTCGGGCTGCTGGTGCAGTTCGAAGATCACCTTGGGCCAGGTTTGGCGTGCGGCGGCCAGGATGCGCGTGTAGAGGGTGCGCTTCACCGCCTCGGGGCGCCAGGCGCTAAAAAACCGGATATTGCTCTCGGCGGAGAGGGTCAGGGTCAGGCTCTGCGGGGCGCCATCGGCAACCTGCTTGGGCGGGAGCCAGCGATAGCTCAGGCTGTTAGCTTCCCGATGAAAGCTCAGTTGCTTGGCCAGAAGCGGCGGGCTCAGACTCAGGCAGAGCAGGCCAACCAGGGTGAGCCGATGGCAGAGCGAGCGCCTGGTTGCCTTCATCTTGACTCCTCAATAGATACACGCTGCCCGCGCCTAAGTTGGCGCGGGCCGTCGCGATAACCCTTTAGGCAAACTGCCACTCACCCTCCGGCTGCCAGCGCAGCAGGCGGTTATGGAATGGCTGCAGTGTGCTGCGATGGCCGACACTGACCATAATAGTGTGGGGCAGGCGCTCTTTAAGTAGAGTATAGAGCCTGGCTTCACTGCTCTCATCCAATGCCGAGCTGGCCTCATCCATAAAGAGCAGGCTGGGTTTGACCAAGAGGGCGCGGGCAAAGGCGATGCGCTGCTGCTCGCCCACACTCAGTATATGGGACCAGAGCTCGTTATCATCCAGGCGCGGCGCCAGTGGCTCCAGGCCGACCTCCTTCAGCAGGGGCAGCAGCTCAGCATCATGTTGCGGGGTCAGCGGATAGCACAAGGCCTCACGCAGTGTGCCCAGGGGCAGGTAGGGTTTCTGGCTCAAGAAGAGCACCTCCCCGGCCAGCGGATAGGCCACGCCGCCGGTGGCGAATGGCCAGAGCCCGGCCAGGGTGCGTAACAGGGTGGACTTACCACAGCCAGAGGGCCCCTGGATCAGCAGGGATTCACCCGGTTGCAATTGCCAGTTGGCGGCCTGCATCAGGGCGCCATTGAGTGGATGGTTGACCTCCAGCTCCCGCAGTTGCAGGGCGTCGCCGCTACGCTCAGGTTCGATATGGGGTAGGCCTTCGGTGTGATCCAACCCTTGTTGGAAGGTAGAGAGACGATCCACCACTGCCTTCCACTCGGCCAAGCCGATAAAGTTGTTGATCAGGGTGGAGAGGGAGTCCTGTACGCGACCAAAGGCAGACGAAATCTGGATCAAACCACCGAGCTGGATCACCTTGGCAAAATAGCTGGGGGCCCCGACGATAAAGGGGAAGATGACGGCGGCCTGGTTGTAGCCAAAGGTGAAGAAGCCCAGTTTCTTTTGCCGTCTCATCAGTTGGAAGTAGTTGCCAACCACATGCGTGAAGCGGCCCCCCAGCAGCTTGCCCTCCTCCTCTTCACCCTTATACAGGGCAATAGATTCGGCATTTTCCCGCAGACGGATCAGCGAGAAACGAAAATCGGCCTCAAACCGCTGCTGGTTGAAGTTAAGTTGTACCAGCGGGCGACCAATGACAAAGGTGAAGAGCGTACCAATGATGGCGTAACCCAGGGTCATCCAGACCATATAGCCTTGGGGCAGGTGGATGGCGTGGCCCAGCAACTCAAAATCCAGTGGTGTGGAGAGAGTCCATAGCACAGTCACGAAGGTGACCAGCATGGCCAGGTCGGTCAGTATGCCCAATGATAAGCTGAGGGTATTGGTGACGAACTGGCTGATATCCTCGGCGATCCGCTGATCCGGGTTATCTGTTTTGGTATCAGTGAGTTGCAGTCGGTAGTAGTTGCCCTTATCTAGCCAGGTTTCCATTATGTGGTTAGTCAACCAGCGTCGCCAATTGATGCTGAGCATTTGGCGAAAGTAGGAGAGGTACACAGAGACCACCACATGCAGCGAAGCTAGACCACAGAAGATCAGCAGAGATTTTTTGAACCCGGGCAGATCGTAGTTTTGCATGGAGTTATAGAAGTCGTTGTACCAACTGTTGAAGCTCTTGGCGAGATAGACGCTCCCCCCGGTCAGGATCAGGATCAACAGCAGTAGCACCCACCCTTTGCGCCCCTCTTTCGATACCCAGTAGGGCTTGAGCAGCCGCCAGAAATTGGGCCACAGGTGTTTGACCGGTGGATTTGCACTCATAACCAACACTCCCTGATTAACTCACTGATTTCGGCTCGCCAACCTTGCATGGTTGATTCTTCAGGCCGCGCTGCCCCGATTGTTACCGACCCTCGGGCGACAAAGCAATGAATGGTCGCCAAACCATTCGCAATTCAGCAGCTTAATGTGCGCTCAAGCGCTTGAGCGGGGCAATGGGGGCATATTAAAGCGAGCCGTGCCAGACGTAGCCGCTTGCCACTGTTCCCGCTCCAAGCGGATACAGGCAGGTGTGCTCTATGTGGCCGCATGATGTGGCCGCATGGGCGATAGGTGGGTCGTTGATAGCACCAGGTAGCGGTTTGGTAACAAGAGGCGGGGCTGGGTAGGGGGTCTACCGATGAAGCAGGGCTGCGAGCAGCCCAGTCATTAGCTAAAACGATAGTCGATCCAGTGATGGTAACTCTGCCCCGGTGCCAGCCAACAGCTAGGCTGCGGCCAGGCATGGTGGAGGCTGTCGGGCAGGAACTGAGGCTCCAGCGCCACACCGGCATAATCCGGGTAGTGGCCCCCCGAGCGATCCGGGGTCCCCGCCAGATAGTTACCCGTGTAGAGCTGTAACCCGGGCAGGCTGGTGGCCAGTTGCAGGCGCAGACGACCATCGCTGGCGACAAGCTCTGCCGCCAGTTCATCGGCGTTGGCATCCAGCCGATAGCTGTGGTCATAGCCCTTGGCCTGTTGCTGCTGGGCATCCAGCAAAAAGTCCTGGGCCAGCGGCTTGCTCTTGCGAAAGTCAAAGCCAGTGCCGGCCACCGGGTGCAGTTGTCCCAAGGGGATGCCTGACTGATCGGTGGGCACCATCTGGGCGGAATTGAGCCGCAAGCTGTGCTGGCGTACATCCCGGATTGCGCCATCAGCTGGCTCGCCATCCAGGTTGAAGTAGGCGTGATTGGTCAGATTGACGGGCGTGAGGGCATCACTCTTGGCCTGCATCTCGATGCGTACCCGGTTCTCCTCATCCAGACGGTAGCTGACCCAGAGCGTCAGCTCACCGGGGAAGCCTTGATCGCCATCTGGCGAGTGCAGGGTGAAGCACACATGACTCGAGCTCTGCTCGGCTATCTGCCAGCGGCGTTTGTCGAAGCCCTCGATCCCACCGTGCAGGGTGTTGCCTGCCTGGTTGGTGCTCAGTTGGCGATCCCCGCCCGGGTAGGGCAGGTGTCCTTTGGCTATGCGGTTGGCATAGCGCCCCACTGTGGCCCCCAGATAGGCCTGCTGCTGGCAGTATTGTGCAGCACTGGCACAGCCCAGCAGCACCTCCCGCTGCTCCCCTGTGGTGAGGGGGACGAGACAGGAGAGCCAAGTCGCCCCCCAGTCCATCAGAGTCAGTTGCATGCCGTTGCGATTTTGCAGGCGGATGAGCCTAGGCTCATCCGCATAGCAATCGATCTCAGGAGTGCCATCCACCGTTAGCGTCTCTGTGTTCATCTTGACCTCAGAGCAGGGTGCCGGCACCGGCCGAAGGTTGGCAGATGTAGAGGGTCGGCTGCAGTCCAGTCTCGGCTGGATAGCGCGCGGTTATCACCTCACACACCTGGGCTGTCATGGCGCTTGGCACCAGGGCCACTATGCAGCCACCGAAGCCACCGCCCGTCATGCGCACCCCACCGTGTGGGCCCAACTGCTCCTTGATGAGGTTTACCAGGGTATCGATGGGCGGCACTGTGATGGCGAAGTCATCGCGCATGGAGGCATGGGATTCTGCCATCAGCTCGGCCATGCGGGTCAGATCGCCACGGGCCAGCACGTCAGCCGCCTCCAGGGTGCGGGCGTTTTCGGTGATCACATGGCGGGCGCGCTGAGCAACCACCGGATCCAGCTCCTGAGATCTAGCTTCGAACTGCTCCAGGTTCAGATCCCGCAGGGCTTTGACGCCGAAGTGGTTGGCGGCCGCTTCACACTGCTGACGGCGGGTGTTGTACTCGCTATCTACCAGGCCGCGACGGACGTTGGAGTTGACGATGAGCACATCCACACCGGCGGGCATGGCCACGGCGCGAGTCTCCAGGGTGCGGCAGTCGATGAGCAGGGCATGGCCGGGTTGACCCAGTGCCGAGATGAATTGATCCATGATGCCGCAGTTACAGCCAACGAAGTGGTTCTCGGCCTGCTGGCCATTGAGGGCGATGTCGGCTTGGCTGATCTCAAGATGGTAGAGGGCCTTGAAAGTCTGACCCACGGCTACCTCCAAGGAGGCGGAGGAGCTCAGGCCCGCGCCCTGTGGCACGTTGCCGCTGATCACCAGATCGGCGCCGCCCAGGTGATAACCACGCTCCAGCAGACACTTGACCACACCGCGCACATAGTTGGCCCACATGTATTCGGGGTGGGGTTCGATGGGCACACTCAGGTCGAAGCGATCCTGCTGCTCCTGGTAGTCGGCCGCGACCACGCGGACCACACTGCCTTGGCGTGGGGAGGCGCTGATCACCGTCTGGTAGTCGATGGCACAAGGCAGCACGAAGCCATCATTGTAGTCTGTGTGTTCGCCAATCAGGTTGACCCGACCCGGCGCCTGGATATCCAGGCTGGGCTGATAGCCAAACAGGCGGTTAAAGAGACTCTGGGTAGTCTGTAACAGGGCATTAGTGCTCATAGGGGCCTCAACATTCTTAGAGTTGTTCACGAAAATGGATGTCACTGACGGCGCGCAACCGCTCGGCGGCTTGCTCGGCGGTCAGATCCCGCTGGGTTTCGGCCAACATTTCGTAGCCGACCATGAATTTGCGCACACTGGCTGAACGCAGCAGGGGCGGATAGAAGTGGGCGTGCAACTGCCAATGGGGGGCCTCTTCACCATTGAAGGGGGCACCGTGCCAGCCCATGGAGTAGGGGAAGGAGCACTGGAACAGGTTGTCGTAACGGCTGGTCAGCTTCTTCAGGGCTATGGCCAGATCCTGGCGTTGGGCCGCGGAGAGCTGGGGCAGTTGCTGAACCGCAAACTTCGGCAGCAGCAGAGTTTCGAAGGGCCACGCCGCCCAGTAGGGCACCACGGCGATCCAGTATTCGGTTTCCACCACGGTACGGCTGCCATCGGCCTCTTCCCGGCGGGTATAGTCCAGCAGCAGAGGGCGGCCCTGTTCGGCGAAATAGGCGGCCTGGGTGCGCTCCTCGGCGGCGGCTTCATTGGGCAGGAAGCTGTTGGCCCAGACTTGGCCATGGGGGTGCGGATTGGAGCAACCCATCATGCTGCCTTTGTTTTCAAATACCTGGATCCAGGGGTAGCTGCGGCCCAGCTCCGCCGTTTGTTCACACCAGGTATCGACTACCGCGCCCAGCGCCGGAAGCGAGAGCTCGGGCAGGGTCTTGCTGTGATCCGGTGAGAAGCAGATGACCCGACTGGTGCCGCGGGCACTCTGCAGCTGAAACAGCGGATCGTCGCTGTGCGGCGCGGCCGGGGTATCCACCATCAGGGCGGCAAAGTCATTGGTGAAGACGAAGGTGTTCTTATAGTCCGGGTTCACATCCCCTGTGACGCGGGTATTGCCGGCGCAGAGGAAGCACTCGGGGTCGTGCGGTGGGCGCACGGTACGATCCGGTTCATCCTGTTGTCCCTGCCAGGGGCGCTTGGCCCGGTGCGGGGAGACCAGCACCCACTCCCCTTTGAGTGGGTTAAAGCGACGATGGGGGTGGTCGGTTGGTTCAAATAACATGGTTGTGTCCTTGTTCTAAACTGCGCAAATGGGCTCTAGCCAATGGGGCTCAGGCGTCCGGGTAACCGTTCGGGTTTTGGGATTGCCAGCGCCAGGTGTCGGCGGTCATCTCATCCAGGCCGCGGCTGGCCTGCCAACCTAGCTCCTCGCGAGCCTTGCCGGGGTCGGCCCAGCACTGGGCTATGTCACCGGCGCGGCGCGGGGCTATGACATAGGGCAGATCTCGGCCACAGGCGCGGGAGAAGGCGGCCACCATCTGCAGCACGCTGTAGCCGAGACCGGTTCCCAGGTTGTAGATGTGTACCCCAGGTTGATCCTGCTTGGCCTGGAGGGCCGCCACATGGCCATCGGCCAGATCCATCACATGGATGTAATCGCGCACCCCTGTGCCATCGGCTGTGGGGTAGTCCCCTCCGAACACGCTCAGGTGTTCACGCCGCCCCACGGCCACTTGGGCGATAAAGGGCATCAGGTTGTTGGGTATGCCCTGGGGGTCTTCCCCCATCAGGCCGCTGGGATGCGCCCCGACCGGGTTGAAGTAGCGCAGCAGGGTCAGGGACCAATCCGGTGCGGCGCGGGCAAAGTCCTTGACCATCAGTTCGACCATCAGCTTGCTCTGGCCATAGGGGTTAGTGGCTTGCAGGGTGGGTGAGGCTTCTGTGATAGGGACCTGCTGCGGGTCGCCATAGACGGTGGCGGAGGAGCTGAAAATGAAGTTTTTCACGCCGGCGCGGGCCATGGCCTGCAGCAACACCAGGGTGCCGCTGACGTTGTTCTCATAATATTCCAGTGGTTTTTGCATGGACTCGCCCACCGCCTTGAGCCCGGCGAAGTGGATCACCGCATCGATCTGCTGCTCGGCGAAGATGCGATCCAGCAGGGCGGCGTCGCGAATATCCCCCTGATAGAGAGTGGGGCGCTGGCCGCTAAGCTGTTCGATACGGGCCATGACGCTGGGTTTGCTGTTGCAGAAGTTGTCGAGCAGTACCGGATTCATGCCGGCGGCGAGTAACTGTAAACAGGTGTGACTGCCTATGTAACCAGTTCCACCCGTGACGAGGATTTTGCGCATATTTCACTCCCTGCTTGCGGTCTTAATCGAGATAAAACCAGTGATTACGTTAAGTGTAATCGATTACCCTAACTTTAATCCCGCCATGGTCCGGTTTGGAAGTGTTTTTCTGCTTTATAGTGTGATCCTTATCACGCATCTGCCTGTTTGACGGGTTTTCGCCTCATGCCTTCGGTAAGGTGAGTGTAATTATTTTCACTGTGTGACGTGTTGCCCATGACTCTGCGGCCGCTTTGGATAAAAGGCTGTGTAATAAAGAGAAAACATCGGTAATATCACGACACAATCGGACCTAAAGTCTGTGTAATCAGCGGTAAACCAGCGGGTAAATAAGATGGCTACAATCAAGGATGTTGCACTGTTGTCCGGGGTCTCGGTCGCAACCGTGTCTCGCGTGATCAATGATTCCCCCAAGGCCAGCCAGGCATCGCGGGCCGCCGTGCTCAAGGCGATGGCTGAACTCAATTACCACCCCAATGCCAATGCCCGGGCCCTGGCGCACCAGAGCGCGGAGACCCTGGGGTTGGTGGTTGCGGATGTATCCGATCCCTTCTTCGGCACCATGGTCAAGGCGGTGGAGCAGGTGGCCCAGGCCACGGGGAATTTCCTGCTGATCGGTAACGGTTACCACGATGCCAAGCAGGAGAAGCAGGCCATAGAGCAGCTGATCCGTCATCGCTGTGCGGGTCTGGTGGTGCATGCCAAGATGTTGCCGGATGCCGAACTGGCCCTGCTGATGAGCCACGTGCCTGGCATGGTGCTCATCAATCGCATCCTGCCTGGTTACGAATCCCGCTGCATCGCCCTGGACGATCACCACGGCGCCTGGTTGGCCACCCGGCATCTGATCCAGGAGGGGCACCAGAAGATAGGTTTCCTCTGTTCTAACCATCAGATCTCTGACTCCGAGGATCGCTTGCAGGGCTATCTGGATGCCTTGAAGGAACACGGTATTGCCGTGGATGAGCGGCTCATCTCGCGCGGGGCGCCCAATGAGATGGGGGGAGAAGAGGCAATGACTGAGCTGCTGGGCCGGGGGCGCAATCTGACGGCCGTGGTCTGCTACAACGACTCCATGGCCGCCGGGGCGCTCTCCGTGCTGAGTGACAACGGCATTGAGGTGCCCCAGGATATCTCGCTGGTGGGCTTTGATGATGTGCTGATCGCCCGTTACCTGCGTCCGCGTTTGACCACGGTGCGTTATCCGGTAGCGGCGATGGCGACCCAGGCCGCCGAACTGGCGGTGGCCCTCTCCCAGGGGGCGCCTTTGCCGGAAACCACTAACATGTTCAGTCCGACTCTGGTCCGTCGGCACTCGGTGAGTAACCTAACGCACCGCAGTTAACGGCTCGCGGTTAAAGGTTATCGCCCCCGTTTTGGTTTGCCGCGCAACACCTACTGCTGCGCGGCGGGCCGCTACCGGGTTGGTCGCACCGCCCTTCTGATCTACCGCGCCCTCCTGATCAGGTTCAGCAGAAGCTCTGGGGCCATGGGCTGCGGCGCCTTTCGTTCCATGGCGCTGTGCCGCCTACTTACCGCCGCTTCGGAGCGCTCGATACACCTCTGCCATTCACGCCCCATCTCTTTGCTGCCGTTGACTCCTGCTCACCCTCCGTACTCGGGGCGACCGTATGCCCCTATGCCAATGTCCCTATATCATGTTGACGAAAACGGCGAGCGACCCGCATTGAGGTTGGGCACGCCAACGACAAAAAAGAGCTCGAACTGCACCTGCTCCTTTCCCTGGGGAGGTTGGGAGGGGCTCGGCCTGCGATCTCTGCTCCAATGGCTCTCTGCCATGACGAAATGGGGCGAAAAAACGCTTCGCTTGGCCTCGTGACGCACTCATTACAAAATTAGTGTAATCAATTACACTTGGTTTTGCTTTTATAATTCCTTTTGTAATCATGTAGATATGATTTTAAACTCAGCTGATGCTTACGAGATATCAAGTGATTTAGTAAAACGATCTCATTTTGTGAGTCATGTCATGTCATTTACTGGTACTAACTTCCTATAATTCACCTGCGCCAGTGAAAGCGTTTACCTGTGGCCTGCTGGCATACTCCATATAGTAAGTGACTATGAATAAAGGAATTTCTATGAAAGCTAAATTGCTCGCTACTTCAGTGGCCCTGGCCCTTGCGCTGACTGCCACCTCGGCATCTGCCGTTAACTTCACTGGTTATTTCCGCTCTGGTGTCGGCGTATCTCAGGATGGCAGCATCCAGGAGTGGCAGAAGACCAAGGTGGGGCGTCTGGGCAACGAAGCCGATACTTATACCGAAATTGGTTTGGGTCAGGAGCTCTACAACAAGGGCGGCAAGAGTTTCTATGTGGACAGCATGTTCAGCATGAATTCTGACGGCTCCAACGATTGGGAAGCCACGGGTTCCTCCAATGACGCGACGTTTGCCTTGCGCCAGTTCAACGTCCAGAGCAAGGGATTGATTGGGGCGGCACCAGAGGCCATGGTGTGGGTCGGCAAGCGTTATTACCAACGTCATGACCTGCACATCATAGACGTGAAGTACTGGAACGTCTCCGGCGCCGGGGCGGGCATTGAAGGGCTGCAGGCCGGCCCAGGTACACTGTCTGCCGCCTGGATCCGCGGTGATGGCACCGATGTGAATGACAAATTGCAAAATAATGACGTCAACATCAATTACCTGGACGTGCGCTATGCCGGCCTGAAGCCTTGGAAGGGAGCCTGGACCGAGTTTGGCATCGACTATGCCATGCCCAATCCGACTGATGAGCAGAAAGCGGTCGGTGGCAACTATGATGCAAAGAATGGGGTCATGTTGACCGGTGAGTTGAGCCAGGAGATGCTGGGTGGCAGCAACAAGACAGTGCTGCAGTATGCCGACAAGGGGCTGGCCCAGAACATGGTCTCCCAAGGTGGCGGTTGGTATGACATCTGGAGTGATGCCTCCGAGGCCAAGGGGTATCGCATCATCAATACCGGTGAATTGCCGCTGGGTGAGAAGGCCATGTTTAACCATGTGCTGACGTATGGCGATGTCGACAGCAAAGATGCGTTCACTGATAACTCCACTCTGCTCTCTTTGGTGGTGCGTGCTCAGTACCAATGGACCGATGTGATGAAGAGCATAGTCGAGGCGGGGACCTTCTCCCAGAAGGATACCTACAACGCCGGTAACGAATACAAACAGGGTGGTCAGAAGTACACTCTGGCGCAAGCCTGGTCTGCCGGCCCGGGTTTCTGGGCGCGCCCGGAGATCCGTGTCTACGCCAGCTATCTGAAGGATGGGGAGAACGACAAGACCTTCAATAGCAAGCAGGACAACAACACCATGAACTTCGGCGTGCAAGCCGAAGCCTGGTGGTAAGCGATTGCAGCGACAAGGGGAGCCTCAAGGCTCCCCTTTTTCTTTGGTGAAAGACCTTGGAGAGCCCAAGCATGATGACCCGAGCGCTAGCGCTTGTGATGTTGCTGACTGCCGGAGTGCTGTCGGCGGCGCAGGCCGCACCGATTGTCGGTGCCGATATTTCCCATTTGCCGCAACTCGAAGCGGCCGGGGCCAAGTTTTATGACCATGACGCCAAGTCGGCCGAAGATCTGCTGGTGATCCTCAAGCGTCATGGGGTGAACCGCATTCGCCTCAAGGTGTGGAACGAGCCGGGCAAGTATACCGAGTTCCCGTCTGATCAGAGCGGGCCGGAAGGCTACAACAATCCGGCCCATGTGGTCGCCATGGCCAAGCGGGCCGAGGCGGCGGGTTTACAGGTGATGATCGACTTCCACTACAGCGACTGGTGGGCGGATCCGGGCAAGCAGACTATGCCGGTAGCCTGGCGCAAGCTGGATGCGGCCGCAGTGAGCGAAAAACTGTACGCCTTTACCCGGGATGTAATGCAGCAGCTCAAAGACGCCGGGGTGACCCCTGCAGAGGTACAGGTAGGCAACGAGATCTCCAACGGCCTGCTCTGGCCGCTGGGCCGGGTCCCGGAATGGGATAATCTGGCGAGCTTTATCAAGGCCGGTGCCCGTGCCGTGAAGGAGATATCACCGAGCTCGCGGGTGGTGCTGCATCTGGATGCCGGTGGTGACAATGGCCGCTGTCGTCGCTGGTTTGATGCCATGTTGGAGCGCGGTGTGCAATTTGATGTCATCGGTCTCTCCTTCTATCCGGTCTGGCACGGTGCCCTGGCCGATCTGCAACAGAATATGGATGATTTGAGCCAGCGCTATGCCAAACCGGTGATCGTGGTCGAGACCGCCTATCCCTGGACCACGGGCAACGGCGACAGCCAGCAGAACATCTACACCTCGACCGGATCTGAGACCTATCCGATGACGCAGCAAGGCCAGCAACAGTTTTTGACGGCGCTGTGGCAAACCGTCAAGGCGGTGCCGCAAGGTCGGGGTGAAGGGGTGATCTACTGGGAGCCCGATTTTATTCCGCACCCCGGAGCAGGCTGGAAGGCTGGCGCCGGGGATGAGTGGGACAACGTGACCCTGTTTGACTTCCAGGGCCGTGCGCTGCCGGGGCTCAAGACCTTCGGGAAAGCGGCGCAATAACGCCCAAGGTGTAGCGTGTCGGGCAGAGGGGGGGGGAGCCCACTATAGGGGAAGAGAGGGCGAGCGCCACGGGGGACGCTCTGCTTGGCTCCTTCCCCATTTTCCTAGGGAAGGCCGGGATGAGGTTTTGGCGCGGTTCCCATTATGTGTTGGGGCTAGAGCGGCATAGGGATAACCTTATGCCGACGCACCGTTAATCCCTCCCTGAGGCCTACGGTCGGCTTAATGGTTACCTCCACCGCATTGATTAGTCACTCAACCCCATGCCAACGCGCAGATGGGGTTCCGCTGGCAGAACCCCGCCACTGAAAAAAAACCTAATAAATATGACCTTTCCCATTCGAGCCCATTCCCTGAGTGAAACGATTGCGCTAGCCTAAGGACTCAAAAAGCGCAAGACGGCTACCATCACCGACAGGCCGTTTCGCGTCTTGGCACTGTGATAGCCGCAAGTCTGTGGCGGGTAGCTAGAGAATCTTGAGGCGCTCCATAACTAAAATGTTAAGTAACTTAGGATATCTCTATGCCATATGATTTAAGTAATCGACTTGTAATTGGCTTGGCATCAAGTGCTCTATTTGAATTATCAGATTCAGATGCAGTTTTTCGTGACGATGGCGAAGAAAAATATAGGTCTTTCCAACGGGATAATGAAAACATACCTCTGAAACCAGGCGTTGCCTTTCCATTTATCAAAAGACTTTTATCTATCAACGAAATTTCACCAAAAGATCCGCCAATTGAAGTTATCTTATTGTCTAGAAATGATCCTGACACAGGCCTGCGGGTCATGAAATCTATCCAACATTATGGGTTAGGCATGACCAGGGCAGTATTTTTACAAGGGAGAGATCCCCATAGATATATTCCTTCTTTATCTATTAGTCTATTTCTTTCGGCAAACGAAGTGGATGTAAAGCAAGCTATTTTAGCGGGCTATCCTGCGGGTCAAGTTTTAGATTCAAAACACATGGATATTATTGGCGACAATGAGTTGCGGGTAGCGTTTGACTTTGATGGTGTCATTGCTGACGATGAAGCAGAGAGCATTTATCAAAAAACACATGACCTCGGGCAATTTCATCAACATGAAGCGGAAAAAGTTCATATAACTCATAATCCTGGACCATTAAAAGAGTTCTTACAAAAGCTATCCATTGTGCAGCAAAAAGAACAAGAAAAAGTTTTGGTCGATTCTTTATATAAACCAAAACTACGAATATCAATTGTCACTGCTAGAAATGCCCCGTCACATGAACGTGTAATAAATACTATGCGAGACTGGGGGATCACCGTAAATGAGGCTTTTTTCTTAGGTGGTATAGATAAAAGTTCAATTTTAGAGGTTCTCGATCCTCATATCTTCTTTGACGATCAGAGAGTTCATCTTGACCCTGCATCAAAAGTGCTTCCGTCTGTGCATATTCCGTTTGGCGTAGCAAATAAAGATCTTGTAGATGCGATTAGCGAAGCGTAATCGTACGCATGAAGTCATAAGTGTTCAGTGTTATATTCCACATGTCATCTAAAGTTATTTGTTGTTTGTTTGAGAACTACATAGGGATTAAATTGATTTGTGCGATTACGCTTCGCTAATCGCACCTGCTTAGGCTCATTTTTAATTAATAATGGAGGATACATTATATTATGGATAAGGCGTGTCGCTTGGGCTGAGCAGGCGAAGCCCAACGCGTTCGCAAGAAAAGAAAATCTGGTTTTTTAAATCGGTGTCGTGGTAAACGCTGGGCTTCATGTTATTCAACCTAACGGGCTGGTTTCTAGCGCTCAAGAGCTTAACCCCACCCCGACCCTCCCCTTGAAAAAAGGGGAGGGAGAACAGCGGCGCCAGATCCTGGTTCACTATGTCACTACATCCATAGTTATGGTCGTGCCTCTGCATGTTATTCCTTTTCCCTTTCTCTTCGTTTATCGCTCTTTTCTGTTTCGCCCAAGCCCAAAGACGACCAATTGGCACCCAGCCGTTCAACACCACGATAGTCCAGCAAGCGGGCTTTATGGCGTAGCTGGGGTTGCCGGAAGTAATCTCTCAGCCCTGCGGTTGTCTTGCCACTGGTTGGTGCGCGGGTGTCCACGCTCTGGGCCAAGTCACGAGGCCCGAGCTGGAAACTGGGTGTCCCGGTTGCGGGTGGGAAATTTTGGCAAGGGAAGGGACACCCAGTTTGGTGCCGCAATCTGGTGCGGCGCTCTGGCGTTAGGCTTTTGTCAGCCTAGGCCGGGCTGGCTAAGGGTCAGTTAGCCGCTTTTACCGTGACCTGCAGCTTAGTGGCATCCCGGCGATCCAGTACAAACTCGTAGGTGCCATCTGCTGGCGGGGTAAACTTGATGTCGCCCCACTGATAACCGGATTTGACTATGACTGGCTTGCCCAGCTCTACCTTGCTGGTCGGGTCAAAGACGCCATAGGTGCTATCGCCCTTCCACTTCTCATCGGCAAATTTGAACTTGTAGGCGCCATGGCTGGCTTGCAGTACGGCCTTGGCGCTGAGTACGCCTGCCTCGCTCTGTTGCAGTTGCTGGGCCTGGGGGGCTTCCCAATTGTTCATCTCACCACGCAAAAACAGGGGGCGGTTGGCGGCGCTATCGGCTGTGCTCTCCGCGGCCAGAAGGGGCTGGGCACAGGCCAGCAGGGTGGCGGCTAATATCATCTTCTTAAACATCATCTTCCTCGCTTGATGGGTTACTGGGGGGTGAGCGGCGGTGCCGGCTCCCAAAGACCTCGTCGCGCAAGGGCTTTGGGGGCAGGGGAGCGGCCCGCTGCCGCTCCGCCAGCGTTAGAGGGTGAATCGTTGCACCAGCTCCTGTTGGGCTTGCGATAGCTGCTGCAGCTGGCCGCTGGTATGGGCCACCTGGGTGAGTGCGGTGCGGTTGTTATCGGCAATGCCATTGATGTTGTTCATGTTTCTGGCAATTTCGGCGCTGGTGCACTGCTGCTGTTCGGCGGCGGCGGCAATTTGGCTGCTGAGATCGGCTATGTGCTGCAACTCATCGGAGATGGTGTTGATGGCCTGCTTGGTGTCATCACTATCCTGGGTGCAGATGGCCATCACTTGACCACTGGTGCGGATCGCCTCCACGGCTTGGCGGACGCTGGATTGCAAGGCGCTGATCATGGCCTGGATCTCCGAGGTCGAGGCGGCCGTTCTGTGTGCCAGGTTGCGGACCTCACCGGCGACCACGGCGAAACCGCGCCCCTGATCGCCAGCCCGGGCGGCTTCGATGGCGGCATTCAAGGCCAGCAGGTTGGTCTGTTCGGCGATTTGGCTGATCACATCCAGGATGCCGCCTATGTTGACGCTCAGACCATGCACCTCTTCGATCACCTGTTGCGAGCCCTGGAGTTGGCTGGCCAGTTGATTGATGCGGGCTATGGTGCCATCACTGATGGCGCGCCCCTCATCCGCCTTGCGGGTCACCGCCATCACGGATTGCAGTGAGTGGTGGGCGGCACTGGCCACATCGCCGACCGTGTGTTCCATCTCCACCATGGCGGCGGCGACGCCTGCCGTTTCGCTGCGCTGTTGCTCCAGTTGCTGGTGAGTCTGCTCCAGGGTGATCTGGTTGCGATTGGCAACGGCGCCTAGCTCATTGGCACTCTGCACCACCTGGCACAGCATGGCCCGCATCTCCTGGGCCAGGCCATTGATGCCGCTGGCCAACTGGCCAAACTCATCACCTTGGTCGTAGCGGATCTGTTGCGTCATATCGCCCTGGCTCAGGGCACTCAACACCTTCAGCGTCTGTTGCATGGGGGTACGGATGGCGGCGATAACGCGCCACAGCACCAGGGTAGCCAGTAGCAGGGCGACCCCCAGGCCGATGTAGAGCACGGACTTAAGCTGCTCCAACACCTGTTGGGAGCGGGTGACTCGACTTTGCATCTGCTGATCGACGGCGGCATCTATGTCGGCCAGCTCGCCCAATACGCTGTCTATGATGCGGGTGGCCTGCTCACTCTGGTTGCGGAGTTGGCTGCTCTCTTCGGTCAGGCCCAGATGACGAGCCAACAACCCCTGCGCGCCTGCGGCATCGTTTAACAGTTGATCCAGCAAGTGCCCCACGCTGGCTTCGAACTCGATGGCGCCACCGAAGGCGCTCTCCTGTTTGAGCAGCTCGGCGGCCAGCTCCTTGCGTTGGGCTTGCAGTTTGTTCACCAGCTGACGGTTGGCCTCCAGGCGTTTGCCCACCAGTTGCGGGTTATTCTGTTTCAATGCCTCCTGGCTGGCATCGGCCAGCAGCTCCAGGTTGTTGGCCAAGTTATGGCTCAGACCCACGGTATAGTGGCTCCCCAGCGGGGCGACCAGCCGTGCCATCTCCTTGAGCAGCCGTTTACTGCTGGCGGTGATGTCACTGCTTTGGGCGATTTTTTGCTGGTTCTCCAGGTTGGTGGCATAGAGGGTCACCAGCTGCGAGGCCAGTTGCCAGTAGATGCTCTGCTGCTCTTTGAGGCTCGCCAGTTTCTGCAGTACGGCGGGTTCCTGCTGGGCTTTGTGCTCCAGGGACTGCACGTCATGGCTAAAGGTCGTTTGCCATTGCTCTAGCCGTGCCTTGCCGTGAGCCAGGCTCTGGCTATCTGCTTGGGCCAGCAGGCTATGCAGCTCCTTGTCCAGGGAGAAGAGATCCTTGGTGACAGCGCGGCTCTGCACCAGCATGGGAGCCACTTGCCCGGCCAGGATATTGACTTGGGATGCCAGCTGTTGCCCTGAGTGCAGGGCCATCACTACCGCCAGTATCATCAAGGCAATGATGAAACCGAAGGCAAAGACGATGCGTTGAATGATGGAAAAACGGTTCATAGTGAGCCACCTTTGTTATCGGTTACACCTTAATTTTCACCCATCCCCTCGGCGGTCGAGCCGACGTGGTAAACCATCACCCGCTATTTTACAGGGCTTTAGCCCGGTTATTTGTTGGGTAACGAGCGGTGCTGGGTTTGATATAGTCACGTTGCAGATAAAACTTACCTTATTGGTGGTACCGATTACATTATTTTCTTGCACGGTTGCAGAGCCAGTGTTGTGGGTTGCGATCCTGCTCTCATTTCAGTGCGGCATGAGGGGAGGCCTGTTATTGGTGTGGCATTGGTTCTGACTCTTGTGCACAACTCCCATCCTGTTAATGAAAAATCCAGGGAAGCTGAGGCTCCCTCCCCTTTTTTCAAGGGGAGGGTTGGGGTGGGGTCTGCTTTTTAGCTTGTGAAACATCAAAAGCCACCCCCTCCCAACCTCCCCCTTGGCAGGGGGAGGCGCTGTTCGAAGCTTTTTTCGGCATTTATCTCACCAATCGACTAAAGATGTGTATAAGAGACAGGCACTGGAGTGGCTTGGCGTGGCATGGGTGTGAGGGGAGGCGTTGCAGTTTGGGGCGGGTGAAACGTTCGGGATTCGAGATCCCGGATAGAAAAGCCCCCCGACTGGCGGGGGGCTCGGGGACGTGACGGTGGGCTTATTGACTGACGCGGATCCCGTCACTGTTGAAGACCAAACAGTGTTCCGGGGAGAAGAAGACATCCAGCTGTTGATAGGGCTTGAAGGCATTGTCGCCGGCCAGCAGCAGCTTGAAGTTATCGATGCCACAGCACTGACCAAACAGGTAGGTGCTGTTACCCAGACGCTCGACCACCTCGCAGGTAAAGGCCAGATGAATGCCACTGCCATCGGGCAGCACATGCTCGGGGCGCAGGCCCAGGGTGAGGTTGCTGCCTTCGGCCTGCTGCTGTATGGCGATGGGCAGAGTGAGTTGTAACTGGTCGGCGATGCGCACCTCTATTTCGTGCGGTGACCAGCGGATCAGGCGGGCGGGCAGAAAATTCATCTTGGGTGAACCGATAAAGCCGGCCACAAACTGGTTGGTCGGTTTGTAGTAGAGATCCATGGGCGAGCCCACCTGCTCCACCTTGCCATAGTTCATTACCACTATCTTGTCGGCCAGGGTCATGGCCTCCACCTGATCGTGGGTCACATAGATCATGGTGGTCTTCAGCTCCTGGTGCAGCTTGGCAATGTGCAGACGCATCTCGACCCGTAGCTCGGCATCCAGGTTGGAGAGGGGTTCATCGAACAGGAACACCTTGGGGTTGCGCACTATGGCGCGACCAATGGCGACCCGCTGGCGCTGGCCACCCGAGAGTTGCTTGGGTTTGCGATCCAGCAGGTGGGAAAGCTGCAAGGTTTTGGCCACCATGCCGACCTGATGCTGGATCTCCTCTTTCGGCACGCCGTTGACCTTGAGGCCGTAACCCATATTTTCGGCTACCGTCATATGTGGGTAGAGGGCGTAGGACTGAAACACCATGGCGACCCCACGGTGTGCGGGGGCCACGTCATTGACGACCGTATCCCCGATGGAGATTTCACCGTCTGAGATCTCTTCCAGGCCCGCTATCATGCGCAGCAGGGTGGATTTGCCACAGCCGGAGGGACCGACGAAGACGGTGAACTCACCATCTTGCACATCGAGATTCACATTATGCAGCGTCACGTTTTTGCCAAAACGCTTGATGACATTATGCAGTCTGATACTCGCCATCTTGTTTAACTCCTTGATAATAATAAAGTTCACTGAATGTTAAGTGCCGAGTGTCCGGCCCATGGCGTACATCAGAAGTGCTACTTCGCTATCCAGGCGCCTCGCCTGAGATGAAAGGGCACGCCACCATTCGCTGCTGCGGTGAAGCCAATATAACAGCGTGGTGTAATCGCTTGCACTAAGTGCTGTTGCTTTTGTGCATAAGATCACACCCTTTGCATCTGGCACTGGCAGACAGGACGCGCTCCGCTTAACTTAATCACATCTGGTGTAATCGTTACCCCAACTTATGTAACAGACTGCGGCGAGGTGTGATGCCGGGCTCTTGTCAGCAGAAGTTCTGAAACGACTCACTGCCAGAGTGCAAAGTTCTTTTTAATCAAATTGTTAGTGTGTCGATGTGCTGTGAGAACGGTTGGTTCAGCCAGGTGCTTTCCACCAGATGTCGCAGCAGCAAGTCAGCATATGGGTAGGTTGGCAGTGACTTAAGAGGATCCAGATGGCCTGGTTGTGAAAACACCGCATCTGAATGAGTCGCTACCGCGAAATGGTTAGCCATGGTTTTCGCCTGAATAGGGTCAAGGAGCAACGATGAAGATTAAGACATTAACCGCGGTCGTCATGATGTCACTGGGTGTGGCGGGTGTATTCAGCAAGGCCGTCATGGCTGCCGAAGGCGAGCTGCTGGTGTGGGAAGATATCAAGAAGTCCAATGGCATCAGTGAAGCCATCAAGGAGTTCGAGGCCCAGAATCAGGTAAAGGTGAAGGTGCTGGAGATGCCCTACGCCCAGCAGATCGAGAAGCTGCGTCTGGATGGCCCGGCGGGCATAGGTCCGGATGTGCTGGTGTTGCCCCATGATCAGGTCGGTACTGCCGTGGTGCAGGGGCTGATCAGCGAACTCAAGGTTGACCCCGCCTATCTGGCGACCTTCACCAAGCCTGCCGTCGATGCTCAGACCTATGACGGCAAGCTCTACGGTATTCCCAAGGCGGTGGAAACCATAGTCCTGGTCTACAACAAGGATCTGCTGCCAAAAGCGCCGGAGAAGTTTGACGATCTGATCGCCTTCTCCAAGACCCAGCGTGCGGCGGGCAAGTATGGTCTGCTGGCCAAGTTTGACGAGATCTACTACTCCTACGGTGTGCTCGCCGGCATGGGGGGTTACATCTTCGGTCAAAACGGCAACGGCTCCTTGAACGTCAAGGATGTGGGTCTGGCCAATCAGGGGGCGATCGCTGCGGTCAGCTTCCTGAAGAGTTTCTATGCCAATGGCCTCTTCCCGGCCGGTATCGTCGGTGAAACCGGCGCCAACGCCATTGACTCTCTCTTCACCGAGAAGAAGGCCGCCGCCGTCATCACGGGTCCTTGGGCCTTCCAGCCCTATAAGGATGCGGGCGTGAACTACGGTGTGGCGCCGCTGCCCCTGCTGCCCAATGGCGAGCATATGCGCTCCTTCCTGGGCGTGAAGGGCTACAGCGTCTCCACCTACTCCCAGCAAAAAGCGCTGGCCCAGAAGTTTGTGGAGTTCATCAACCAGGCTAAATACGCCAAGCAACGCTTCCAGCTGACCGGTGAAATCCCGCCAGTGAAGGCGCTGATCGATGACCCCATCATCAAGAACGATGAGAAGTCCCGTGCCGTGGCCATTCAGGCCGGTTACGCCATCCCTATGCCTAGCGTACCCGAGATGCAGGAAGTGTGGACCCCGGCCAACAGCGCGCTGCAACTGGGTGTCACCGGCAAGCAGGATGTGAAGGCGGCGCTGGAAGCGGCGGTGAAAAATATCAACATGCAGATCGAAGCGAATCACGCCAATAACCAATAACGATTCGTAGCGTCATGATCTGCCAACATGGGCGCTAGGCCGTCTGGCGCCCATGTTTTTAATGGATAGGAGGTGTATTGTGGTTGTCGATTCCAGCGGTATCGCGCAGATCGGAGCTAAAACCCATCATGCCAAGGTGGCGATGCTGTTATCGCTCATCCCTGGGCTGGGCCAGATTTACAATCGGCAAGTGGTTAAGGGCGCGATCTTCTTCGTCATTCTGGCCTGTTTTTTCAGTGTCTTTCATGAGTTTCTGCGGATGGGCTTCTGGGGGCTGTTTACCCTGGGTAGCGAATTGCCGCGGGATAACTCGGTGTTTCTGTTGGCCAAAGGGGTCATCAGCGCCATAGTCGCGACCTTCGGTGTCGGCGTCTACTACTGGAGTCTCCGCGATGCTTACCTCTGTGGTGAGAAGCGGGATCAGGGTCAGGCTCTGATGGGCGTCAAGAAGCAGTATCAACTGCTGCTGAGCGAAGGCTTCCCCTACCTGATGATCACCCCGGGCTTTATCCTGCTGGTGTTCGTGGTGGTCTTCCCCATCATCTTCGGCTTCTCCATCGCCTTTACCAACTACGATCTCTACCACACGCCGCCGGCCAAGCTGGTGGACTGGGTGGGGCTCAGGAACTTCTTCAACATCTTCCGTCTGGACTTGTGGCGCTCCACCTTCTTCGATGTGCTGCAATGGACCGTGATCTGGACTCTGATCGCCACCACGCTGCAGTGCTCCGTGGGCGTGCTGCTGGCCATACTGGTAAACCAGAAGGATCTGCGCTTCAAGCCGCTCATTCGCACCATACTGATCTTGCCGTGGGCGGTGCCGGGTTTCGTCACCATTCTGGTGTTTGCCGGTATGTTTAACGAGACCTTCGGGGTCATCAACAACGGCATCCTGGCCTCCTTGGGGATAGAACCCAAGGCGTGGATGACCGATCCCTTCTGGACCAAGACGGCGCTGATCCTGATGCAGACCTGGCTGGGTTTCCCCTTCGTCTTCGCCATGACTACCGGCGTGTTGCAGGCAATACCGGATGATCTCTACGAGGCGGCGACTATCGATGGCGCCACCACCTGGCACAAGCTGACCACCATCACGCTGCCGCTGGTGCTCTACTCGATTGCCCCGATCCTCATCACCCAGTACACCTTTAACTTCAACAACTTCAACATCATCTACCTGTTCAACAACGGTGGCCCGGCGGTTATGGGTTCCAACGCGGGTGGGACGGATATCCTGGTCTCCTGGATCTACAAGCTGACCATGTCCTCCTCCCAGTATGCGATTGCGGCCAGCATCACCATCTTGTTGTCCATTTTCGTGGTCGGTATCGCGTTGTGGCAGTTCCGCGCGACCAACTCCTTCAAGCAAGACGACATGGCCTAAGGAGCGCAGAGCATGAGTGTTAAACACAGCGTCAAAAAAAGTAATTTCATCAGATTGGGCCTCTCATATCTGCTGCTGTTCATGGTGTCAGTCATCATCATCTACCCCCTGGTGTGGACCATTGGTGCCTCTCTGAACCCGGGTAACAGTTTGCTCAACACCTCGATCATCCCGGAGAACCTCTCCTTCTTGCACTATCGGGAGTTGTTCAACGGCAATATCGACTATGCCGCCTGGTACTGGAACTCCATGAAGATCAGTGTGCTGACCATGGTGCTCACGCTCATCAGTGTCAGCTTCACCGCCTATGCCTTCTCCCGCTTTCGTTTCCGCGGGCGGCAGAATGGGTTGATGCTGTTCCTGCTGCTGCAGATGATCCCCCAGTTCTCGGCCTTGATCGCCATCTTCGTGCTGGCGCAGATGCTGGGTCTCATCAATAGTCATCTGGCCCTGGTGCTGGTCTATGTGGGCGGCATGATCCCGATGAATACCTATCTGATGAAGGGCTATCTGGATGCCATCCCTAAGGATCTGGACGAGTCGGCCCGCATGGATGGTGCCGGTAACTTCCGCATCTTCATCGAGATCATCATGCCGCTCTCCAAGCCGATCATCGCCGTGGTGGCGCTCTTCTCCTTCACCGGCCCCCTGGGTGACTTCATCCTGGCCAGTACCATATTGCGTACGCCAGACAAGTTCACCCTGCCGATCGGCCTCTACAACCTGGTCTCCCAGAAGATGGGGGCCAGCTACACCACCTATGCCGCCGGTGCCGTGCTCATTGCCGTGCCCGTGGCGATCCTCTACCTCTCACTGCAGAAATACTTTGTCTCTGGCCTGACCGCCGGCGGGACCAAGGGCTAACTACACAGGATGCGAACAATGAAGCTGAAAACGAGTTTGTTACTGGCCGCCATGCTGGCCACCGGAACCCTGACCCTGCCACTGGTGGCTCAGGCCGCCGAACAGGTCACCATCAAGCCGGTCGCGGGTATGGCATCCGACTTTATCAAGGGGGCCGATGTCTCCATGCTGGCCGAAGTGGAGAAGCACGGCGGCAAGTACTTCGATGAGCAGGGCGTAGAGAAAGACGCCATGCAGATCCTCAAAGAGAACGGCTTTAACTATATTCGCCTGCGGATCTGGAATGACCCTAAGGATGCGGCGGGGAAGGGTTACGGTGGCGGCAATAACGATCTGGCCACCACCATTGCCCTGGCCAAGCGCGCCAAGGCCAATGGCATGAAGTTCCTGCTGGACTTCCACTACAGCGATTTCTGGACCGATCCGGGTCGCCAGAATAAGCCGAAGGCCTGGGCCAAGATGAATATCGAGCAGATGACTCAAGCCCTGCATGACTACACCAAGAGCACCATTGCCGAATTCAAGAAGGCGGGTGTGCTGCCAGATATGGTGCAGATCGGTAACGAGATCAACGGTGGCATGATGTGGCCGGAGGGCAAGAGCTGGGGTCAGAACGGCGGCGAGTTTGACCGTCTGGCGGGTCTGTTGAAGGCGGGCGTTAACGGGGTGAAAGAGAACCTCACGGCCAAGGATAACGTCAAGATCATGTTGCACCTGGCGGAAGGCACCAAGAATGACACCTTCACCTGGTGGTTTGATGAGATCACCAAGCGCAACGTGCCCTTCGATGTGATTGGTCTCTCCTTCTACACCTACTGGAACGGCCCCATCAGCGCCCTCAAGTACAACATGGATGACATCAGCAAGCGCTATAACAAAGATGTGATCGTGGTGGAAGCGGCCTATGGTTACAGCACGGCGAACTGTGATAACGCCGAGAACAACTTCGGTGCCAAGGAGGCGACCGATGGCGGTTATCCGGCCACAGTTCAGGGTCAGGCCGACTTCCTGCACGATCTGATGCAGAGCATAGTCGAGGTCCCAGCCAATCGCGGCAAGGGGATCTTCTACTGGGAACCGGCTTGGTTGCCAACATCAGGTGCGACTTGGGCCACCAAGGCGGGTATGAAGTACAACAACGACGACTGGAAGGAGGGCAATGCCCGGGAAAACCAGGCGCTGTTTGACTGTCAGGGTCATGTGCTCCCCTCCATCAAAGTATTTAACTGATTTCACGCCACGGCACCCAACACCCTAGCTGGGTTGGGTGCCGCTTTTTATCGTTTCCCTGGAGGAAAAGATGAGTAAGTTTCCCCCCTTGAGTGACAAGGTGCCTGTGCTGTTGCATGGGGCCGATTACAACCCGGATCAGTGGTTGGATAACCCTGAGGTGCTGGCTCGCGATATCGAGATGATGAAGCAGACCCGCTGCAACGTCATGTCAGTGGGCATCTTCAGTTGGTCAGGCATAGAGCCCGAAGAGGGGCGCTACGAGTTCGGCTGGCTGGATCAGGTGCTGGATACTCTCTACGCCAATGGCATCTATGTCTTCTTGGCCACGCCGAGTGGCGCGCGCCCGGCCTGGCTTTCCACTCAATTCCCGGAAGTGCTGCGGGTGAGCAAGGAGCGGGTCAAGGCGCTGCATGGCGGCCGTCATAACCACTGCCTGACATCGCCTGTGTACCGGGAGAAGGTGCGGCAGATCAACACGGTTCTGGCCAAGCGCTATGCCCACCACCCGGGCGTCATCGCCTGGCACATCTCCAACGAATATGGTGGCGAGTGTCACTGCGAGCTGTGCCAGGCCCAGTTCCGTGACTGGCTCAAGGCCCGCTATGGCACGCTGGAGGCCCTGAATCAGGCGTGGTGGAGCACCTTCTGGAGCCATACCTTCACCGACTGGGAACAGATAGCGTCTCCTGCGCCCCAGGGTGAGATGTCGATCCATGGTTTGAATCTGGACTGGAAGCGCTTCAATACCGCTCAGGTAACCGACTTCTGCGCCGAAGAGATCAAGCCGTTGAAGGCGGAGAATCCGGCCATTCCGGTGACCACCAACTTCATGGAGTACTTCTACGACTATGACTATTGGCAGTTGGCCAAGGTCATCGACTTCATCTCCTGGGACAGCTACCCCATGTGGCACAACGCCGAGGATGAGTGCACCCTGGCGGCCTATATCGCCATGTACCACGATCTGATGCGGACACTCAAAGGGGGTAAGCCCTTCTTCTTGATGGAGTCCACGCCCAGCCTCACCAACTGGCAGTCCATCAGCAAGTTGAAGAAGCCGGGGATGCATATTCTCTCCTCCCTGCAGGCGGTGGCGCACGGCTCCGACTCGGTTCAGTATTTCCAATGGCGCAAGAGCCGGGGCTCGGTGGAGAAGTTCCACGGCGCCGTGGTGGACCACGTCGGCCATCTCAACACCCGGGTTGGCCGTGAAGTCCAGGCGCTAGGGGAGATCTTGAGCCAGTTGGCACCCGTGGTCGGTAGTCGGGTGGCGGCGAAAGTCGCCATCATCTTCGACTGGGAGAGCCGCTGGGCCATGGACAATGCCCAGGGGCCGCGCAATGAGGGGCTCTTCTATGAGAAGACGGTGGCAGAACACTATCGTCCCTTCTGGGAGCTGGGGATAGCGGTGGATGTGATCAATGCCGACTGCGACTTGAGCCAGTATCAGCTGGTGATCGCCCCCATGCTCTACATGGTGCGCGAGGGCTTTGCCGAGCGGGTGGACGCCTTCGTCCAGGCCGGTGGCAACTTTGTCGCCAGCTACTGGAGCGGCATAGTCAACGAATCCGACCTCTGTCATCTGGGGGGCTTCCCTGGCCCGCTGCGTCCCATCCTCGGCATCTGGGCCGAGGAGATAGACGCTCTGTATGATCATGAACGCAATGGCATCACGGGCATTGATGGCAACGAGTTGGGGCTGCGCGGCCCCTATGCTGTGACCCATCTGTGCGAGCGGATCCAGTTGGAGGGGGCTCGCGCCCTGGCTCGCTATCAGAGCGACTTCTACGCCGGTGAGCCGGCGGTCACTGTGCATGACCATGGTTGCGGTCGCGCCTACTATGTGGCGTCACGCAACGATCTGGCGTTCCAGCGGGACTTCTTCGGCCAACTGGCCGGTGAGCTCCACCTGCCGCGCGCCCTGGCTGCCGAGTTGCCTTATGGTGTCACGGCCCAGAGTCGGCGGGATGGTGAGCAGGAGTTTGTGTTCATCCAGAACTACACAGGCCTATCCCAGGTGGTGAGCCTGCCCGCTGGTTATGAGGAGATGACCACGGCCGAGCCGTTGGGTCGAGAGCTGACGTTAACCGGCTATGGTTGCCGGGTGCTGCGTCGAGCCCTGGCTTAACCCCTGAGCCCGCTTCGGCGGGCTTTTTTCTCACTGCTTAATGGCTGATGCAGGGGCGGCCCCTGGGGCAACGCAAGTGAGCAACACAAGGAGAGAAGCATGATCAAGATGCAGGATTTCAAGCGTCTGTTTACCTTGGCGCTGGGAGATAAACCGCAAGAGAAGGAGTTGAGCATGGATGAGGCCAATATTCTGAGCTTGGTGGCGGCCTTCGGTGGCAAGGAGAACATCTTCAGCTTTGATGCCTGTCTCACACGCCTGCGCGTGGAGGTGAAGGCGCTGGGGTTGGTCAACAGTGCCAAGCTGCAGCAACTGGGTGCCATAGGCGTGGTGATAGTGGGGCATGAGGTGCAGGCCATCTTTGGCAAACGTTCGGACAATCTGCGCCGGGAGTTGGAGAGCTGGTTTGAGTTGGGTGATCTGGATCACTAATGTGGTGGTAGCGGTTTCCCTTCTATTTGGGGAGGCGCTATAGTCTATCTCGGAACTACTTTGTTATCCCGCTGCTTGGCCATATTGGGAATATGTCACTCAATATGGCCACTTTTTTTGCCAAATCTCGCCATTCCCTCTAATTTCACCCACTGTCACCGCAAGGTGCACTCCAGCCGAGGCCGTGTGTCGGCTCCCTCTTTCTGCTGGGGAAAGATCTTTTTTATAAATTTGTGTAACCGTTATCACTCTCTGCCTGGGGTGACTCTGTTATCTTGGTCGCCTTGGAGGGGGACTCTGTCTGAGTTGCCTCGTTGTCATAATTGACTCAATAAAAGGATGATCTGACCATGTCGATGACCCGAATCATGCCGCGCCAGCTGGGGCCCTGGCCTAGGGCTGTTCTCTGCTATTTGTTGTTGTCTGGGCTGCTGGTGGGGTGTGGCGGTGGTGGCACTCCGGCGGCTAGCCAGAGCAGCAGTGACACAACTCGCCCGTCAACCAGCACGCCATCAACGACGCCATCTACCACACCATCAGCCTCGACGCCGTCGACCTCAACCCCCTCGACTGATGACTCCGCTTCCAACATTGCTGGCTCAAGCGGTGATACGGCTGCCGTTGAGATGAGCGGTGCCTTGACGACGCGCGGCGTGGATCTCTCCATGCTCGACGCGGTAGAGCAGGCGGGCGGCAGCTTTCAACAACATGGCGTGACCCAGGATCTCTTCACCCTGTTGCAGGCGCAGGGGGTGAACCTGGTGCGTCTGCGCCTGTGGGTGGATCCTAAGTCGGCCACGGGTGTGGCCTATGGTGGGGGCGATAGCGATCTGGCTCGCGTGACGCGACTGGCCAAGCGGGCCAAGGCGGCCAAGATGCGCTTCCTGCTGGATCTGCACTACAGCGACTTCTGGACTGACCCTGCCCAACAGTTCAAGCCCAAGGCGTGGCAAGCACTGAGTGATGATGCCCTGGTCGCCCAGGTTAAGAGCTACACCCAGCAGATGGTCACTGAGTTGATTGCTCAGGGCGTGGCTCCTGAGTATGTGCAGGTCGGTAATGAGCTCAACTCCGGCCTGTTGTGGCCAACCGGCAAAAACTGGGGTGATGGCAGTGGCGGCTTTGACATGCTGGCCAAACTGCTCAATGCCGGGATCTCGGGAGTCCGCGCTGCCGAGACGGCTGCGGCTCGAGTTAATGGCGCCAAGATCATACTGCACCTGGCCAAGGGGGGGGACAATGGTACTTTCCGCTGGTGGTTTGACGAGATCACCAAGCGCAATGTGCCCTTCGATATTATCGGGCTCTCCTACTACCCCTATTGGCATGGCCCTATGAGTGGTTTGCAGAGCAACATGAATGACATGGTGAGTCGCTATGGCAAACCCCTGATGATAGTGGAGACGGCTTATGCCTTCACCACAGATAACGCCGACTCGCTGGGTAATGGCTTTGGCCCTAATGAGGCGACGAGTGGCGGCTATCCGGCGACCCCGGCTGGTCAGCTGAATTTTCTGCAGGATCTGCGTGGGGCGCTGAAGGCGGTGCCCAATCAGCTGGGGCTGGGCTTTGTCTATTGGGAGCCGGACTGGTTGCCGGTCGATGCCACCTGGGCCAGCGATGCCGGTATGAGCTACCTGCAAACCTCGGGCAATGTGGGCAACGCCTGGGAGAATCAGGCGCTGTTCGACTTCCACGGCGATGCGCTGCCCGCTCTGGCCGCGTTTGCTGCCCCGTGAGAGACATGGGTTAAGAGCACCGCAGCCAGATCTGCGGGCTGAGATGAGAGGCGGGATCGGTTAGCGATCCCGCTTTTTTCATGCCACTTGGTCTAGTGGTCGACAGCGGGAATAAACTGGGGTCAGATAACTAAAACGCGATCGATAAATTGAAGTGAAGGGGAGTGGCTATGCTGATCCGTAATGTGCGTCTGGCCAATGAGCCTGGGTTGTGGCAATTGCTGATCCTGGATGGCTGCTTTACCCAGATTAGTCCGATGGCCGACGATCTTGGCTACGAGGGCCCCAGCCTGGATGGGGAAGGGGGGCTGGCCATGGCGCCCTTTGTCGAGCCCCATATCCATCTGGATGGCACCCAAACCGCCGGGCAACCGGCCTGGAACCGCTCCGGCACCCTGTTTGAGGGGATCGAGCGTTGGGCCGAGCGCAAGGCCACGCTGACCCACGAAGATGTGAAGCAGCGCGCCTGGCAGACCCTCAAGTGGCAGATGGCCAATGGCATCCAGGCGGTGCGCAGCCATGTGGATGTCTCCGACCCCTCCTTGCTGGCGCTCAAGGCGTTGCTGGAGGTGAAGGCCGAGGTGGCCCCCTATCTGGATCTGCAGTTGGTGGCCTTTCCCCAGGAGGGCATCCTCTCTTATCCCAATGGCGAGGCGCTGCTCGAAGAGGCGCTGCGCCTGGGCGCCGATGTGGTGGGGGCCATACCGCACTTCGAGTTCACCCGCGAGCTGGGAGTGGAGTCCCTGCACAGGGCGTTTGCCCTGGCCCAGCGCTACGACAAGCTCATCGACGTGCACTGTGACGAGATCGATGACGAGCAGTCGCGCTTCTTGGAGACGCTGGCCTGGCTCACCCAGCGCGATGGGCTGGGGGCGCGGGTGACGGCCAGTCACACCACCGCCATGCACTCCTACAACGGCGCCTACGCCTCGCGGCTGTTCCGGCTGCTGAAACTGGCGGATCTCAACTTTGTCGCCAACCCGCTGGTGAACATCCATCTGCAGGGGCGTTTCGACGACTACCCCAAACGTCGCGGCATCACCCGGGTCAAGGAGCTGCTAGCGGCCGGGCTCAATGTCTGCTTCGGTCACGATGATGTGTTCGACCCCTGGTATCCGCTGGGGACGGCCAACCTGCTCCAGGTGCTGCATATGGGTCTGCATGTCTGTCAGATGATGGGGTATGAGGAGATAGATGAGAGCCTGCGGCTCATCTCCAGTAACAGTGCCCGCACCCTGCAACTGGCCGATTATGGCATCGAGCTGGGCAAGCGTGGCTCGCTCATCATCTTGCCCGCCGAGTCGGGCTTCGATGCCCTGCGCCGTCAGGTGCCGGTGCGTTACTCCATCCGCGATGGCCGGGTGATTGCCCGCTGCCGTCCGGCCGAGTACGAAATTGAGCTGGAGCCAAGCGAGCGCGTCGATTTTCGCCGCCCATAAAAAAGGCGCGATCCCAGTTATGCGTTGATAGATCCAGCTCAAATGTAGGCCTGGAGTCCGGACGAGCGCAGACTCGATGGTGGCATCCCTGCCACCAACGGCCTGCTTTTCGTCCAGACTCCACTCCTCTAACGAGCGGTTCCGATCCATCACAGCGACTTAGGTAGCGCTAAGCTGACCCTCTGCGCTAGGGATGGCGCGGCGGAGCCCCCATGGATGGGTTCACGGCGAGTCAGCGTGCGCCACCTTGTCGATGTAGCTGGGACGCTCAACAGGTAACTGGGCCAGAGCCATAAAAAACGGCCCCGCGGGGCCGTTCTGGTTTATGGCGTAGATGAAGCGACTGGGTGCTTACAGCCAGGCGGGTTGCTTGGCTTCAAAGGCATCGATGTCGTCGCCGTGCTGCAGGGTCAGACCGATATTGTCCAGACCGTTCATGATGCAGTAGCGGCGGAACTCGTCGATCTCGAAGTCAAAGCTCAGATCCCCGGCACGTACCTGCTTGTGTTCCAGATCGACCGTGATGGTCTGGCCTTCATTGGCTTCTACCAGCGTGAACAGGGCATCCACTTCCTCGGCCTTCAGACGCACCACCAGCAGACCGTTGTTCAGCGAGTTGCCGTAAAAAATATCGGCAAAGCTGGGGGCGATAATGGCGCGCAAACCGTAGTCGGCCAGCGCCCAGGGCGCGTGTTCGCGGCTGGAGCCGTTACCGAAGTTTTCCCGGGCCAGCAGGATACTGGCACCGGCGTAGCGCGGGGCGTTCAGCACGAACTCGGGGTTGGCGTGCTCACCGGCATCATCCAGGAAGCGCCAGTCGTGGAACAGGTGCTTGCCAAAGCCCAGCTTGGAAACCTTCTGCAGAAACTGCTTGGGGATGATCTGGTCGGTATCGACGTTGGCGGCATCCAGTGGTGCGGCCAGCCCGGTATGTTGTTTGAACTCTTGCATGGCGCTCTCCTTACAGCTCGCGAATATCGACAAAGTGACCGGCAATCGCCGCCGCAGCCGCCATGGCCGGGCTCACCAGATGGGTGCGCCCGCCGCGGCCCTGACGACCCTCGAAGTTACGGTTGCTGGTGGCGGCACAGCGCTCGCCCGGTTGCAGGCGGTCATTGTTCATGGCCAGGCACATGGAGCAGCCTGGCAGACGCCATTCAAAACCCGCCTCGACAAAGATCTTGTCCAATCCCTCTTCTTCGGCCTGTTTCTTCACCTGCTGGGAGCCCGGAACCACCAGGGCTTGTACGCCGGCTGCGACCTTCTGACCCTTGGCCAGCGCCGCCTTGGCGATATCGGCCGCGGCGCGCATATCTTCGATGCGGCCATTGGTGCAGGAGCCGATGAAGACCTTGTCGATGGCCACCTCGGTGAGCTTCTTGCCGGCCTCGATAGCCATATACTCCAGCGCCTTGGCGCAGGAGTGCTGGGCAACCGCATCGCTGAAATCACTGGGCGCCGGGATAGCTTGATCGATGCCGATCACTTGACCCGGGTTGGTGCCCCAGGTCACCTGCGGCGCGATAGTGGCGCCATCGAGTTCGAGTACCGCATCAAACTGGGCGTCAGCATCGGTGTGCAGGGTGCGCCAGCTGGCGACGGCAGCCTCCCAGTCGGCATCCTTGGGCGCAAAGGGACGACCCTTGAGGTAGGCGAAGGTGGTTTCGTCCGGTGCAATCAGACCGGCTTTGGCACCCATCTCGATGGCCATGTTGCAGACTGTCATCCGCTCTTCCATGGTCAGCGCGGCGATGGCTTCACCACAGAACTCCACCACATAACCGGTACCACCGGCTGTGCCTGTCTTACCGATAATGGCGAGTATGATGTCCTTGGCGCTGATGCCAGGGGCAACCTTGCCCTTGATCTCGATCTTCAGGGTCTTGGCGCGGGATTGTTTCAGGGTCTGGGTGGCCAGCACATGCTCCACTTCCGAGGTGCCGATGCCGAAGGCCAGGGCGCCGAACGCGCCGTGGGTGGCGGTATGGGAGTCGCCACAGACGATAGTGGTGCCCGGCAGCGTCAGACCGATCTCCGGGCCCATGACGTGAACCACGCCCTGCCACTTATGGCCCAGGCCATAGAGGGGCACACCGAAGTCATCGCAGTTCTGGATCAGGGTCTGCATCTGCACCCGGGCCATCTCGCCGGAGGCGTTGATGTCGCAGGATTGGGTGGAGACGTTGTGATCCATGGTGGCCCAGGTGCGATCGGTACGGCGTACCTTACGGCCCATCTGGCGCAGGCCGTCAAAGGCTTGCGGGCTGGTCACTTCATGGACCAGGTGGCGGTCTATGTAGATGATGGGGGTTTCGCCGGCGGCCTCGTGGACCACATGGGCTTCAAAAACCTTCTGATAAAGCGTCTTGGCCATGAATTAAATCTCCCGGATGCGGGCAGCGATCTGGCTACCCATGTCGCTGGTGCTTTGTACTGGATGCTTGCCGGCGCCTTGCAGCAGGTCACCGGTCAGGTAGCCTGCGGCCAGGGTCTCGGCCACGGCGCGCTCTATGGCCTGGGCGGCGGCTTCTTGCTTGAAGCTGTAGCGCAACATCAGGGCGGCGGAGAGGATCTGGGCCACCGGATTGGCGATACCCTTGCCTGCGATATCCGGCGCCGAGCCACCGGCTGGCTCATAGAGACCAAAGCCATCGGCGTTGAGGCTGGCTGAGGGCAGCATGCCCATGGAGCCGGTGATCATGGCGCACTCGTCGGAGAGGATGTCACCGAACAGATTGGAGCAGAGCAGGATATCGAACTGGGAGGGATCCTTGACCAGCTGCATGGTGGCATTGTCGATATACATGTGCTGCAGGGTGACGTCCGGGTACGCCTTGGCCACTTCGGTCACCACCTGACGCCAGAGTATGGAGCTTTGCAGCACGTTGGCCTTGTCGATGGAGGTGACTTTCTTGCGGCGCCCGCGGGCCGACTCGAAGGCGATCTTGGCGATGCGCTCGATCTCGTATCTGTGATAGACCTCGGTATCGAAGGCCTTCTCCATGGCGCCTTCGCCTTCACGCCCCTTGGGCTGGCCGAAGTAGATGCCGCCAGTCAGCTCGCGCACACAGACGATGTCGAAGCCGCGATCGGAGATATCGGCGCGCAGCGGGGAGAGGGCGTTCAGCCCTTGGTGGATCTGGGCCGGGCGCAGGTTACAGAAGAGCTTGAAGTGACCGCGCAGGGGCAGCAGGGCGCCGCGCTCCGGCTGGTCGTTAGGCGCCAGGTGCTCCCACTTGGGGCCACCGACCGAGCCGAACAGCACGGCGTCAGCGGCTTCACAGGCTTCCAGCGTGCTCTTGGGCAGCGGGCAGCCGTGGTTATCGATGGCGATGCCGCCCACGTCATGCTCGCTGAACTCGAAGCTCATGTCGAAAGAGGTAGATACCGCGGCCAGTACCTTGCGGGCTTCGGCCATGACTTCCGGGCCAATGCCATCGCCGGGCAGTACGGCGATCTTGTAACTTCCTGTCATCAGATAGTCTCCAACTTGGATTTTTGCGAAATTTGTTCTTTTTTCTCCGCCACCTGGCAGGCGCGGTGGATGTTGTTCATCACATGGACCAGGGCCTGGGCGGACGACTCCACTATATCGGTAGCCAATCCCATGCCGTGGAACTTGCGTCCCTCATACTCGGCGACGATATCCACCTGACCCAGGGCGTCTTTACCTTCGCCCTTGCTCTTCAACTCATACTTGTCGATGCGGATGTCGTAGCCTGTGATGCGGTTGATGCACTGATAGACGGCATCGACCGGGCCATTACCGGTGGCGGCTTCACACACCATATCACCGCTCACTCTCATGCGTACGCTGGCGGTGGCCATCACGCTGCCGCCGGAGAGCACGCTCAGGTAATCGAGCTTGAATTGCTCGGGCTCCTCCTGGATCTGACTGAAGAAGAGCAGGGCTTCCAGATCATAATCGAACACCTGCCCCTTCTTGTCGGCCAGCTTCAGGAAGCTGGTATAGAGCTCGTCCAGATCGTAGCTCCCCTCGGCGTAGCCCATCAGCTCCATGCGATGCTTGATCACATGGCGGCCGGAGCGGGAGGTCATATTCAGGGTGTTCTGATTCAGACCTATGCTCTCGGGGGTGATGATCTCATAGGTATTCTTGGCTTTCAGTACGCCATCTTGATGAATACCCGAGCTATGGGAGAAGGCGTTGGCGCCGACTATCGCCTTGTTGGGCTGGATCGGCATGTTGCACAGGCGACTCACCAGCTGACTGGTGCGGTGTATCTCCTGATGCTTGATGTTGGTGGTGAGCCCCAGCAGGTCGGCGCGGGTGCGTAAAATCATCGCCACCTCTTCCAGCGAACAGTTGCCGGCCCGCTCGCCTATGCCGTTCAAGGTACACTCGATCTGGCGGGCGCCCATCTGCACGGCGCTGATGGAGTTGGCTACCGAGAGGCCCAGATCGTCGTGGCAGTGTACCGAGATGATGGCTTTGTCGATGTTCGGCACCCGGTTGAACAGGGTCTGGATGATACCGCCAAACTCCGAAGGGACGGTATAACCGACCGTATCCGGGATGTTGACCGTGGTGGCACCGGCCTTGATAGCGGCTTCCACCATGCGGCAGAGATTGTCAATCGGCGTCCGGCCCGCATCTTCACAGGAGAATTCAACATCATCTGTGAATTTTCTTGCATATTTAACTGCATTTGCACCCATTTCCAGCACATCTTCGAAGCTCTTGCGCAGCTTGCTCTCCACATGGATGGTGGAGGTGGCGAGGAAAGTGTGGATGCGGAACTGTTCGGCCACCTTCAGCGCTTCGGCGGCGGCGAAGATGTCCTTTTCCAGGGCGCGTGAGAGGGCACAGACCCGGCTATTTTTCACATGACGGGCTATGGTCTGTACCGATTCAAAGTCGCCAGGAGAGGAGATCGGGAACCCCACCTCCATGACGTCAACCCCCAGCCGCTCCAGCGCCAGCGCGATTTGCAGCTTCTCTTTGACCGTCAGGCTGGCGGCGAGTGCCTGTTCGCCGTCTCGTAAGGTGGTATCAAATATGATGACCCGATCTGACATGATGACATCCTCTCTTGTCTATTCGTCCGTGCGCCAGAAAGCTGTAATAAAAAACCCGTGCTGGCGCACGGGTTTGTGTGAAATTTGGTCTGCTGACATTCAGCTACGACTAACCCGCGCGAGATACCACGTTTAGGCTTAGTAGTAGTAGCAGATGAGCAAAGCGCATATTTAAGCAAAGTCCTTCTGGGCAATGGCTAATAGCAATAGCGATTTTTCGAAAAAAAGTCAACTGATCTATCCCCTGGCGCTGTCATCAAGTTGTGACATTTCGGTCAAGGCGCTGTCATCTGCAGCGCCTAGTCTGGCCTCTATGGGGTGAAAAAACCGTCAATTAACCGTAGGCGGTACACAGAGCTCCGTTGTGTTTGAGGCCACCAGGAGGGCAAGCCATGAATCACATCACCCGTTGGGATCTGCGTTTGAGCCAGCTCTGTCTATTACATGGCTATAACCAGCTGCAGGCCAGGCTGAGCCGACTGATATCGCGCACTGGCGATGGCCCCCTCTATCTGTTGCTGGCCTTGGGGCTCGCCTGGTGGGATGGGGCCCGTGGCCAGCTCTTCTTGCTGACTGGCCTCACCACCTTTGCCATCGAGCTCCCCCTCTATCTGTTGTTGAAGAATCGGATCAAGCGCGAGCGGCCCAGCGGCCTGCCGGTCTTCATTCGCCCCTCGGATCGCTACAGCCTGCCCTCGGGCCATACCGCCGCGGCGTTTGTCATGGCTTGTCTGGTGGCCAACTTCTATCCAGCCGCGGCGGCAGGTGCCTTTCTCTGGGCGCTGTTTATTGGTGCTTCTCGCCTCCTGTTGGGCGTGCACTATCTGACCGACCTCATAGCCGGAGCCTTGCTGGGTGCTAGCTGTGCCGGTTTGGTTCTACTGTAAGGATTATTGATGCGGATACTTTATGGCGTGCAGGGAACCGGCAATGGCCACATCAGTCGCTGCCGCTCCTTGGCGGTGGCGATGCAACGGCACGGCATTGAGGTGGATTTTCTCTTCAGTGGTCGTGCGGCCGATGCCTATTTCGACATGCAGGAGTTTGGCGCCTACCGCGCCTACCCTGGGCTCACCTTCTTCAGCCATGATGGTCAGGTGGACTTGTGGCAAACCCTGCGGCAAAACCGCCCGCGCCAGTTCTGGCAAGATATGCAACAGCTGGATTTTTCTGGCTATGACAAGGTGTTCAGCGACTTTGAGCCCTTGACCGCCTGGGCGGCCAAGCGGCAGAAGGTACCCACTATCGGCATCAGCCATCAGGCCTCCTTTGGCTATGGCATTCCCCGCGCCGGGGACGATCTCGTCTCCCGCAGCATAATGCGTCACTATGCGCCGGTCACCAAGGCGGTGGGACTGCACTGGTTCCACTTTGGCTTTCCCATACTGCCGCCCATCATCGACTCGATCGTCCCCGAGCGTGAGGATGGCACCATACTGGTTTATCTACCCTTTGAGTCGACCCGGGCCATCCACGAGCTGCTCTCCCGCTATCGCGGTGTCGAGTTTCGTTGCTATCACCCGGATATTCATCAGCCTCATGTGGTCGGCAATATTCACTACTACCCCCAGAGTCGAGATGCCTTCAAGCAGGCGTTGGCGCGTAGCCACGGTGTCATCTCCAATGCCGGGTTTGAGCTGGCCTCCGAGGCCTTGAGTCTGGGCAAGAAACTGCTGCTCAAACCCCTGCAAGGACAGTTTGAACAACAGACCAACGCCATGACGCTGGAGATGTTGGGGTTGGGCGAGGTGATGCAGAGCCTGGATCCGGGGGCGGTGCGCAGTTGGCTCAATAGTGAGGCGCCCGGTTGTGTGCACTATCCGGATGTGGCCGATGGTATCGCCCGCTGGTTGGCAGCCGGTGGGAATGAGCCCATCAGCCTGCTCATCGAACGCATGTGGCGGCGGGTCAGTTTCCCCGAGTTAGTCTGTGATCGTCTGGCTGAGTTAGGTATGGCTGAGACCATGGGTTGCACCTTGCCGCTGAAAGCCTGAGCCCTCGCCAACTCTCTGCTAGGCTTTAAGGTGATACCGAGTCGTTTTGCTATCTCCTGCCTGTGGCAAGAGGTAGCCAAGGTCAGGAGGTGATCTATGATGTTCAAGAATCAACGAGGCGAAGAGGTGCATCTGGCCGATAATTTGACGCTGGAGGAGCTGGCGACCATGGGGATGTCCATCCAGTTAACGGAGCAATCCGACAAGGAGCATCAGATTTGGCAAGACGAAGGGCTGGAAGAAGAAAAGCCTAGCGATTGAGTGCTCATAACCGGGGCACCACTGAGTTAGAAGCCCGGCCAGTCGCCGGGCTTCTTGCTGCTATCTGCGGAGGTATGTCCAGCTTCTATCGGCAGAGAGGCGAGGATGTTTTGTTTTTATCTGTAAAAAAGCCATTTCCCGGAAAATAGATAAAGTTATCTCTTACTCTAACCAGATAATATCTGGCTGGTTGCGGCGGCTCTGGCGTTATGTGCAAGGATGGTGAATTGCTGCACTCTTATGATGCGGCAAATCCATGGACAAGCAGCACGAAGCGGGGTAAGGTCAATTTTCCATTCTCAGTCTGTGACAGGGTTTTGCTCGAATAATAACCCGTCTATTCAAAAGGTTATGCTGAGTCGCCCCAATCAGGGGACTGAGCATAGCCTTACCTGTCAAGCGAGCTTGGCGCAAGGGAGCCGATATCCCACCGACCTTACAAAGTAAAGCCTGGAGGGCTTGTATCATGGAGATGTTATCAGGCGCGGAGATGGTGGTTCGTGCGCTGGAAGACGAAGGGGTGGACCATATCTTTGGTTACCCCGGCGGTTCGGTGCTCGATATCTATGACGCCCTTTTTGAAAATAGCAAAATTGAGCATGTGTTAGTGCGCCATGAGCAGGCGGCTATCCACATGGCTGATGGTTTTGCCCGTTCGACCGGCCGGGTCGGCGCAGCGCTGGTGACCTCAGGTCCAGGCGCAACCAACTGTATTACCGGTATTGCCACCGCCTACATGGACTCCATTCCTATGGTGATCCTCTCCGGTCAGGTGCCAACCACCCTGATCGGCGAAGATGCCTTCCAGGAAGTGGACATGATCGGTATTTCGCGTCCTGTGGTGAAACACAGCTTCCTGTGTAAGACCGCGTCCGAAATCCCGATGGCCATCAAGAAGGCGTTCTATATCGCCTCCACCGGCCGTCCCGGCCCTGTGGTGGTGGATTTGCCCAAGGATGTGCAGAACCCGAAAGAGAAGTTCCCCTACGAGTATCCCAAGTCGGTCAGCATGCGCTCCTATAACCCGAGCAAAGCCGGGCATAAGGGGCAGATCAAGCGTGCGGTCAAGATGTTGGCTGAAGCCAAGAAGCCGGTACTCTATGTGGGTGGCGGCGCCGTGCTCTCCAACGGCAAGGAGCAGGTCCGTCGTCTGGCTGAGCTGTTCAGCCTGCCGGTGACCAGCACCTTGATGGGGCTGGGTGCCTTCCCAGGAACTCACAGCCAGTTTGTGGGTATGCTGGGTATGCACGGCACCTTCGAAGCCAACAACACCATGCACAATGCGGATCTGATTGTGGCCATTGGTGCGCGTTTTGACGATCGGGTCACCAACAATGTGGCCAAGTTCTGTCCTCACGCCAAGATAATCCATGTGGATATCGATCCCACCTCCATCTCCAAGACGGTGCAGGTAGATGTGCCTATCGTGGGTGCGGTTGATACCGTACTGGATCAGATGCTGGAGGCTGTGGCCGAACTGGGACTCGAGATCGATGATGGTGCGCTGGCGGATTGGTGGGAGCAGATCGACGGTTGGCGTGCCAAACGTTGCCTCTCCTACGAGAAGAGCAGCAGCATCATCAAGCCACAACAGGTGATCGAGACGCTCTACAAGGTGACAGAAGGCAAGGCCTATGTGGCCTCGGATGTGGGCCAGCACCAGATGTTTACGGCCCTCTACTACCCGTTTGCCGAGCCACGGCAGTGGATCAACTCAGGGGGCCTCGGCACCATGGGCTTTGGTCTGCCGGCCGCTATGGGGGTGCAGTTTGCTCACCCGGATGCGGTGGTCGCCTGTGTGACCGGAGATGGCTCCATCCAGATGAACATCCAGGAGCTCTCTACCTGTCTGCAGTACGGTATTCCGGTGAAGATCATCACCATGAATAACCGCGCCCTGGGCATGGTCAAGCAGTGGCAGAAGATGTTCTACGGCGGTCGTCACAGCCACTCCTACATGGAATCCTTGCCGGACTTCGTCAAACTGGCTGAGGCGTATGGTCATGTGGGGATCAAGGTGGATGATCCTGCCAAACTGGAAGAGGCGATGGAGTATGCCTTCTCGCTGAAGAACCGCTTGGTATTCATGGATATCGCGGTTGATCCTGACGAGCATGTGTATCCGATGCAGATCAAGTTTGGTGGCATGGATGAGATGTGGTTGAGCAAGACGGAGCGTACCTGATGCGACATTTAATTTCAGTTTTACTGGAAAACGAATCCGGTGCCCTGAGTCGTGTGGTCGGTCTGTTTTCCCAACGCGGTTATAACATCGAAACCCTGACTGTGGCACCGACCGAGGATCCGACCCTGTCGCGGATGACGATCGTGACTTTGGGTGATGAGCGGGTGATAGAGCAGATCACCAAACAGCTGCACAAGCTGGTGGATGTGCTCAAGGTCTCCGACATTACCGAAGGCAGCCACATAGAGCGTGAGATCATGCTGGTGAAGAGCCGGGCCAACACCCCGGACTCACGGGATGAGGTGAAGCGTCTGGCCGAGATCTTCCGTGGCCAGATAGTGGATGTCACCTCCGAGCTCTATACGGTGCAGTTGGTGGGGACCAGCGACAAGCTGGATGCCTTCATCGGCACCCTGAAGCAGGCCACCGAGATTGTCGAGGTGGTGCGCAGCGGCGTCTGTGGTATTGCCCGCGGCGAGCGCGCCCTGCACGCCTGATCGAATCCCCTGAAACTTGTAATATCCCAAACCCGCTTCGGCGGGTTTTTTTCGATCATGGAATCTAGAACAGCCAAACACTGCGCAGCAGCAGGCGCTCAGATTCCCGCAACCCGTTTTCCACCTGCAGGTCAGCCCCCCAACTGAGTTGTAACTGCCATGTCTTGCTCACCATCTGCTGATAGCCAATCCGGTAGCGGCCATTATTCCTGCCATTGTGTTGAGCCTTGCCGTCAAGGCTGGTGGCGCTGGCCCAGTCATGCAGATAGGAGGCAAAAAGCTTGCCGCTTGGCGTGAGCTGGTAGCGCAGATGGTACTGCAGGGTCAGCAGGGGCTGCTGCTTGAGGCTATGGCCGTTCAGGTAGTCATCGTTTTCGCCAAAGAGCTGGATATCCCCCAGCAACTCGTTGCTTAACTTGGGAGAGAGGTGGAAGGCGTAGCCGCTGTTGAGGCCGACGCTGTAACGGTTCTCGCCAAAATTGTAGGGGCGGGAGGGGTCATACTCTCCGGTGGGTAGGGAAATATAGGGGGTTAACCCTAAAAATTGCCCCTTCTTGAGATCATGCAGGGGCCAGTAGGTCATGCCCAGCAGCAGATCGCTACAGCCGCTCTGGCTGCCCCAGCTTGTCAGTGCCCTGGCGCCCCGATTATTGCCACAATAAAATGAGAAGCTGGCGGAAATGGCGCTTCCCTCCACGGGCAGATGGTAGCGCCCCCGCACCTGCACCAGATCCAGGATCAGCAGCGGATCCAGGGGCAATTTCTTCCCCTTGCTGTAGAGGGCATCCCGCTCCAGATGGGCATAGGTCAGATCCAGAATTCGGGTGCCTGCTGGCTGGGGGGTATAGGTACCGGGTTGTAACTCGACGGCCAATAGGGGTGAGGCGTAGGCAACGACTAGAAGGGTGAGCAGGGGGGCTGTAGTTGAACCGGCAGTTTTCATCGTCAACTCCAGCTGAGGAATCTGAAATAAGTTTAGGCGATCCTTACGCAAAAACAGTCTTTCCTGTGCCGGGGGGCTGAGTATGTCACTCCATGAATTTTCTGGGTTTTTCATCGGGCATGAGTAGAATGTCGACCAATGATGAACAACAAGAGGTTTCTGGAGATGAAGAAGGGTTTATTGGCGGCAGCTTGTCTGCTGGCCCTGGTTGGTAAGAGTCAGGCGTCAGATCTGAGCCTGGGTCTGGGGGCTGACTACTGGTATCCGACACCGACTGGTCAAATCCAGGGGGTCGGCTCTAACTACGATGACCCCTCCTTGTGGACCTATTGGGTCGATCTGCGCCACGGCTTTCCCTTTCTTCCTAACGTCAATCTGCAGCACTCGGATCTGAGCAGCCAAGGGAGTGGGCTTAGCAATGAGCTGGGGGCCTGGGATCTGGCGCTCTATTACCGGTTGTTTGATAACGATCTGTTCGGGATTGGCGGTGGCTTGGATATCCGTCAGTTGGATGGTGACTTCAACGGTAAGAGTTACAAAGATACCATCCCCATGGCTTATCTGCAGGCCGATGCCAATATTCCCGGTACTACGGTTAGCGGCTTTGCCGATGCGCGGGTTTCTTCCTGGGACGGTAACCACTCCCATGACTATCGTATCGGTATGGCTATGGAGCTGGTCGCCAAGTTCAAGCTGCGCGCCGGTTACCGCAACGTGCGCATGGATGATGAGATGGATGGTGTGGAGTTTGCCCAGCGCATGGATGGCTGGTTTGCCGGGGCGGAATACCGCTTCTAACTCTTCTGTTATCAGATGAGGTCAAAAAGGAGCACTTTTGTGCTCCTTTTTTATATCCGAGTTCAACCGGGACACCCACTTTCGTGAGTTCATTCGTGAGTTCAACGGGGACACCCACTTTCGTTGGTACTCGTCCCTGAGGCCTAAGGTCGGCTTAAAGGTGATCCCGTCACCGCATTCATGAGCCATTAAACCCTATGGTGGATGACCAACATGATTAGGGATCAGCGGCCTTAAAATGGGTTATTTATATCGTTTATGTCTAAATGGAATTAAAAATGCGGTTTTGTTCTTTGATAAGCATATAAGCACTCCTTAAGCTGGGACCATCAGAGTAGAGGGAAATCGGCGATATGACTTCAAAGGGAACACAAGCAGCGGTACTGCCCGTACCGCAACTCTCCAGACTGGCCGAGGCCGTGGCCGGATTTTCGGCTCATGAGCTGATCTGGGCCAGTGGTTATCTGTTTGGTCTGGCCCAGGCCGGTGGTGCTGTGGCTGCCGGTGGCGATGCGGGTGTGGCCACCACCGCCAGTGTGCCAGCGGGCACGCTTACCATTCTTTACGGCTCCCAGACTGGCAATGCCAAGGGCGTGGCCGAGTCCATCAAATCGCAGGCGTTAGGCAAGGGGCTGCAGGTGCAGCTTGCCAGCATGAGCGACTTCAAGCCCAAGCAGCTGAAAAAAGAGACCCATCTTATCGTTGTCACCAGCACCCTGGGTGAGGGCGAGCCGCCGGAGAACGCCGTGGATCTGCTCGGTCAGCTCAAGGCGGGCAAGCTGGGCAAGCTCGATGGTCTTAAATTCGCCGTGCTGGGGCTGGGCGACTCCTCTTACGAATTCTTCTGCCAGGCGGGCAAGGATTTTGATGCCCATCTGGAGCAGGGTGGTGCCGAGCGTGTGCTGGCCCGTGCCGATCTTGATGTGGATTATCGCGCCGCTGCCGCCGAGTGGGCCGAGCAGGCGGTTTCTGCCCTGGCTGCTACCTTAGGTGGCTCTGCCTCTGCCGCCTCTGGAATCGCATCAGGGGTGGCCGGTGTTGCCACGGCTCATAGCCAGTACGACAAGTTCAACCCCTATCTGGCGATGCTCTCTACCAACCAGAAGATCACCGGCCGCGACTCCACCAAGGATATCCGCCATATCGAGATCTCGTTGGAAGAGTCTGGCATCAGCTATCAGCCCGGTGATGCCCTGGGTGTCTGGTTTGATAACGATGCCGCCCTGGTGGCCGAGGTGCTGGCGCTGACTGGCCTCTCCGGTAGCGAAAGCGTGAGCGTGGAAGGCAAGAGCCTTGCGCTTAGCGAAGCCTTGACCCGCCACTTCGAGCTGACCCGTCTGCATGGCGGCTTTATCAGCGGTCTGGCGGAGCACTCTGACAATGCCGAGTTAAAGGCCATTGCTGCCGACAAGGCCCAGACCACGGCGCTGGCGGCTTCTGCCCAGATCGTCGATGTGCTTAAGCGTTATCCGCAGGCACTGGCCGCCGAGCAGCTGGTGGCGCTCTTGCGTCCGCTTACCCCGCGCATGTACTCCATCGCCTCATCTCAGGCCGAGGTAGAGGAAGAGGTGCATCTGACCGTCGGTGTGGTGCGTTACCCGCAGGCCGATGGCACGGTGCGCTCCGGCGGTGCTTCTTCTTACCTGGCCGATCGTCTGGCCGAGGGGAGCCAGCTGCGAGTGTTTGTCGAGCATAACGATAACTTCCGTCTGCCGGAGGATGGCAATACGCCGGTCATCATGGTGGGCCCGGGCACCGGCATTGCGCCGTTCCGCGCCTTTATCCAGCAGCGTGACGCCGATGGCGCCAGTGGCAAGAACTGGCTGATTTTCGGCAACCCCCACTTCACCCAGGATTTCCTCTATCAGGTGGAGTGGCAGAAGTACGTCAAGTCCGGTCTGCTTTCCAAGATCGATCTGGCCTTCAGTCGCGATCAGGCGCAAAAGATCTATGTGCAGGATCGCCTGCGCGAGCAGGGTGCCGAAGTCTATGCCTGGCTGGAGCAGGGTGCCCACTTCTACGTCTGCGGCGATGCCAATCGCATGGCCAAGGATGTGCAGGAAGCCCTGATCGATATCATTGCCCAGTACGGCAACAAAGATCGCGAAGCGGCCGAAGAGTATTTGAATGAATTGCGTCGCGCCAAGCGCTACCAGAGGGATGTCTACTGATGAGCTACCAAACTGTTCCCGGCCCGGTTGAAGGGCCTCTGGCTGACAACGAGCGCCTAAAGCGCGAGAGCAACTTTCTGCGTGGCACCATAGAGCAGGATCTGCGCGATCCCCTCACCGGCGGCTTCAACGGCGATAACTTCCAGCTGATCCGCTTTCACGGCATGTATCAGCAGGATGACCGCGACATCCGTGCCGAGCGCGCCCAGCAAAAACTCGAGCCGCTGCATAACGTCATGCTGCGCGCCCGTATGCCCGGCGGCATCATCACCCCGACCCAGTGGCTGGCCATCGACGAGTTTGCCCGTGACCATACTATGTATGGCAGCATCCGTCTGACCACGCGCCAGACCTTCCAGTTCCACGGCGTGCTCAAGCCCAATATCAAGCTGATGCACCAGACCCTGAACCAGTACGGCATGGACTCCATAGCCACGGCAGGGGATGTAAACCGCAACGTGCTGTGCACCAGCAATCCGGTGGAGTCCAAGCTGCATGCCGAAGCCTACGAGTGGGCCAAGGCCATCTCCGAGCATCTGCTGCCCAAGACCCGCGCCTATGCCGAGATCTGGCTGGATGGCGAGAAGCTGGGGCCGGATGAGGAGCCAATCCTCGGCTCCAACTACCTGCCGCGCAAGTTCAAGACCACGGTCGTGATCCCGCCGCACAACGATATCGATGTGCACGCCAACGATCTGAACTTCGTGGCCATTGCCGAAAATGGCGAGCTGGTGGGCTTTAACGTGCTGGTGGGTGGCGGTCTGGCCATGACTCACGGCGAGAAGGAGACCTTCCCGCGCAAGGCCGACGACTTTGGCTTTATCCCCAAGGAGCACACGCTAGCGGTGGCGGCGGCTGTGGTCACCACCCAGCGCGACTGGGGCAACCGGGTCAACCGCAAGAACGCCAAGACCAAGTACACCCTCGAGCGCGTCGGTGTCGAGGCCTTCAAGGCCGAGGTGGAGAAGCGTGCCGGTGTGAAGTTTGCAGATAGCCGTGCTTATGAGTTCACCAGCCGTGGCGATCGTTTCGGTTGGGTAGAGGGCATCGATGGCAAGCACCATCTGACCCTGTTTATCGAGAATGGCCGTATCCTGGATTTCCCTGGCAAGCCCATCAAGACGGGGCTGGCCGAGATTGCCAAGGTGCATCAGGGCGATCTGCGTATGACGGCGAATCAGAACCTGATCATCGCCGGCGTCCCCGCCGAGCAGAAGGCGACCATCGAGGCGCTGGCCATCCAGTATGGTCTGTTGGCCCCGGTCTCCAGACAGCGCGAAGAGTCCATGGCCTGTGTGGCCCTGCCGACCTGCCCGCTGGCCATGGCCGAAGCCGAGCGCTTCCTGCCCGCCTTTGTCACCCAGATCGAAGGGGTGCTGGCCAAGCACGGCATACCGGATGAGAGCATCATCTTCCGTGTCACCGGCTGCCCCAACGGTTGCGGTCGCGCCATGTTGGCGGAGATCGGTCTGGTGGGCAAGGCGCCGGGGCGCTACAACTTCTATATCGGTGGCAACGTGGCGGGCACCCGTATTCCGCGCATGTACCGCGAGAACATCACCGAGCCGCAGATCCTCGCCGAGATCGACACGCTAGTGGGCCGCTGGGCCAGCGAGCGCGAGGCAGGGGAGGGCTTTGGTGACTTCGTGATCCGCGCCGGTATCGTCAAGCCGGTGATCGATTCTGCGAGAGACTTCTATGACTAAGCGGTTGGATCTGGAGGGCCTGCTGGCCCTCACGAAAGAGCAGCAGGTGGCGGCCCTGGCGGATACCAATGCCGAGCTTGAAGCCTTAAGCGCCCAGGAGCGGGTGGCCTGGGCTCTGGAGCATCTGCCGGGCGAGTTTGTGCTCTCCTCGAGCTTTGGCATCCAGGCGGCGCTGATGCTGCATCTGATCAGCCAGCAAAAGCGCGATATTCCGGTGATCCTCACCGACACCGGCTATCTCTTCCCCGAGACCTACCAGTTTATCGATGAGCTTACCGAGCGTTTGCAGCTTAACCTGAAGGTCTACCGTGCCGAGCTGTCGGCCGCCTGGCAAGAGGCGCGCTACGGCAAGCTCTGGGAGCAGGGCGTCGAAGGGATTGAGCGCTACAACCAGCTGAACAAGGTCGAGCCCATGGCCCGGGCCTTGAGCGAGCTGAACGCCAGGACCTGGTTCTCCGGCCTGCGCCGCGAGCAATCCGGCAGCCGTGGCAACCTGCCAGTGCTGGCCATCCAGCGCGGCCGCTTCAAGTTCCTGCCGGTCATCGACTGGAGCAATAAGGATGTCTTCTACTACTTCAAGGAGCACGACCTGCCCTACCACCCACTCTGGGAGCAAGGCTACCTCTCGGTCGGCGACACCCACACCACCACCAAGTGGGAACCGGGTATGAGTGAAGAAGAGACCCGCTTCTTCGGCCTAAAACGCGAATGCGGGCTGCATGAAGGGGGTTGATGACAGTCCTGTCATCGCTGTAATTGCCAAGGGCGCCGAGAGGCGCCCTTGGTGTTTGCGTTGCTGGCCGCGTGGCCCGCTGCCGGGCTTGGCAACTGAGCTTGCGAAGCTTTTGTCTTGCTCCCTCCCCTTTTTTCAAGGGGAGGGCAGGGGCGGGGTTTGCGCGTACCTGTCTGACTACACCAACCGTTCGCCCTGAGCTTGTCGAAGGGTTGTCAAACTCGGTTTTGTTGATCTGGTTCCGCCCCTTGGCTAGGGAGAATTGCCAACCTGCCGTTGGCGGGGGCGGCAAGGGGGAAAAGGCCTCGCTACGCCATCCATGGCTTCGCAATCCGCTCGGGCTATCCTTGCCCTCGCGCCAAATCGGGGCCGGAATACTCAATTCCGTCCAAACCCCGATTTGGCCCCTCGGCCCGACAAACGGCTTGGGGTTTTGCGGATTTTTGGCTAAAAACCGGGCAAAGCTTGATCTGGCTTAATCCTTGGCGGTTTCATCTGAAAAACGTTTGCGTTAGCCTAGAGCCATATAGCTATCAAGCTGGTGAGGTGGCGCAGCCATCTCGCTATCGGTGATGTGACAGCTGCAAGTTGAAGGCGTAATTTCACTCTGGAATGCGGAGAACGCCAATTATTCGATGGTTGTTTTTTAATAAAAAGATTATTTTCACAAGGGATAAATCATGGATAGTAATCTAATAACACTAGATTTTCTTAATGTCGAAAGAGAAAAAACATGGGCTAGGCTGGTTGAGTTAGAGGAGCTGGTTACTAAGAAAACACCTGAAATCGAAAAGGAAGCAAGACAACACTCCAAAAAAGCTGCTGAGTTTAAAAACAAATGCTTCGAACACAAGAATACTCTTGAATCGTTAGTTGCAAATGTAAATGCTAAAATCAATGGCATTGAGAATAGCTATGCTTCTGTATCGCAAAAAATTGATTTTATAAATAGCACAACAGAAACTGCGCAAAATTGTATCGAGATAATAGATGCTTTAACAAACAAAGTGGATGTAATTAATTCTATCTATGAAAATAAAGATGATTTAACGCAGAGGCTTTCTGATTTAGAGTCATTTTATACTTCGGGTAAGGATTTAATATCAAAAATTAATGCTGCCTTCACAAATATCAATAAACGGAAAAGTGAAATTGACGATCTGTATTATGAAATATATGGATATGAAGAAGAAGACCCTGAGACGAACGAAGAACGTCATATTGATGGATTAAGAGATCAACTAGAATATTCATACAAGCAAATTAAAGATGAGATGTTAAATATAAGGAAAGAATTATCTGGTTTTCAAGTGATGGCTAAGAATGAATTTCAACACCATCTAAACTCTTGCAAAGAAAATTTAGATAAGTCAGTTGAGCGGAGTGAGTCTGAATATGGTTCTATTTTAACGAAAATAAAATCATTGCTACCTGGAGCACTCACTGCTGGACTTAGTCATGCTTATTCAGAAAAAAGAATTGCAGAGCTTGCAGAAATAAGACGTTCAGATGCAAGCTTTAACTGGGCATTGCTCGGTCTTGTAATGGTTTCAATTATACCTTTTGGTGTTAGCATCTATATGATGTACCAAGGGAAAACGTTGGAAGCTGTTATTCTTGATATTCCTAGGATTGTTTTGGCAATATTGCCGATATATTTACCTTTTCTATGGCTTGCATATTTTTCTAACAAAAGAATCAATTTATCTAAGCGTTTGGTTGAAGAGTATACGCATAAGGAAGTTTTGAGCAAAACATTTGAAGGCCTCTCAAGTCAGATACAGGAAATAGAAAGCGATAGTATTTCAACAGAGTTGAAAATAAAGTTGTTATACAATGTTCTTGATGCAAGCCAAGAAAACCCTGGTAAGTTAATATCTGATTACAATAAGGCAGATCATCCGATTATTGATGTATTGGATAAGAGTACAAAACTTACCGACTCCATAGAAAAACTTGATAAAATCCCTGGCTTTAAAAGTCTTATAAAAGTAATTGAAAGTAAATCAGAAGATGTTAGAAATGCAATTGAAAGAAAAGTTAATGATGGCTTGCAAGCTACAATGAAATCGAGTGAGAGGAGTGATGAGGCTAGCTCATAGGTTAGGTTTAATAGAGTTATGGTTGGGGCTGTTTTATTATTTCTCGGCTAACTTAGAACGAGACATCTTAAAACGGGCCGAACTGGACACCCACTTTGGGAGTAATAAACGGCTGGACGGGGGCAAGGACACCCACTTCGGGAGCGTGAGCTGGACTTGCGGGACTGAATTGGACACCCATCCTGCTGCTACGGCCATGCCGGTTCTTCTCTTTGTCGCTCCCGCGTAGGCGGGAGTCCAGGGCTCTGGATCCCCGCCTGCGCGGGGATGACGGCTCGGGTGGCAAGCCGTTTATGGTGCGCTGATTGGTTCCGTTCATGGGACGGGGGAAAGGACACCCACCCCAGTTTGCTGTATATAAAAACAGTGCCTATGCTTTGATCATGGTAGTTCTGTTGGAGTGGATGATGACCCTCCCTCGCAGTCAGCTGATTTGCACATCCTCCACGCCTTACTATCACTGTATCTGCCGCTGTGTGCGCCGAGCTTTTCTGTGTGGCGAGGACAGCTTGACCGGCAAGGATTACAGCCATCGCAAAGGTTGGGTGCTGGAACGATTATCCTTGTTGGCGGAGGTCTTTACCATAGAGCTATATGCCTATGCGGTGATGTCCAATCATTACCATCTGGTCATTAATATTAATAAAGACAAGGCATTAGCACTGACCGATGACGAGGTTATCTCCCGCTGGGGGCGCCTGTTTTGTGTGCCAGGTATGGTTAAAAACTGGCAGAAAAACAACGCCGAAGAGGCTGAAACCGAGGTAGTACAGAAGCTGGTTGCTCTGTGGCGTCACCGCCTTTGCGATGTCTCTTGGTATATGCGTTGTCTGAACGAACACATTGCGCGTTTGGCCAACATTGAAGATGGTTGCAAAGGTCGGTTTTGGGAGGGACGGTTCAAGTCCCAAGCAATACTGGATGAACCGGGGCGACTGGCCTGTATGGTGTATGTTGACCTCAATCCACTGCGAGCAAGTCTGGTATTAGCACCGGAAGAGTCGGCTGACGTTTCCATCCATCAACGGCTAGCGGAATCAAATGAACCTGAAATAGAGTCTAAAGGAAAGTTGCCAAGGTTACTTCCCTTTGCAAGTGGCAAGCCTGAGCCAGAGAGCCTGCCCTATACCCTCAAGGATTACCTGCTGCTATTAGACTGGACGGGAAGAGTGCGCCGTTATGACAAACGGGGAGCTATTGCTGCCGATGTACCTCCAATTTTGTCCCGGCTGGGAATTGATAGCAGTAGCTTCCTGTCTGAGCTGGCGATAAAGCAGTTGTCACACGGTACAGTCATCGGATTGGTCACTGGCGCCGCCGCTCATGCCAGACTCACCAGTCGACAGAATGTCCGGGGCGGTTTGCTAAGGCCGACCTTACTGCAATAAGCCCATCTGCTTCTGTTATCCAATGCGATTAACCGGGAGTCCATGCGCTCTTTGACGGCGTTTGGAGTGCGCTGGGCGCCCTTCGCTGTTTTCCAGCAAAAGCAGCTTGTAGGTGTTGTTACCGGGCATCAACGTATTTCAGATTGAATACGTTTCTGGAGCTGGAGCTTCGGTGAAGCTGGAAGTGGGTGTCCCCTCGTCTCCCTGGAAGTGGGTGTCCCCTCGTTCCTGTTCTTTCCTCGGTGTCCCCCTCGTTCTTTCCTCTCAGCCCAACCTTGGTGATTGATATCAAGGGTTATCGGCGGAGAGACTTTGTTGGTAAGGCACTTCTTCAATCAGGATCTCGTTAGGCTTTCTGGTTTTTCTTTGTACCAGTATCACAAAAGCGATCAGGGAAAGGGTGGCCCAATAGGGTAATTGGAAATAGCTACAACCAATGCCTATGATGGCCCCAGCAACAATGCTAAGAAATAATCGCTTTGGCGAGCAGCTACTGCGACCTTGCTTAGCCAAAAGAGTCTTTACTGGAACGCCATCTTTGGCCAGGGAACATTCAAGCCAGAATGTGAAACAACCTTGGGTCTTGAAGGTGACCGAATATGGTTCCTCATCGATTGCAAAATTATGGACGCTGATGCGGTTGCGCCTATTTTTTTGTTCGGACACAAGGGTATTGTCCACGTAGATCCGCTCAAGACCGGATATTCCAGAGCCCCAAGCTCTGACAGTCATGGAGCCAAGGGGAAAAACAAACCAGGCACCTTTTCCAAGGCTTACTTGCGATGTGTCAGGTATTGATTCCATTGCTTTTTATATGCTCCATACGTTGTGATGACGAGGCTGATTATTTGCTTTGCTCTTGAGCGCCACATGCCTTCTGCCGTGGCAACAGGCGGCGCAAAACGAAAAACAGTAGCCAGCAGGTGATGAGGCCTAAGGGGATGGCGGCAAACATCTGGCCCGGGCCGACATTGCGTTGCCAGAGCGGTTGAATACCCGTGGGGGTGACGCGGTAACGGCTCCAGAAGGTGTAGTCATCACCGCGATAGATGGTTTCTATCTCTTGGCCGGGCTCCTGACCTGACGGGGTTGAATGGATAACGCGGTAGCTCAGGTTTTCGAATTTGCCGCGCTTAACGCTGGCGCTTTGGCTTGGTAATTCGAAGCGGTACGCCTTGTTCTTGATTTCGCTTAGCAGCACCAGCTCAAAGGGCTGATTCTCCGCGCCGGGCGTGACGGCCACATAAAAACCGTAATCAGGCTCGGCTCCGGGGGCGAGTGTCACCCCATTGTTGATGCAGAGCTGATAGATAAATAGCAGCACCAGGCCGATCAGCGTCACGGCAAAGGCCAGCTTGCTATGGGCGATATAGCGCAGGATTAGGAGCAATCGGGTCTTCATTGGGCGGTTCCGCTAATGATCGGTGGATGAGGGGCGCTGTTGATTGACATTAAATCACGCAATCGGAATTTCTTGGCACTGATCTCCAGCAAGCCATCGCTGAAATAGAGCCATAGGGTTTTATTCTTGAGATAACCGTTGGCGATATGGCCGGCGCCCAGGTTCTGTTTCAGGGCCGCCAGATCCAGGGTGCTGTGAAAGCGCGAGACGCTCTGGCACTCGATAAGCCAGCGTTGGCGCTGTCTGGCCTGCTCGTCCGGGTAGAGGTCGATCTCCAGCGTGACAGTGGCGTTCCCCTGCTTATCCAGGCCAAGGATAAGCGAGATCAGATTGCCATCATGCCAGAGCAGATCATCCAGAGTGGGGGTCATCTTATTTCCTGTCGTGTTGATAGCAGTGGGTTGCATAGGTGTTCTCGTTGGCCGCTATCGGGAGCGGGAGCCTTTATCGCGCCATAGCCGGATGGCCAGTGTGCAGAGCAGCGGGCCGCTTAAGATCATCAGGGTGGCGTAGAGCAGGTCGGCGGTGCAATTGCCAAGCAGCTGCCATGGTGAGTCGGGGTGGGCCAGATGGTGATAGAGGCTGGCCGGGATCATGGCACTGGCGACCAGGGGCAGATACCAGCCCAGCAGCCGTCGTTTGCTGCCAGATAGCAGGGCAATGGGCAGCAAGGCAATAAAGCCTAAATAGCCACCGGCAAAGAGGCTGCCCGGCAGCGCCTTGGCCCATGCTGGCAACACAAGGGTTTTGCTAAACATAAACAGCTCGGGGTAACTCCAGATCGCCGCTGTTAGCAGTGCCAGCGAGAGGGCAACCCCCACTATTTCTTGGTCGGCGAAGGTAGGGCTGTTTGGCATCAAGTTCGGCTCCGCGTAGTAAGCAAACTAAGGGGTCATAACTGGCGAGTCTATCAAGCCGGATGGACAGGCGTGAAGCTGGAAGTGGGTGTCCCTGCAGGCTCTGCAGGCTCTGTCGGTTTGGCCCTGGATTATCTCTTCTTCCTATGATGAGTCAGAGCCAGTGCAGTACGGCGGCGATTACCAGAGGCATGGTCAGGGCGCTGAGCAGGGTGGAACTCAAGACGCTTTGCGAGGCGAAGTCGGGGTCGCTGCCAAACTCTATCGCCAGCAGCACGGTATTGACGGCGGTGGGGGCGGCGGCGCAGATCACCAGTACCTGGGCAGCCACCCCCTGCAGGCCCCAGCACCAGACCAGGCCGGCGGCGATCAGCGGGGCGACCAGGAGCCGTAACAGGTTGGAGAGGTAGACATCCAGCGCCGCCAAGCGTAGCGGCGTGTTGGCCAGCTGGGCGCCCAGGGTGACCAGCGCCAGCGGCACCATGCCCTGGGAGACCACCTGCAGCGAGTTCCAGATGGGTGTCCAAACGGGCCAGCCGAGCAGGCGCAGCAGCACGGCGGCTACCATGGCCAGGCTCATCGGCATCTTGACCACCTCCCATAGGGCACTGCGCCACCCCTTGGCTTGCTGCTGGGTGTTGAGTATGCCGAAGGTATTGGTCAGCACGCTCTGTAACAGCATGATGATGATCTGCACCGAATAGGAGAAGGGGGTGTGATAGAGCAGCTGGATGAGCGGGATGCAGTAGTTGCCGCTGTTGTAGAGCGCGACCGAGTTGTAAAAGGCGCGCCGCTTGCTGGGTTTGATCGCCTTGCGCCCCACCAGCCAGGCTAACAGCAGCAGGGCGGCGAAGAGCAGCAGGTTAATGAGCAGAATGTCCCACAGCAGGGAGCCCGCCAGTTCAGTGGCATAGAGACTGGTAAAGGTGATGGCCGGAATAAAGATATAGAACTGGATCTTGCTCAGGGTGGCGGTGTTGAGGGGGAAGCGCTTCTGTACCCAGTAACCGGCGCCAATTTGCAAGAAGATGGGAAGCAGAACGGAGAAAAAGAGAAAACTCATCTGTTGCATGAGGGATCCTGAGCCGCCCTGGGGTTGAGTCGGGCTGTGCTTGCCTAGATAGCCTTGTATGCGGGCATTGTTCTGTATTTACTCGCTAGCTGCAATGCACAATTGCGCAGGGCCCCCGTTGTCGGGGCATGATGTCATGCCCCGACAGGTGTTGCGCCAGTGGTTTACTGCATCTTGCCCAGATGGCGGCTGCGTGGGATTAACCATAAACCCAGCAGGGCCAGCAGGGAGCAACTGCCGCCCCCTGAGCTGCTCTGTTGTGGGCTGGCAGGCACCACGGCGGGGATGGCGGCGGCATCGATATTTTGCACTGTCAGCCACAGGCTGTTGTCCTGGCTGCCGAGTGTGCTGGTGGCGCTGTAGTCGATGCGGAGCGTCTCACTGACGCCAGGATCTTTGGCGCGATAACCCACCTGAATGGTGCAGGACTCTCCAGGCTGCAGTGTGCTCTGCTGACAGGCGGCATCCAGTGGGGAGGAGGAGGTGATCTGCCCCAGTAACCAGGGAGCCTTGCTGTAGTTGCGGATCACAAAGGTGACGCTTCCCTCGTCACCACTATGCACGGCCAGACTCTGACGATTGGTTACCGTCAAGCCCTGCTGCTGGCTCTGCAGCCATTCCTGATGAGAGGCAATAGCCGTGAAGCCGCTGGCGGCATCCGGGTTAGCGCAAGCCAAGGTGTCGCTTGATGTGCTGGTCACAAAACTGGAGATCCCATAGAGGACGCCCTTGTGCACCAGAGGCCCGCCACTGTCGCCAAAGCAGATATTCTCGCCCGCTACACTGCCGGCAAACAGATGATCCGGCAGCTGTTGTGGCAGCATCTTGCCCAAGTAAGGCAGGGTCACACTTTGTAGCTGTTCCGGGGCCGTTAACCCAGCGGCATCCATGGCCCCCCAGCCATAGGCGGTTAGAGAGGCGTCACTGTTTAACCCTTGAGTCTGGCTTGGCGTGGCAAGCAAGACGGGAGGGGCTGAAACGGGCTCGCTCAGGTGCAACAGGGCTATGTCATTGGCAAATAGCTCCAGGTTGCGAGTCGAGGCGGTATTTAAGGGTTGCCATTGCGGGTGGATGACCACTTGGTCTATTGAGCTGAGGATATTCTCCTGGGCCAGGGTCGAGTCGCCGATCATCATGCGTATTTGCGCCACGTTTAACTCATCGACGCAGTGGGCTGCGGTGACCAACCACTGGGGGGCAATCAGGCTGGCGCCACAGTAGTGGCTGAAACTGACATAGGGCGGTGCCCCATATGCCCGCTGGAGTGAGGCCATCCAGCCTGGTGCTTGTGTGTTGCCGCCACCCACTATGCGTGGGGTGGCCGCGTGCAGGGTGCTGCTGAGCAATAACGAAATAATTAGCAGGAATTTAGTCATAGCGGGTTCCTTTGGCGTGATGTTCACTCAAGGTTTGACCCGAGGGCGGCAGGCTCAGCGGCCTGCCGCGATCGACAACTAGCGCTTTACCTTGGTTATGGTGATGGTGACCTTACCTGTGCTGCTTGCCTGGCCATCACTGACCTGGTAACTCAGGGTGTCCGTGCCTGTGCGCGTACCGGCCGTGTAGCGAAGCAGGTCGCCGACCCGGATTACGCTTCCCTTGCTGGCTGTTGAAACAGAGATAAGTTGCAAGGCGGTGCCATCTACATCTCTATCATTGGCCAGTACCGCAATATCCACACTCTTGCCTGTATTGACGGTGGCACTGTCGTTTGTGGCCAAGGGGGGATCATTAACCGCTGTGATGGTCAGATAGACCTGAGCCGACGCGCTGCCGCCGAAGCCATCGCTGAGGGTGTAGCCAAAGGCGTCATCACCGTTGTAGTTGGCACTGGGTTGATAGATGAGGGTGTTGCCACTTTGGGTGACTGTGCCGTGGCTCGGCGGGGTGGTTGCGGTGAGGCTCAGAGGATCGCCATCGGCATCCGTGTCGTTAGCCAACACGCTCAGGGTGATGCTGCTATCCTCGGCCAGGGTGGCCGTATCGTTATTGGCGACCGGTATCTGGTTAGGTAGCGTCGTCGCTTCGGCAATGGTTGAACCGGCACTCTCATTGCCTGAACTATCTCGCGCCTTGATCTGGAACCGATAGAGGGTATTAGCGCTCAGGCCAGTGGCCTGCAGATCCGGGCTACTCTGCCAAGTGGCACCACTACAGCTGGCCCCACCGGCTACGCAACTCATGGCGTATTGCACTGGGCTCCCTGACTCATCAATGGCTTGGCTGGCGCGCATTGTGATGGTGCTGCGGCCGCTGGCCTGGGGCAGTTGGGCCCATGTCATGGGGTTCGGGGTGGGAGGGGTGGTATCACTGGCCAATAGTGGGTGGGAGCCACTGATAAAGTATTGCCCCAGGCTGCCATAGTCACTGTAGGGGGAGAGTGGATCGCTATCGCCATCAAGGGTCAGATAATAACGGCCAGGATTGACGTTCAATTGCAGGCTAGTGCGGGTGTCGCCGCCGGGAGCTGCCTGGGTCAAGAGGGTGCCGTTGCTATCATACAATTTGGCCACAATATCCAGATCGCCGCCTCGGGTATTGCTGGGCATCCGCAATGGGGTGATGGTCAGCGACAGGGTGCCGGCGGCCGTATCCAGATAGAAATAGTCCACATCACTCGGTGTGCTGATCACCCCCTTGTTTTGTGGCTGCTGGTTTTGTGGATCCTGCTCTGGTGTGGTCGAGCTGATGACGCCACTGCTGTCGCTCAGGAGCGGGCTGGCCGTGGCGGGGGTGTTGCCGTGATCATCGGGGCGAAACAGCAGGGAGCTGCCGATGATCTGGAGATCATCCTGCAGGTTGTTGGCGCCTGGGTATTCGCCCTTACTCCACTGGCTGACATTGCGGTTATAGCCCGTGCCCATCAGCGGGCCCCAGGAGGTTTCGCCACTGCCATGGCCGCCGTAATAGGCCAGGGTAGCCGTGCCATCGTGGGAGAGATTCAGGTTGTGGCCCATCTCGTGACTGGCGGCCTCGCTGACGTAATCTTCGCGTCCGCCGCCCAGATTATTGAAGTAGACCAGGGCCGGAGAGTAGTAGCCATAGTTGCTGAGGCCAAATACTCCCACATAGGCCACGCCCCCCGCGCCTTGTGAAGGCATGGCGTTGCCGTTGGCATCGGTATCACGCGTGATGAGGAGACGCCCCGTGGTAGGGCCAAAGCTGGCGGGTTCCTGAGTGGTCACATCCACGTCGAAGGGGGCATAGTCCTCGGCGATCCGACGCCAGATGGCGGCTATGCTAATCAGCTCGCTGCTGGAGAAGGTGGTGTCGTCTGCGTCCAGGCTGTAGGGGCGGGCGGTCAGTGGATTGGCCCGTCCCTGATTCCAGGCTGTGTTGCTGATGAGCTGCCCGTTGAAATCCAGATAGATAATTTTGCTGGCCCCAGGACGGCTATGCAGCAGCAAGGTGTTTTCCGGGGTGATCCCCGTCACTGTCTGGGCGGTTCCAGGCTCGGCGCTGCTGGCTAAAGAGAAAAAGTCCTGATAGTGGATGCCCCCTTGGGCGTCGGCGCGCAGCATGGCGGCATCGTTGGCGGGGAAGTTGAATCTGTGCAGCCAGGCGATGGCCTTTTGCTGTGCGGTGGTGGGTAAGCGCTGCAGATCCTGTTTCAACAAGCCAGGGGGCAGCTCGCTGAGGGTGAAGGGGTGATCTTTACCAAATTGGCTCTTGGCGGCATCCGCCATGCCAAGAGGTGCCAGGGTTAGACAGAGGGTAGCCAACAGGGGCCAGGGAGAAACGCGCTTCATGACAACCTCGCATGCTCAGAGATCCGACTCTATACATGAAGGTAGTTCACAAAATGAAGATTGAACAAACTAATGGCGTATTGACATGGCGTATTTTTCTCAGTCGCTACTTTCCAGCAGAACCTGCAGGCGGGCAATACTCTCGGCATCCGGGAGGCCATCGCACAGGCGGGGGCGAAAGTGCAGCTGGAAGGCGGTGAGCACGGTGCGAGTCGCCTCATCCAGTTCTCCGCTGATGGGTAATTGATAGCCGTAACGTACCAGCATCTGTTGCACCTCACGGAGGGTGGGCTGGGGTGCGGTGGGTTGGCTCAGTAGCGCTTTCACGCGGGCTTCGTCAGGCCAGACCCCGATGCCATACTCCTCATACAGCCGTTGCCAGGGAAAACGCGGACCCGGATCTACCTTGCGGCCTGGGGCGATATCGCTGTGGCCGAGTATGCGTGAGGGCTTGATCTGGTAACGGGCACTCAGCGTTTTGAGCCGCTCGGCCAGGGCGCGGATCTGCTCCTCGGTATAGGCTTGCCAGCGGCGCTGGTTCAGGGGCAGCTGGCTATCGGCAGGGTCGTAGCCCAAATTGACTATCTCTATGCCGATGGAGGCGGTGTTCAAGGCCTGGGCTCCTTGCCAGTGGCTGCGCCCGGCGTGCCAGGCCCGCTGGCTCTCCGGCACCAGGGCGTAGAGGGTCGGTTTACCCCCTACTTCATCGCGGCTGAGCAGGTAGTGGGCACTCACCTGGCTTTCGGGTCGGGTCAACTCATACAGGGAGCTGGCATCGTCGATCTGGGTGTAGTGCAGCACCAGATATTGCACCCGACTGTCCTGGTTGGGGCTGGGCTGGGTGACCAGATGATAATGTTCGGGCGACTGGCTACAGGCACTCAGCAGCCAAGTGACGGTCACGAGCAGCGTTGAGCGCCAGAGGTGAGCTAATAGTGCAGGAGTCGGGGAGCGCGTCGCGAACAATTGAACCTCTCATGCTGATAGGGCGAATCCTGAATGTGTGCCAGCGCCCACTCTCCAGAGCGCTCCGGGCTACAATGACAGCATAAATGGGAAATGTCTTTGAAGCCTAAGGAGCAGTTATGCAGATTGCCGAGATCATGAAATCGCGGGTCGCGACGGTGGAGATGGATGACACCCTGGAGATGGTGCGGGATCTATTGCAGGCGGCTCCCTTTCATCACCTGTTGGTGGTGGAGGAGGGGTGCCTGGTCGGTCTTCTCTCCGACAAGGATCTCTACAAGGCTCTGAGCCCCTATCTGGAGAGTCAGGGGGAGAATCAGCGGGATAGGGATACCCTGCAGCGGCGGGTGCATCAGGTGATGACTCGTCAGCTGATCACTGCCACTCCGGATATGAGCGTCAATGAGGCAACCGAGCTGCTGCTACACCACGCCGTCTCCTGCCTGCCGGTGCTGGAGCAGGGAGTGCTTTGCGGCATAGTCACTTGGCGTGACCTGCTGCGCAGCTGTTACGATCAGGGCGTAGCTGGGGTTAGTCGCGTCGGCCGTAAATCGTGACCTCGGACATCTTGCGTTTGGCATAGCCCTCTACGCGTATTTTGGTGATGCACTTGCGACGATCAAGCTTGAGCCAGTTGCTGCGTTCATTTTTCCCATAGTTTTTATCTACTTTTACGGTTCGGTTGCTGCCGTCCTTGTAATAGACCTTCAGTGCCTCGACCCGGGCCTCCTGTTTTTCAATTTTGAGCTGCAAGGTGTCGGCATAACGGCAGACCAGCGGTTTGACTATGGCCTCGCTTTCGCCGACCGAGAGCAACAGGGTCGAGCCGAGCCGGAAATCATCAGCGGCGAACGTCAAAGAGCTAAAGGCGAGGGTGATAACGAAGAGTAATATGCGCATGGGCGGGCTCCAAACAAACTAGAAAAGAGGGCTCACCATAGGGTCAGATCTTCTCCGGCAAAATAGGGTGAATAATGAGCGGCGCAGTCTAGATGGGATGAGGAGCGATGAACAGCCGAGAGCCGGGGCTGGTTCAGCCCCGGTTTGGCTTACTGGCTTGTTTGTCGTTTTTTTACGCAATATCTCCCGTTCCGTGGAAGAGGGTCAGGCTCCATTCGTCTAGCTGCAGTTGAAGCCCGTTCTGTTGGGTTAGCTGCCCACTCCCGAGCAGGCGTCGCCAGTTGCGGCAGCTCAGTAATGGACTCTCTGGAATGAAGATCGCACCAGAATCGGTTCGCTGTATGGCGACCAACAGCCGCTCCTGCTGCAGCAGGCGGACGAAGATCAGGCTCTCAGCATCGGCATAGAGCAGTTGCAGGGCGCCGCGGCGCAGGGCTGGGAATTGCTGACGCAGTTGGGCCAGTTGCCGGGTATGGGCCAGCAATTCGTGATCCCAATCCTGCTCATCCCAAGGGAAGGGGGCGCGGCAGAAGGGGTCGTTCTCCCCCTCCAGGCCAATCTCATCGCCATAGTAGAGGCAGGGGACGCCAATCCAGCAGAAGAGCCAGCCCAGAGCCAGTTTCATCTTTTGCCTGTCGCCTTTGAGCAGGGTGAAGAAGCGGGCCGTGTCATGGCTATCCAATTGATTGAATTGGCACAGTTGCTGCTGTTGGCTGAGTCCGGCCCGGTAGTGCTCCATCCAGCGCGCACAGTCGGCCGCCTGCAGAGTGATGGGTTGGTAGGCAATGTCTACGCCACACAGAAAGGCCCGTACGGGTTGGGCAAAACCCATGTAGTTCATGGCGCCATCCTCAACTCCCGCTTGCAACCACTCCCGGGCATCGCCGAAGTGCTCACCCAGCAGATAGGCTTGCGGGTTCTCCTCCCGAGCCGCCTGATAGATGCCCGTCAGGTGCTGCAGGTTATGTTTGGCGGAGCCGGACTCTCCCAGCATATGCACCACGTCCAGCCGCCAACCATCGATGGCATAGGGTTCGCGCAGCCAGTGGCGCACCACACTGCCTTGACCCTGATAGAGGGTCTCGACCACGGCAGGTTCGGCAAAGTTGAGCTTGGGCAGGTTGGCGTTGCCTTTCCAGCCCAGGGCGCCTTCAGGGCCGAAGCTGTACCAGTTGCGATAGGGAGACGCGCTGTGATGGCAGGCGCCGAGGCCAGCACTGGTTTGGTAGCGATCAAACCAGGGGCAGCTGTCTCCGCTGTGGTTGAATACACCGTCCAGCAGCAGACGCATCTCTCGTTCGCGGCTGGCGCGGCGCAGACGGATCAGCGCCTCGTCGCCACCCAGGTGCGGATCCACATGGAAGTAATCTTCGGTGTCGTACTTGTGGACTGTGGGGGCGGTGAATATGGGATTGAGATAAAGGGCCGTGATCCCCAGCTGTTGCAGGTAATCGAGTTTGCTGGTGATGGCATCCAGATCGCCCCCATAGAAGGTAGTGCTGGCGGCTTCTAGCTCGAGTGGCTGATCCCAGGCGCGACGGCGAACCCGACGGTTGCGGGCATGATGTTGATATTCCCCCTCCTGTACCAGATGGTCACCGCTGCCCGGGGCGAAGCGGTCAGGGAAGATCTGGTAGAAGATCTGGTCTGGTACCCAGTTGGGGTGCAGGTCGGGCAGGGCCAGGCAGAACTGACGCAGACGTTCCAGTGGTTGCTGGCTCCACCCTTCCGGGCCGAACCAGCTCTGGGCATGGCTCCAGAGTAGTTTGAAGCAGTAAAAGTGTCGGCTGGAGGCCTGATGCAGGGGCAGGTCGGCGCAGTAGCAGCGCCAGCCTGCCGACTCGGCGTGCAGCGTCATGCTCTGCAGCCACTCTTCGTTGTCCGGCTCACAGCGCAGCAGCACCTGTTGGGGCCAGGGTTGGGCTTTGAGCCAGAGCCATACTCTGGGGCCCTGGGCTGTCATGACACTTGTCGGGGCAGTCGGCGAGTGCCAGGCGCTGACCTCATGTTGGGGTAAGCAGTGGTTGCTCAGCGGGGCGTAAGGAATGCTCATGCTATCTCCTGAGGGGAAGGCGTCTGAGCACTCTCTCATGGGCGTGAATGACGAGCATCCCCTAAACGGGCGGAATCGGGGGGTGGAGTCGGGGAGCTAGGGGATGGCTGCGACTTGGCGCAGCCAAGGGGGGCTTAGCAGGGAGCGCAGATCCGGGCTGCAGAGATGAAGAAACGCACCCGATCGGCATCCATCCGAATGCGGGCCACGACTTTCTTGTCCAGGGTGTAGACCCAATCCTGTTGCAGGCTGGGGGCGCGGACGCCAAAGTGATTCAGGTATTCGGTAAATAGGCTGCGGTTGCTGATCTCGATGAGCTGCTTTTCCATCATCTGTTCCATTATTTATTGTCGTTGTAGTGCCGATGACTATCCGTGTCGGCGAGTGGTGACTCTGGAGAGATGCCAAATAGTGCTGAGCCCCAGTGCTCAAAAGTCGGCTCAACAACGGCTTCAACCAAGGGGTTGAAAAGTATTGTATAAGTCTTATCTGCGGCTAATTTACAGGCGATGGAAATGGTTTCAACTGAAATCAGGTATGACCAGATTGCTGAATCAGGTCAGCATTGAGGATTCATTTGAGCTGAGTCTTTGCTCTTGGTGCGCAAGTATGAGACTTCAGTCTCATTTTGGCCTTTGGTACTAATTGAATCCAGATCACACTTCAATCGAACGCCTTATCCGCGCTCTTGCTGGGGAATGGCCATGAGCGCCAATAAATTGGCCCGGACACCTTTTTCTTTATGCTTTGCGGCCAACCTTGGGCGGGCTGTTTGGCGCTATGTCAGCATGCCAGGCAAGCCTGGCCGGCGGGCGGCAGGATCTTGCCGCTGCCGCCCTCCGGCGAGGAGGAAGGCCCCATTAAACGCTGCATGAGCGGAGTCTGAAGCTGGGAGTGCAATCTCTCCTTACACAAACTCACACAACTTAACCGATATTTACCTATTGCATTGAAAAATAAACATTTTTTTGGCTGACACTTTGCAAGTGGATAGCAGGGAGCATCGGCTGTGTGGTTTTAGCCCATGTATCTATCGCCAGGGATAGCCTTTCGGGTTATCTGATGACAACAGCAAGGAGAAGGTTATGTCAGTCAGTTCAGTATCTTCCAGTAGCATCAATTCGCTGGTGCAAGCGATGCAAAGCAGTAATCAGAGCAGTACGCAAAGCGGCAGTGTGAAGGGGCAAGACAACCGTATGCCTCCCCCACCGCCTAAAGATGGGGGGCAGATGATGTCGGATCTCAGTGATGTGCTCAAAGAGCTGGGGATTTCTACCTCCACGTCTACATCCAGTACCGATCAAAGTAGCGAGACCAGCAGCACAGATAGCACCACGGCGACCAGCAGCGAGGATCAGCTCAAGGCCTTTATGGAGACTCTGATGAAGACGCTGCATGAGCAGGGGGCGGGTAAGAGCGAGAGTGACAGCGGCTCTGGCAGCGAGTATGGGGAAACCAACCCCATGAAAACCGATATGCAGAGCCTGATCAGCAAACTCAGCAGCTCGGATTCCAGCTCGGATAGCGCCGTCAGCGAGCTGCAGAGCCAATTCTCCTCTCTGATCGGCAGCAGTGGGAGTTCCAGCAGTGGCGTATCGCTCACGGATTTCCTGCAGAAGTTCTCCAGTAAAATACCGGATGGGGGGAATTCCCGTCTGGGAAATGTGGTTAACACCTCGGCTTGATACACCCAGTAGTTACTGGTAACCGACCAAAGCAGCAGTGAGTCGCCGCTCCTGCTGCTTTGTTGCCTGCGCCTTGGCATCTCTTCTCTCTCCTGCCATAGTTGCCTTCTGCCCATATCGGCAATGCTAAGAGCCGTGTAGTCAGTGGCCATGCTGTCTCTATGGCGTATCACAGGTGTTCAGTTAACCAGTCAGGAGTAAACGTATGGCCAGAGTATGGGATCAAAGGGCAATTTTGCTGGGTTATGCCCTACTGGTATCGATAGCGCTACTCTATTCTGGGCTGGCGCCTTTTGATCGCACTACCTGGTGGCTAGAGGTGTTGCCGGTATTGATTGCTCTACCTCTGCTACTGCTGACTCACCGCCGCTTTCCTCTTAGCGCGTTACTCTATCTGCTTATCACCCTGCACTGCCTGGTGCTGATTGCCGGTGGCACCTACAGCTATGCCCGGGTACCTCTTGGCTTCTGGGTTCAGGAGTGGCTGGATCTGAGCCGCAACCCATATGATAAGCTGGGCCATTTCATGCAAGGCCTGGTTCCGGCGCTAGTGGCCAGGGAGATCTTGCTGCGGCGCGGCTATCTGGTGGCAACCCGCATGACCAGCTTTCTCGCCATCTGTGTGGCCATGGCGTTTAGTGCCTGTTATGAGCTGATCGAGTGGTGGAGTGCGTTGGCGTTGGGCCAGGGCGCTGACGAGTTTCTGGGTACCCAGGGCGACCCGTGGGATACTCAGTCCGATATGTTTTCGGCATTGATTGGCTCGTCGTTTGGCATGCTTTGCTTGAGTAGTTGGCATAACCGCCAGTTGGCTGCCCTGGGCTGGCGGCCAGTTCGCCCCTAATGTGTCAGATGGCTTCATATGGCTTCATATGGCTTCATATGGCTTTCGCGAAGCTGTCATGACTCCTTCATCCTCATGACATAGGCGCGAGATAGAGTCTTTGCTCTTAACTTTGGTAGCAAGGACTCTTACCATGCGTTTTACCTCGGCTTTTTCTCTGCTGGCCTCGGCTATGCTGTTGGCGGCTTGTAATGACAATTCCCATACTGCCTACACTCCTGCCCCAGAGGGGAGCCAAACGCTCGCGCAACCCTCGGCTCAACCTGTTACTCAGCCGCCAGTCGTGCCTGCCGCCCCGCCGGTAGTCACTCCCCCAAAGCCCATCAAGATTGGGGTGGTGAGCGATGTACATATCTTCGATTCGGTACGGTTGGGCGGCGTGGCGGGGCAACCTGCCTATGAGGCGGCGCTGGCCAAGGATCGCAAGGCCCTGCTGCAAAGCCAGGCGCTGCTGGATGCCGCCCTGGACAAGTTGGTGGCGGCCGGTGATCAGCTGATCTTGGTAACCGGGGACCTGACCAAGGATGGCGAGCAGTTCAGCCATGAAGCCTTCCGTGCCGCGATTGCCAAGGTGCAGGCCAAGGGCGTCAAGGTGCTGGTTGTGCCGGGGAACCATGACATGAATAACCCCTATGATCAGCATGGCTCCATCTACTTCGAGCAAAACAGCTTGGGTGCCGAGGTGGGTAGCCTGGCTCCCTTCATGGAGCATGTGAGTGGAGCCAAGCGCTATGATGTGGCCAACTTTGATGAATTTTACGCCGACTTTGGCTTCAAGAGCGCGTTGGCTCGGGATAAGAGCTCCTTCTCCTATGTGACTGAACCTGTGCCTGGCCTCTGGATCATGGCGCTGGATATCGCCAATACCTCGCTGCCAGATGCTTCTGCCAAGTGGAAAACCACCGACGGGGTCACAGATTATCCGCCGACCGGCGGCTCCTTACTGGCTCCAGAGCGGCAGGCTACCTTTGCCTGGGCGAAACAGATGGCGGCCCGCGCCAAGGCGGAAGGCAAGGTGCTGCTGACCATGAGCCATTTCGGCGGCATAGAGCACTTCCCGGGCCAGAACAGCTTGATCCCGGATTATGTAATCGATGGTGGCGGTAAGGCCTCCTACCTCAAGGGGCTGAGTTGGAAGCCCTATGTGGAGAATTACACCCAGAGTAACGGCAGCCAGGGAAGCTTGGGCTATAACTCCAGCAGCGAGTACATCTCGGCTGAGTTGGCTAAGGCTGGGATCCCCCTGCTCTTTACCGGCCACTTCCATGCCAACGATATCGCCCAGCGCCGCTATGCGGATGGCTCCTTCCTCATTGATGTAGAGACGGGCGCCACCGTCAGCTATCCGGCCTCCTATCGTCAGTTAGAGCTCGATCTGTCGCAGCAGACGCTCACTATCCATACCGATAGCCAGCAGGTACAAGAGTCGGTGCCTGAGGCGGCGTTGGAGACGCTGGTGGATGATATGGCGAGTAACTTGCCTGCCGCCTTGGGCATGGAGCTGCCGGATCAGCTGCTGCAACTGATGAATGGCTTGCTGCTCAAGCGTCCGCTGTGGGATCTGATGCGTGATCTCTATCTGTTTGGTCAAAATCTGGATCCGGTGGTGGATAAGGCCCAGGGGGAGCAAGCACTGCTGGCTACTTTGCCAGCTGGGGTCACCCAGGATCAGTTGCAACAGCAGACGCTGACTACGCTGATCGCCAAGGTTCTCAAGGCGCACTATCAGGGGGATGAGGCCAGCAATCCGGCCATCTCGGCCGCCGATCGTTATGCCATTCTCTGGGCCAAGGGGGTGGATAGTTCACAACTGGCAGCCCTGCTGGCGCTGCAGGTCGCGGCCATGAAGCTGACGTTGCCTCCCACAGTACTGCCGCAATTTGCGGCTCTGGTGACCGGGTTTGGCCTGGTGGGCGACGGGATCCTGCACGATCCGACACCGGATCTGGCTGTGCAGATCGATCTGAAAACCGGGGTATTGCAGGCTAAATAGGGCAGCTCGAACATCGGCGGGAAGCGCAAATAAAAGAGGGCAAGCCTAGGCTTGCCCTCTTTTTTGTTAGTTCAGGCGTTACTTGGCCTGTTCGCGGGCGATGGCGCGATAGCCAATGTCAAAGCGATAGAAGAGACCATTCCAGCTGATCTGTTTGGCCAGGGCATAAGCCTGTTGTTGGGCTTCCAGGACTGTGTTGCCCAGGGCGGTGGCGCATAAGACGCGGCCTCCGTTGGTCACCACATGGTCACCCTGCTGGGCGGTACCGGCCTGGAAGATCTTGCTGTCAGCCGGAGCTGGCGTCTCCAGTCCTTCGATGATGTCACCCTTCTGGGGTTCACCTGGATAGTTGGCGGCGGCCAGCACCACACCGACGGCGGGGCGGCTGTCGTAGCGTGCTTCCTTCGTGTCCAGCTCGCCTGTGCAACCGGCGAGGCAGAGCTCCACCAGATCAGACTGCATACGCAGCATGATGGGTTGGGTTTCCGGATCGCCGAAACGGCAGTTGAACTCGATCACCTTGGGGTTGCCCGCGGCATCGATCATCAGACCGGCATAGAGGAAGCCGGTGTAGACGTTGCCTTCGGCCGCCATGCCACGGACGGTCGGCATTATGATACGTTCCATGACCCGGTCATGAATTTCCGGGGTAACAACGGGTGCCGGGGAGTAGGCACCCATGCCGCCAGTATTCGGGCCGGTATCGCCATCGCCGACGCGCTTGTGATCCTGGCTGGTGGCCATGGGCAGCACATTCTGGCCATCGACCATGACGATGAAGGAGGCCTCTTCGCCATCGAGGAACTCTTCAATGACCACGCGGCTACCGGCTTCACCGAAGGCATTGCCTTCGAGCATGTCACACACCGCCTCTTCGGCTTCGGCCAACGTCATGGCGACGATAACGCCCTTACCGGCGGCCAGACCATCGGCCTTGATGACGATAGGGGCACCCTTGGTGCGCAGATAGGCCAGGGCGGGTTCCACTTCGGTGAAGTTCTGGTAATCGGCGGTGGGGATCTGTTGGCGCGCCAGGAAATCCTTGGTGAAGGCCTTGGAGCCTTCCAGCTGGGCGGCGGCCTGGGTTGGGCCAAAAATAGTCAGACCAGCCTCGCGGAAGGCGTCAACCACGCCGATCACCAGCGGGGCTTCCGGGCCAACAATGGTCAGACCAATTTGTTCTTGCTTGGCGAATGCCACCAGAGCCGGTACATCGGTGGCGCTGATGGCCACATTCTCGACTTTGGCTTCGCGGGCGGTGCCGGGGTTACCCGGCGCGACAAAGATTTTCTCGGCCAGCGGGGATTGTGCGGCCTTCCAGGCCAGGGCGTGTTCGCGGCCGCCGTTGCCGATCACCAGTATCTTCATGTTTTACTATCCTCTTGTCGGGGTCTGGCCCCGGCTGCAAATCCAGATGGCACCACTCGGCCACCTGACGCAATTATGGCTTCGGCCAGCAAAAGCAAAGGCCGCTCCAGTGAGCGGCCCGGCCGTATCAATGACGGAAATGACGCATGTTGGTGAAGACCATCACCATGCCATGCTCATCGGCGGCATCGATCACCTCCTGATCGCGCATGGAGCCACCCGGTTGGATGACACAGCTGATCCCGGCTTCGGCGGCGGCATCGATACCATCGCGGAAGGGGAAGAAGGCGTCGGAGGCCATGACGGAGCCCTTCACCTCCAATCCTTCATCGGCGGCCTTGATGCCGGCGATCTTGGCGGAGTAGACGCGGCTCATCTGGCCGGCACCTATGCCTATGGTCTGACCTTTCTTGGTGTAGACGATGGCGTTGGACTTGACGAACTTGGCCACCTTCCAGCAGAAGAGCAGCTCTTCGAGCTCCTTCTCGGTCGGTTGACGCTTGCTGACCACTTTCAGGTCGCGTTGGGTGACCATGCCCTGGTCGCTATCTTGCACCAGCAGGCCGCCGTTGACGCGCTTGACGTCGAGGCCATTGCTCTTGTTGGTCCAGAAACCGCACTCCAGCAGACGCACGTTAGCCTTCTTGGCCACCACATCACGGGCTTCGTCAGTGACGGCCGGGGCAATGATCACCTCGACAAACTGACGGCTGACAATGGCTTCGGCTGTGGCCGCATCCAGCTCGCGGTTGAAGGCGATGATGCCGCCAAACGCCGAGGTGGGGTCGGTCTTGTAGGCCAGATCGTAGGCTTGCAGTATGTCATCACCCAGGGCCACACCGCAGGGGTTGGCGTGCTTGACGATGACACAGGCCGGTTCGATAAACTCCTTCACACACTCCAGCGCCGCATCGGTATCGGCTATGTTGTTGTAGGAGAGCGCCTTGCCCTGCAGCTGGGTGGAGGTGGCGACGGAGGCCTCCTGCACATCGGCTTCCACATAGAAGGCAGCGGCCTGGTGGGCGTTTTCGCCGTAGCGCATATCCTGCTTCTTGATGAACTGGAAGTTGATGGTGCGCGGGAACTTGGAGTCGCTGCTGGTTTCGTCGGCCACACCATAGCTCGGCACCTTGGTACCGAAATAGTTGGCTATCATGCCGTCATAGGCGGCTGTGTGTTCGAAGGCGGCGATGGCCAGATCGAAACGGGTGGTGTAGCTCAGCGAGTTCTCGTTGCTGTCCATTTCGTCGATGACGCGATCATAGTCGCGGGCGTTGACGACTATAGTGACATCTTTGTGGTTCTTGGCCGCAGAGCGCACCATAGTCGGGCCGCCGATATCGATGTTCTCGATGGCATCGGCCAGGGAACACTCCGGATTGGCGACGGTGGCAGCGAAGGGGTAGAGGTTGACGGCGACCAGATCGATGGGGCTGATGCCATGCTGGCTCATGATGCCATCATCGATGCCGCGACGGCCCAGAATGCCGCCATGAACCTTAGGGTGCAGGGTCTTGACGCGGCCATCCATCATCTCGGGAAAGCCGGTGTAATCGGAGACTTCGGTTACCGGCAGGCCAGCATCGGCCAGCAGGCGAGCGGTTCCGCCGGTGGAGAGCAGCTCTACGCCACGGGCTTGCAGGGCGCGGGCAAACTCCACAATGCCGCTCTTGTCTGAGACGCTCAGCAGGGCGCGGCGGATCGGTCGAGTGTTTTCCATCTCTTCGTTGTCCTCTAAAGGTTCCAGGGGGGAATTTCGCAAAGCTGACTCGCTGCGCCAGAGGGCGGGAGGGGAAGTCAGCTTTGCCAAAAATACCCGGTAAGTTGCGGCCCAGAGTGGCCCGCGAGTGGGCGCGTATTTTACACAAAAGCGTGATGCATGGCGACTTTTTTACCATGGACAAAGCCCGGGTTGGCGTGGCAGGACGCGCCTCTGCGTAACAGCGTGAAAAGCCTCTTTTCTGGCGTGAAATGAAGAACTTGAGGTGGGGGAAGGTGAAGCGGCAGCATGCCGGTATGGGTAAACTAAGAGAAAAATGGTGCCTGCGAGGCTTAGCAAAAATGGGCTGTTTAGAACAGCCCCTTCTTCTTAATTTGCTGGATCTGTGCCAGGTGAGGCGCCAGCTCGCTGAGGCTGCTCTCTTCCGTTTGATCCTGACGGCTGGCGTCGGCGGACTGGGTGCGGAGGTTGCCGAGTTTGAGGCGGGTGAGCTGCTCGGCTTGGGTTTCAGCCAAGGCTCTGAGCTGGCTCAGCTCCTCGCTCATCAGGGCCAACAGGGCATGTTGCTCGGCTAGCGCCGCCTCCAGATTGAGCGTGGGCGTTGGGGGGGATCCCTCGGCCGGCGTGGCCATCAGCAGCTGCTGCAGTTGAGCCAGTTGCGCCGCCGAGAAGCCATTATCACCCTGCGGCGCCAGGGGTAGCTCCAGACCACAGGCATCCAGTTGCTGCTTGAGGGTGGCTAGGGTGATGTTGTGATTGTCCAGGGCCCCGGCGATGCCACGGCAGAGGCGGGGGCTCAGCAGATGCAGATAGAGGCCGGCCAGGTAGATGTCCCGATGGAAGAGCCGGATCACCATATCCAGATCGCTGGCGAGGGCGTGACTCTTCTTCGCCTTGTCGTACCACTGTTGCAGAGCGCCGACCGCATAGCGGTCGGCCTCGGAGGTTTCCGGATTGAGATAGAGCGCCAGGGTGAGCTTTTTGGCGACGCCGTTACTCATTCCCCACCTCGAGCAATACCGGGGCGGCTATGCTGGTGGCCACTTCATCGGCGTGATAGAGGCAGATCTCCCGGGAGAGGGCACTCTGGGGTTTGTCGATGAGCACGACTCTCTCATCCAGGGTGGCATAAGCCTGGCGGATGGCGCTTTCGATGAGCGAGGCTCCCCCGCCGACCAGATAGACCCGGTTGGGATTTTTGGCGAACTTCTTCGCCTCATAGGCGACCTGATCGCCCAGCTCGCGGATCTTGGTCTCGATCTTCTCCAGTATGCCGGGGATCTTCGATTCGTCGTTCACTACGCTCTGCACGAAGGTCATGTCATAGCGGCGCTTGATGAGTTCATTGGCCACTAGATAGCTGGAATCGCTGTCGGCGGCAGCCAGAGCCTTGCGGGCGGCATCGGTCACCATGGAGACACCAATCTCGTTGTTGCCGTAGATGGCGGAGACATCGTCAAACTCGCCGACGATGACGCCCATGTCCAGGGTGGTGCCACCGCAGTCGATGACCAGGGACTTGGTGAACTCATTACAGTTGGAGCTGACCAAGGAAGAGAGCACGGCAGGCAGACTCTCCGGCATCACCTCCACATCCACCACCTTGAACAGTTCGCCTTTGTTCAGGCTGATCTCGCGCATCAGGTTTTTGCGCTTGGCGGCAATCTTGATCTCGTTCTTCTGACAATCATCCGGGTTGTAGTACTCGGTGATGGGCAGGGTAACGACGATAGCGACAGGGCAGGGGGGAATGCCGGTCTGCAGCAGGGCGTGATGCACGGCCAGCAGGTTCTGATCATCATACTGATATTCGATATGGGTGGTGGAGAGCGCCTTATCCGAGGTGGCGTCATAGGTGTATTTTGTGGTGCCTATGGTGTAGTTGTAGACCTTTTGCCCCTTGAGCAGGGCGGCACTCTTCCAGTCTTTACGAAATGAGTTGGGGGAGATGATGGTTTTCAGTGTGCCGTTTTCGATCCAGCTGACTTTCACATTGGTGGAACCATCATCGATGGCAATTTTCATTTTCGCAGAAGACATGACCCAATCACTCATATGACTCAACATTATCGGTCAATGTTAGGGAATTTACCGCGGGGTCACAAGGGCGCGAGCTTGGCTTGTTCCTTGATTTTTATATTATTTTATCCTCTTTTGGGGATGCTCTTTGGACAAAAATAATATGGGAAATCCAGCTTCCGTTTCACTGGGCGAAGAGGGGAAGTAAACCGGGAGGGATGCGGAAGCTGCGCTTCCGCATCGGGGGAGCAGGTCATTATTGCCAGTGGCCTCTACTCTGTCATGACGACAGAGCCGCCAGCTTACAGCTCTTGGAGCAGCTCCTCTACATAGCGCTCCAGCAGTTGGCGCCGGGCTTGAGCCATCTGGCGACCGGCCTGGGTCTGCATGCTGTCGGCGACCTTGTAGAGTTTGACGAAGAAGTGATCCAGGGCGTAGGCCTGATCATCCAGCTGCCGGTGACGAGCCAAAGGGTCGTAGGGGTCGAACATGGCGCGCTGCATCCGGCCCGAGGTATAGAAGACCCGGGCCAAACCTATGGCACCCAGCGCCTCCATGCGATCGGCATCTTGCAGCAGCCTGGCCTCTTGGGTGTGGGCGGGCAAGTTGGCAGAGAAGCTGTGGGCCTCGATGGCGTGACAGACAGCCGGGATCTTTTCTGGCGGGAATTCCAGCTCCAGCAGTATGACCGCCGCCTCGCGGGCCGCCAGCCGTGAGCTCAGGTGACGCTCAGGGTGGTTTTTGGGGAGCGAGACTATGTCATGCAGATAGGCGGCGGCGAGCAGGATCAGCTCATCAGCCGTGGCTCCTTCGGCCTGATTTAACTGCTGGGCGGTTTTCCAGACGCGACGGAAGTGGGCAATATCATGGGCGCCATCATCGTCTGCGTGGTGTTGCTCCAGCCAGCGCTCCAGCTCGGCTTGCCACTGTTTGGTCATAATGGGGCTCTCATTAACATCATAAGAAATAAAAGAGTAATCCTGAGGCGGCGGAGGCCAAGGCCAGCAGCCAGATGGGCGCGCGCCACTGGCGCAGGGCCCACCAGCCTACCAGCGCCCAGGCCAGATCGGCGGGCTCTGCCACGGCCGAGGTGAAGAGCGGATGGTACAGGGTGGCCAGCAGTAAACCAACTACCGCCGCATTGATGCTGGCGACCCACTGCAGCACGGTCGGTTGTTGCAGCAGGGTATGCCAGGTGGGCAAAAACAGCAGGATCAGCAAGAAGCCGGGTAGGAAGAGGCCCAGGGTCGCCACTAGTGCTCCCAGCCAGGGGGTGGCGGGCGCCAGCAGCGCCCCCAAATAGGCAGCCAGGCTAAACATGGGGCCAGGCAGCAGTTGTGCGGCGGCATAGCCACTCAGAAATTGCTCCTGGGGCAGCGCGGCGGCAGCCCCCTGTTGTAACAGGGGCAGCACCACATGGCCACCACCGAAGACCAGACTTCCCGCCTGATAGAAGTGGCTGAAGAGCTGGCCCAGCCCAGAGAGAGGAAGTCCGGTCAGGGGCAGCAGGGGCAAACCCAGCAAGAGCACAAACAGCAGCAGAGGCCCACGGGCGAGTTTGAGTGGGGTCAATAACGGGGTGGTGGGATCGGCGGGGACGGGAGAGGCGGGTTCTGATTTTTGCGCCAAGCGGGTACGTACCCCCCCCCAGAGCCCGGCGGCGGCCAGTAGCAACAACTGTTGCAGATTGCCGGGAAAGAACCAGAGCAGGCAGGCGACCAGGATGCAGATCGTCTGCTGCTGCCGGTCGCGACAAAACTGGCGAAACAGGGTCAGCACCGCATCGGCTACAACCACCAAGGCAAAGAGTTTCAGGCCATGCCAGAGCCCGGTTATGGGGGGCCAGCTCATCAGCCAGCTGTGGCCCAGAGCCAATAACGTCATAAGCAGAAACGAGGGCAGGGTGAAGCCAACAAAGGCGGCAATGGCACCTGGCAAGCCAGCCCGCTGCAGACCTATGGCAAAGCCCAACTGGCTGGAGGCCGGGCCGGGCAAGAATTGGCAGAGGGTCAGGGTGTGGGCAAATTGCTCAGGGGTGAGCCAGTGGCAGCGTTCCACCAGTTCTCGACGAAAGAGGGCGATATGGGCCAGGGGGCCACCAAAGCCCAGACAACCCAACCAGAAAAAACGAATAAACAGAGTGAACAAGGGGCCTCCTGGTTAGCCAAGCAATAGTGATAACCCAGAGTGAACTCTATGACGAAATGATGACGGCGGGATGACGGCCGTCAACCTGGGCTGACGGCAGGGTGGTTTATTGGGCGGGAGGCAAACGGCTGGTCATCTGCTCGACCAGACTGCGGGCGGTGCGTTCCCGGGCCTCGGTGGCTTTGATGGGGGCGCTGCTGTTGGCCTGCAGGGCTGAACTCCAGAGCTTGGCTTGGCTCTGTCTATCCTGGATCACCAGGGCTATGGTGCCCTTGCTCAGCGCCGTGCCGCCGGGCGACATGCCCAGTTTGGCAAAGACCAGGCTGTCGGCATCCTCTTTCTCACCCAGTACCCCTATGCTGATTATGACGTTGGCTTCGTTGGCGGGGGCGGGTTTGAGGCCCAGCGCCAACAATCTTTGTTGCGTGGCCTGTTGGATCAGCGGCAGCCAGGTCTTGCCCTGCTCCTTCACATGGAGATGATCCTCGGGAATGGCGAAGGTAACGCCATTGCGATAGGGCCAGCTCTCCAGTGTGCTGGCGACCACTGTCATCTGCAGTATGGGTCGCTCATCCTGCTGGGGTTGTTCCGGGGCCTGGACCACGCTCTGTTGCGCGCAGGCGGTTAAGAGCAGGGGCAACAGTAAAAATCGCTTGCGCATTGGGCCTCCTTGGCCAGCTTGCAAAAAAAGAGTCGGTGCTGATTTTACGCCTAGTCAAAGGAGTCTGGCGACAACTCTCTGGGGATCTTGTGCGGCCGATACAGCTCGGGTTCAAGTTGTGATTCGCGTAGATAGGAAATTCCGGCCAGCCAACACGCCACGGCCTGCCAACTGGCGGCAAATTGTGGCTCGGGCAGTTGGTGAGGGTCAACCCAGTGCCACCCTTCACATTTATCGGGCTCAAGCAGACGGGGTTCGCCGCCGACCGGCTCGGCTAACAGGGTGACAGAGACGTAGTGTTTGCCACACTCGGCGAAGGTAACCAGATCGTTATTCACGGCTATGACTCTGGGGGTTGAGATCAGCAGACCTGTCTCTTCGGCCACTTCGCGGATGGCGCAAGCCTCGAAGCTCTCGCCCAACTCCAGGTGGCCCCCCGGAATAGACCAGTAGGGGGCATGACTGTTCTTACGCCGCCCTTGAAGTATCAGCCCCTCGGCGTTAACCACTATTACCCCTATCCCCACTCTGGGTTGGGCCTTGTGCGCTTGCTCTTCAGCCATGGGTGATTACTCCAGGTGATCCAGGGGGAGGGCGGTCTGCTGCTTGATTTGACGCAGCACGAAGCTGGAGCGCACGCCGTTGACGCCGTCGATGCGGGTGAGTTTGCCCAGCAGGAACTGCTGGTAGTGGTCCATATCCGGCACCATGACGGTGAGCTGGTAGTCGGCATCGTTACCCGTAATAAGGGCACACTCCAGCACTTCGGGCATCTGGCTCACCTCCCGGTTGAAACTCTCCAGCCGCTCCGGCGTGTGTTTGTCGACCGTCACGTGGATATAGGCGGTGAGCTTCAGGTTGAGGCGATCCGGATTGAGCAGGGTCACATGGCCACGGATCAGCCCCTCATCTTCCAGCGCCTTGACCCGACGCGAGCAGGGGGAGGGGGAGAGACCAATCTGTTCGGCTAGCTCCAGATTGCTGATGCGGCCATTTTGTTGCATTAGGGTCAGGATCTTGCGATCGATGCGATCCAGCTTCTGCATGATTTCCTTTATTAGATGCTTGGTGAGATATTATTGCGCAATATTAACAATGCTGAGTCATCTATTGCAAATTATGGCTGAGATTGACCTGACTTCGCAACCACTCACCCCGGCATCAGGGGTATGATTATTTCAACTTCAGTGGTTGAGCCCACGCCAAACCCGGCGTCAGCGGCGGCAAGGCATCTCATCGGATGCGACGTACCACGGCAACCTCTGCCTAACCCGGGTAGCAGGCCAAGTGAACATCCTTACCGGGATGGGGAAGTGCAAAGAGCACAAGCCAGCCTTAGGGGCTGGCTTTGTTCTTTCTGGTATGCGGTAAAAAAGTACGGGGCCCGTAGGCCCCGTGAATGTTATGGCGCAGTCGCTATTACTTGGTAATGCGCTTGTACTTGGCGCGGTGGGGCTGGATGGCATCCGCGCCGTAGGTCTTCTTCTTCCACTCTTCGTATTCGCTGAAGTTACCCTCGAAGAACGCGATCTTGCCCTCATCCTGATAATCGAGGATATGGGTGGCGATGCGGTCGAGGAACCAGCGATCGTGGGAGATGACCATGGCGCAGCCGGGGAACTCCAGCAGGGCATTTTCCAGGGCGCGCAGGGTTTCGATATCCAGATCGTTGGTGGGTTCATCCAGCAGCAGCAAGTTGCCGCCCGCTTGCAGCAGCTTGGCCAGATGCAGACGACCCCGTTCACCCCCGGAGAGTTCGCCGACCCGCTTCTGCTGATCCGCCCCCTTGAAGTTGAAACGGCCGATATAGGCGCGGCTGGGGATCTCCAGATTGCCGATCTTGAGGATATCCTGGCCGTTGGCCACCTCATCGAACACCGACTTCTTGTCATCCATCTTGTCGCGGAACTGATCTACGGACGCCAGCTGTACTGTCTCTCCCAATGTGATGCTACCGGCATCCGGCTGCTCCTGATCCGAGAGCAGGCGGAACAGGGTCGATTTACCGGCGCCGTTAGGACCTATGATCCCAACTATGGCGCCCTTGGGAATGGAGAAGGAGAGATCGTCGATCAGCACCCGATCGCCATAGGATTTGCGCAGGTTGGCCACGTCCACCACCTTGTCGCCCAGACGGGGTCCTGGCGGAATGAAGAGTTCGTTGGTCTCGTTGCGCTTCTGGTAATCGGCGGTATTGAGCTCCTCGAAGCGGGCCATACGGGCCTTGGATTTGGCCTGGCGTCCCTTCGGGTTTTGGCGCACCCACTCCAGCTCCTTCTCGATGGACTTGCGGCGGGCTGCTTCCGAGCTGGCTTCCTGAGCCAGACGGGCATCCTTTTGCTCAAGCCAGGAAGAGTAGTTGCCTTCCCATGGGATACCCTCGCCGCGGTCCAGCTCCAGGATCCAGCCAGCCACGTTATCGAGGAAGTAACGGTCGTGGGTGATGGCCACCACAGTGCCTTCGTAGTCGTGAAGGAAGCGCTCAAGCCAGGCCACGGATTCGGCATCCAGGTGGTTGGTGGGCTCGTCCAGCAGCAGCATGTCGGGCTTTTCCAGCAGCAGGCGGCAGAGTGCCACCCGGCGGCGTTCCCCCCCTGAGAGGTGCTTGATCTGGGCATCCCAGGCGGGCAGGCGCAGGGCATCGGCGGCGCGCTCCAGCTGGTTTTCCATGTTGTGACCATCCAGGGATTGGATGACTGACTCCAGCTCCCCCTGCTCCTTGGCCAGCTTGTCAAAGTCGGCATCCGGCTCGGCATAGGCAGCGTAGACTTCATCCAACCGGGTCAGGGCGCGCTTGAGCTCCCCCATCGCCTCCTCTACCGCCTCACGCACCGTCTGCTCCAGGTTGAGCTTGGGCTCCTGGGGCAGATAGCCAATCTTAATGCCGGGTTGTGGACGGGCTTCGCCCTCGATCTCGGTATCAATGCCCGCCATGATGCGCAGCAGAGTCGATTTACCCGCTCCGTTGAGACCCAGCACGCCGATCTTGGCGCCCGGGAAGAAGGAGAGGGAGATATTCTTCAGAATATGCCGTTTGGGCGGAACCACCTTGCCCACCCGGTTCATGGTGTAAATAAACTGAGCCATATAAGTCTCGTTGTTAGCCATGGAATGGAGTGGCGACCATTCTAGCCCAAGGGGCGAGGGGGGAAAAGCGGGGGCACAGAAGATCTATGAGTATGTAAAGGATAAACAAACGGGCCACAAAGGCCCGTTATTATTTTACTTAACACCAATATTCAATTAGTCATGAACATTAATGGGTTGTGAAGTAATGGACGTGTTTCCACTCTTTGCTGTAATTTTCAAATCACCATCATGAACATCATTAGGTGTTTTTTCAGGCTTAATCTGGAACCAAAACCAATCTGGCTCTTTCCAGTTCCCTGGATATTTGGAGGTGTAGCTGGTACCACCACAGCATGACTCAGCCGCTGTGCCATTATCGTTAGATATGGTTAGGTCACTATCCCCCGGGATAGGGTTGATTGCCAGTATGTCAGATGTCTTTGTATCACGCATAACAACTCTTGGCATAAAACGCATATACTTTGCAGATGACCCTATTGTCACAGAAGTAACTGCTTTAACTCCAGACTTCGGACAATTATCCTTTACTTCATCTGTGGCGTCATTACACGCATAGTCATCGCAGCTATACGTTCCCTCGTTAGGCTCATATGTCCCTGTTTTGTCTGCATCTGCACCGTTAGAGTCGACACACAGCGGACGAGGTATTGGCCAGCAATTAGCTTTAGCTGTGGTCGTTTTTGAATCAACATCTGTTGCGTTACTGCTATCCGATGTTGAGCACTCCTGGATTAATATCTGCGGATCGGCGCCATTACCACCTTGCAGCCCAGTAAACTTGAACTGCAGGTTGTCATAAACATGAACAGACTTTTGTTCGCAGAGTCCTGACGCCAAGGTGGCAGATGTACAGAAAAGCCCGGTAAACTTGCCATCAGCCGGGCTATAGCCACCGCTCTGATCCAGATCGAAGGGCTGATCTGTGCCTTGATCAAAGTCACCATCGTCGTTGACATCGAGATATGGCTCATCTACATCGGGTTTTTTATCATCGTCATATCTTTTATCTGTTGCATCGAAAAGTAAATTGCCATTGAGATCGCTGAAACTCTCTTCACCTACCGCATAGGCCAAGACCTCTACACGGCCAGTGGCAGGTTTGGGATCCGTTGTTACAAGGGTCGCATTGCAAACGCCATTTTTGGTAATACAGTAGCCAGTGATACCTGTGCTACTATTTAGGTCACCCTTTATTAGACCATAGTTTGTGTAGAGATATACTTTGGTATCATTTTTAACAGGATGGCCTTGGCGGTCAGTAATGCTGATAGTGATTTTGGCCTCTGAATCGTTTTTCAACCACCCATCAAGATTATATTTGTCAGCATAAAATGAAAACCCACGTTGTGTCGGTAGCCCGAGTGCAACTGCAATAGATTTTGAGTTTGCAATTTTAATTTGATTGTTGGCATGATGCTTTGCCGCCACGACCACTGAGGTCGGTAGTGTGCCTGCATTTACTGTTGTTGTTACTTTGCCATCGCTATTGGTCATGGCCTGTTTAGGGGACACACTATAATTATCATACCCCTCGGTGCTGGTATTTATGCCTTCTAAATAAAAATCTACTAACTCACCAGATTTAGGGCGCCCATCACTGTCGGTGACTTTAAAAGAAACGGTTGCGTAGCTCTTCAATCCGCTTCCTGGAATATATATAACTGAGTCACTTGGGTCATCAGCAAGGATAGCAGATGCTACGGTTTGAACATTTGAAATAACCAGAGATTTTTGCAGGCTACCAACATTGGCTGTCACAGTATCATCACCATTACAAGATGAGGAACTAGTCCCATCCGCACTGGTATAGCTGCCTTTATAAGTGGCAAGAGCAATGCCATTACTGCTTATTTTCGAACTATCTAAGGTGGCGCTGCTATTGGTTGCGCAGAGAGAACTAAAGGTGACGGTGACAGGGGTTGTGTACGGCTCACCATTATTAAATAGTTTAGCCGTGATAGCAGCCGTACCGTTGGCTGCCAGCTCACTAACGTTAGTGGTCAACTCCATGGTGAGATTGAGTGCACCAAAGCTGAAGTTTTTGTTCTTGGTCAGTGACTTTTCAATACCATCAGAACCCGTAAATTTTGCGGTGACAGCTACATTTCCTACCTCATTTCCGTTTGCCGCATCGGCTACAAGAGTAAAGCGAGCCTTGCCCTGTGTATCTGTCATAGTTCGCGCTGGAGCTTGTATTACCCCTATTTTGTAGGTGTCAGTGCTGGCATCAACAACCGCACCTTGCACGGGTTGGCTCTTCTCATTTAGCACAGTGGCTTCCACCAGATTGGGTTTATCTGCCGGTAGTGTGCTCTGCTCTTTACAGGTGCTGAGAGTGGCTACGTCATCACACGCTTTCAGGCTTAATGCCAGGGTGTAAGTCGCTGAAGCGCCACTGGTACCGCTATCTGTGCCGCCGTCTGTAGTGCCACCACCTATCGGCGCGCTGCCACCACCACATGCCGTGATCAGTGCCAGACTGACTAGGGTCGCTAATGTTTGTTTAGTAAATCCCATGGGTTCCCGTCCTTGGTGTTGTTTTCTTGATCTCACTATTATCCATGTATTCATTTGGATAAAAATTGAAGTCGGTCAGGTATCGAACGGCTGGACTGTGATGAGACAGACTTCAGCCACTCACTGCGCTTGGGGCAGCTTAAAAAAAGAGCCCACAATGGGGCTCTTTATAAAGGATCTTGGTGGCAAATAGAACCATCTGTCTAGAATATATCGTCTGTGCTGGTGCCTGTGCCCGTGGCGGCGGAGGGGCCCTCGCCAAACAGAGTGGCATTGCCGGGGTTAGCCTGGGTGGGTTCGCTCCCTTTTTGGAAAAACTCCACCCGGCCATTGTTGTCAAACTGGCCACTGAGCATACCGGAGGCACTGTCGATACGCACTGTGACCACGTCCTCGGGCTGCGCCACCGGGCTTTCTGGCATGCCTTGTAGCGCCACCTTCATAAAGTCAATCCAGATGGGTTGCGCCGCACTGGCACCATACTCATTACCGGCAATGGAGCGGCCCAATTTGCGCCTGTGGTCATCGAAGCCAACCCAGGCGGTGGCGACCAGTTTGCCGTTAAAGCCGGAAAACCAGGCATCCTTGGCCTCGTTGGTCGTGCCAGTCTTGCCTGAGATATCCTGGCGAGCCAGCGCTTTGGCAGCGCGCCAACCCGTGCCCAACCAGGTGCCATTCATACCGCGGTCCCGGCCGCCGAAGATGGCGCTATGCATGGCTTCAGCCACTAAAAAGGAGTTGGCTTCGCTGATGATGGCGGGGGCAATCCGGGCGGTAATGGCAGGATCTATGGCACATTGGGCATGCCAGTCGGGGAGTACATCCAGATAGGCTTTGGCGTCATCTAGTCCCTGCTCCTGCAACTTGCTGCATCCCTTACAGGCTGCAACTGGCGTGGCTTCGTAAACCAGCTTACCCTGGGCATCTTCCACTCGAGCTATGAAGTAGGGGTTTACCTTGAAGCCACCATTAGCCAGGGTGGAATAGGCGGTGACCAGTTGCATGGGGGTGACTTCAATGGCTCCCAACGCCAATGCTTCGTTGCGTTGATCGGCTTTGACATCAAAACCGAATAGGCGCAGGTGATCCATCAACTTATCTATGCCTATGGCTCGCAGTAGACGTACAGATACCACGTTTTTCGAGCGAGCCAAGGCTTCGCGTAGGGTGATGGGGCCATCATAAACCGGTGGTGAGTTTTTGGGGCTCCAGACCGTGCCTTGGCCAGGATTCCATTGATTGATCGGGGCATCATTGACCAGGGAGGCCAGGGTAAAACCTGAGTTGAAGGCGGCTGAGTAGATGAAGGGCTTGATGTTGGAGCCCGCCTGACGTTGCGCCTGGTCAACCCGATTGAATTTGCTCTGTTCGAAGCTGAAGCCACCGACTAGCGCTTCAATGGCACCATCTTGCGGGTTCATGGCAACAAAGGCGGCATTGACGTCCGGGATCTGCACCAGTCGCAGCTGGCTGTCATCCACTGGCCAGACCCAGATCAGATCGCCGACGTGCAGTATGTCACTGGCTTTGCGTGGCGCCGGGCCTTGGCGTTCATCGCTGATAAAGCTGCGCGCCCACTTCATGCCATCCCAATTCAGGGTGCCTTCCAGCCCGCCTTTCAACATCACATCGGCCTGGCGATCGCGGATACGTACCACGACCGCAGGTTCAAAGGGATCACTGCTGGTCAGATCATCCAGATAGTCATTCAACCGTTCGCTGCTCCAGGCCGGCTCTTTGGCCTGCCAGAGCCGCTTTTCAGCGCCTCGATAACCATGGCGCAGATCGTAGTCCATCAGCCCCTGAAATACGGCATCATCCGCAGCCTTCTGGCGTACAGAGGAGAGGGTGGTGTAGACATTGAAACCCTTGGTATAGGCTTCATCCCCATGTTGCTCGATCATGAATTTACGCACCATTTCGCCGAGATAGGGGGCGTTGAGCATGATTTCTGCACCGTGGTAACGGGTTGCAATCGGTTCCTTGAACGCCTCGGCATACTGTTCTTGGGTGATCTTGCCTAACGCCAGCATGCGTGAGAGCACCAGATTGCGGCGAGCCAAGGCCCGTTGTGGGGAGCGGATGGGGTTGAGCAGGGAGGGCGCCTTGGGTAGACCGGCAATAACAGCCATTTGCCCTAGTGTCAGTTGGCTTACGCTCTTGCCATAATAGACCTGCGCTGCCGCGCCTACGCCAAAGGCACGGTAGCCCAAGGCAATTTTGTTGAGGTAGAGTTCGAGTATCTCATCTTTGCTCAGCTCTTTTTCGATGTGCCAAGCGAGAAACACTTCTGTGATTTTACGCAGTAGGGTTTTTTCTCGGCTCAGGAAGAAATTACGCGCCACCTGTTGGGTTATCGTACTGGCGCCCTGCTTCTTGTGGCCCGTTGTTAACCAGACTACGCCTGCCCGAGCTATGCCTATGGGATCGATTCCCGAGTGTTCATAGAAACGGGAGTCCTCAATGGCCAAAAAAGCGTCGCGCATTTGAATGGGAATTTCTTGTATTTTCAATGGGATGCGGCGCATTTCCCCATACTCAGCAATGAGAGCCCCATCTGAGCTGTAGACTCGCATTGGTGTTTCGAAAGCGGCACCCCGTAGACCGGTAACATCGGGTAACTCGCTCTCTAGCTTGAAATAAAAGGCGGCCACAGCAGCGACGCCGAGTGCCGCTAATAATAGGCCTAACCAAAACAGGCGCTTAAGCCATTTGAGCATGAGTGTACTTCCAGCAAGGATGATTGGGGAAACTGGCAGGAAGTATATTTGTTAACTACTTCAAATTCGAGAGGTTTGGAAGCTATGCTTAGGTGGTATTCCAGGCTGTATCTGTAATAGCATCTGGACACAAAGGGATATCATGCCGCCTCTAACCGCACGGAAGCACTTATGTTAGGCCTAATAAATCAAGGTAGTTTGTTCTCGATGGTTGGTATTGACTTCGGTTGCCAGACCATTAAAGCGGTGGTGGTGTCGGGAAAACCTGGGCGCTACCAGATTGATGCATGCGTCGAAGTCGCCACGCCAAAAGGTGCTGTGGTTGATTTTCAACTGCAGGATATAGAAAAAGCCTCACAAGCCATCAAGCAGTTGTTGAAGCTGCTGCCCACCCGTGGCAAGTATGCGGCAACGGCTGTCTCGGGCTCGAATGTGATCACCAAGGTGACGCAGGTCGATAGCAAGTTGGGCGAGGCCGACCTGGAGACGCATATCCAGATGGAGGCTGAACAGCTTATTCCTTTCCCACTCGATGAAATCAGTCTCGATTTTGAGGTACTGGGTCCTAACCTGTCAGATCCAACACGCAATGATGTGTTGGTGAGTGCGGCGCGTACCGATAGTATCACCGGGCGCGTGGGTGCTCTGCAGGATGCCGGACTCCAGGTTAAGGTCGTGGATGTGGGTCTCCATGCTCTGGCCCGCTCTGTTATCTCGTTACTGCCGGATCTGACTGAGAACAAATCCCAGTCTATTTGTGCCGTGGTGGATATAGGTGCCGTCTCTTTGACCTTTGGTGTCATGATCAATGGTGAAATTGTCTACTCGAGATTGCAAAGCTTCGGTGGTGAGAACTTCACTCAGTCCATCGCCTCGTTCTACAGCATGCCGATGGATGAGGCCGAAAGAGCCAAGGTGCAGAACAAGCTGCCGCCTGATGCCGAGATGGACGTATTAGCGCCTTACATCACCCTGTTGGTTCAGCAAATCAGACGGAATATCCAACTTTTCTGTAGCTCGTCTGGCTATCGTGAACTGGATATGTTGGTGCTCTCTGGGGGAGGCAGTCTGCTTCCCGGGCTCAGTGAGCAGTTGGCTCTGGAGTTGCAACTGGAGGTTGTTCACCCGGATCCATTTTCTGTTACGCCTAAGCTGCGCACTGAGAGTAACAAACATGGCGCTAAGTATATGACTGCGCTGGGGTTGGCATTGAGGAGCTTTACACCATGTCAAATATAAACCTATTGCCGTGGCGTGAGGCGACCAAACAGCGTCAAAAATCGCAGTTTCTTATCATGTTGGGTGGTGGTGCCCTGGCTGCGGCTCTGCTGGTATTGGTGGTCAACTTCTTGTATCAGCAATCCATTACCCGGCAAGAGGGGCGGAATCAGTATTTGCAAACCGAAATTGCGCAGTTGGATGCGAAAATTGGTGAGATTAACCAACTCAAGGTGCGGCGTGCTGAGTTGATTGAGCGGATGCGGCTCATCGATCAGTTGCAGCAGAGCCGAAATCTTGCTGTGCATTTGTATGATGCGCTGCCTTCTTTGGTGACTGCCGGGGTGTATCTTGACTCCTTGAATTATAAGGATAATCAAGTGGATGTAGTGGGCAAGACTGAGGCTCATAGCCGGGTTGCCAACATGATGCGGCTCATTGACCGCAGTGGCTGGTTAGGGCAAACGACTATCAGTTCCATATTCGCCTCAGACAGCAAGCCGATCTCCTTGAGCCAGTTCTCTATGATGTTCAAAGTGCTCAAGCATGAGGCTGAAGAGAATAATAAGAAGCCTGCAAATGGCAGCCAGGGAGGCCAGTCATGAATCTGCAAGAGTTAAACGAACTTGATTTTGACAACATGGGCAGTTGGCCTCTACCCATCAAAGTTTTCTTTGTATTGGTCGTGGCGGTTTTGATTGCCTTCGGTGGTTACTACTATCTGGTTGCTGATTCAATCAAGGCCCTTGATGTTGTGCAGCAAAAAGAAATTGAGCTCAAGGGACAATTTGAGCAAAAAGCCAGCTTGGCCAGTAATTTGGACGCCTATAAGGGGCAGATGGTAGAGCTGGAGGCTTTGCTGCAGGCACAGTTGAAACAACTGCCAAACAAAAACGAAGTTGCGGGTTTGCTCGACGATATTAGTTTTATTGCCATGGATAATGGGCTCAAGCTGCTGCGTATCAATTGGGAACCTGAAATTCCTCATGAGTTCTCCACTGAGTTACCAATGCGAATTGAAGTCTCTGGTGACTATCACCAGTTGGGCAAGTTCACCGCAGATGTTGCCGCTTTGCCGCGGATTGTCATCTTGGACAGTTTTACTGTTGTACGCGGCACTGGGGGCGGTTTGTTGATGAGCATGCTGGCCAAGACCTTCCGTTACAATGAGAAGCCGCTCGCCTCTAAACCAGCTGGAGGCACAAAATGATGAATAGACATTGGTTGTTATTGTCAGCCTGTGTGCTCTTAGCTGCATGTACGGGAAGCGATGACTTGGATGAGTATGTGGCTCAGGTGAAGGCTCGCCCGGCATTGCCGATAGAGCCTCTGCCAATGATCCGGCCTTTCGAAGCCAAGAAATATCACCCTAACACAGAGCGAACCCCGTTTGCCGAGCCTCAACCTGAGCTGGTTTTGCCTGCTACCAGGGTGAAGAAGGATTGTGTGCAACCAGAGGCTAATCGGAAGAAGCAGCCCCTGGAGCAGTTTTCGCTAGATAATTTATCTATGCAGGGAACACTGGGGTCTGGAAGTGCCCTTTGGGCGCTGATCCAGTCGCAGGAGGGGGAAGTGTATCGGGTCAGTGTTGGGCAGTACCTTGGTTTGAACCATGGGCGGGTTACCAAAATAAACACGGATTCAATCGAATTGCTTGAGTTTGTTCCAGATGGAAGCGGCTGCTGGACGAAGCGGACAACCAAGTTAAATATTCTGGTCGCACAATAGGTCGCGCAGGCAGGGATCGTTATGACACAACAAATATCACGGATTGGACGTTTTGTTACCTTGGCGTTACTGGCCGGTGTGTGCAGCTCATCTTTTGCAGCTGCTCGTCTGGAACAAGTAAAGGTAAATCCATTACTGGCCGACCAGTTACAGCTTGAACTTACCTTTAATGAACCGGTTACCGCTTTCTCTGATCGCCTGAAATATCAGCCTAACCAGTTGCTGGTGCATTTGCCTGAAGCCAGCTCAGGCTTGGCGATGAATCAAATCCCTGTCGAACGCAAGGGTATTCAGCAGGTTAGTGTGGCACCCAATGGCAATGGTCTGGATGTGGCTATCGCGCTTAATCAGTTGATGCCTTACCAGATCTCCCAGAAGGGAAACCAGTTGCTGGTGACTATGGGCCAAGGGGTTAATAGTTCGACGCAGATTGACGCCGCGCCTGTCATTGCAACGGCGGCTGCCGCAACGGCAGTCGCCCAGGCTGCTCCGGTTACGGCCAAGAGTACTCAGGCTGCCCCGGCTGCCAAGTCACCGGTTACCAGTGCCGCCATTAACCGCATCAAGAGCCTGGATTTCAAACGGGGTAAGGATGGCGCAGGTCAACTGTTGGTGGGGCTGGATAACAGTTCCGCGGCCGTGGACATAGTTAATCGTGGTAATCACATTGTTGCCAAGTTCCACGCTACCGATGTAGCCAGTGAGCTGATTGCGCTGATGGATGTCACTGACTTTGCCACGCCGGTGGGCAAGGTAGATGTATCTCATCAGGGAAATGATGTGGTACTGGATCTGGCTGTGAGTGGTCGCTATGACTACCAATATGATCAGGCGCAGGATCTCTTTATCATCGAGGTATCACCGCTGAAGGCAACAGCCAAGGCCGGGGCTGACCAGGTGAAGTATAAGGGTAAACCCATCTCCCTGAACTTCCAGAATGTGCCGATCCGTACCGTGCTGCAGTTGATTGCGGATTTCAACAACTTCAACCTAGTCACCACAGATACGGTGACCGGCAACATTACCCTGCGTCTGGATGGTGTGCCTTGGGAACAGGCTCTGGATACAGTGCTGAAGGTCAAGGGGCTGGATAAGCGTCTGGATAACAACATACTGCTGGTGGCTCCGGCTCAGGAAATTGCGGCTCGGGAAAAGCAGAGCCTGGAGAGCAAGAACCAGGTAGCTGAGCTGGCTCCTCTGGTTACTGAATATATTCAGGTGAACTATGCCAAGGCGGCTGAGATGGCCAGCCTGCTGTCAACCGACAAGACCCGCTTGCTCTCTAGCCGGGGGGCGGTCAGCGTGGATGAGCGGACCAACACCCTGCTGCTCAAGGATACGGCTGAGGTGGTCGACCATATCAAGAGCATGTTGAAAGTGCTGGATGTTCCGGTCAAACAGGTGGTGATCGAGGCGCGCATGGTCACCATAGACGATGGTGTCGATGAGCAGCTGGGGGTTCGCTGGGGTTATAGTAAGGCCCAGCAGGATGGCTCTACTTCGGGTTCTATTGCGGGTAATGATGCGATAAGAGGAGGTTCGGTTCCTGCTATAAATGACCGTCTCAACGTCAACTTACCGGTGGCGGCGGCCAATGCTGGTCGCTTGGCCTTCCAAGTAGCCAAGTTGGCAGATGGCTCTTTGCTGGATCTGGAGTTGAGTGCCTTGGAAAACGAAAATAAGGCCGAGATCATCGCCAGCCCTCGGGTCACCACGGCTAACCAGAAGGAGGCGCTCATAGAGCAGGGTACTGAGTTCCCCAGCAACGCATCGACTTCTAGTGGTGCTACCTCGGTAGAGTGGAAAAAGGCAGTGCTGAGTCTCAAAGTGACGCCGCAGATCACACCGGATAATCGTGTAATCCTGGATCTGATGGTGACCCAAGACACCTTGGGTGAGACGGTACAGACAGGTACCGGCACAGGAACCGCCATTAACACCCAACAAATCAGCACTCAGGTACTGGTTGACAACGGTGAGACTCTGGTATTGGGCGGTATCTATCAGCAGACCATCAAGAAGAACGTCACCAAGATCCCGTTGCTTGGCGATATTCCTGGTCTGGGTGTGTTGTTCCGCAATACTACATCGAAGAATGCCAAACGTGAGTTGCTGATCTTCGTGACGCCCAAGATAGTGTTGGAGTCGCAACTGTAACTTAAGTTTGTATTGGAAGTATGAACAAGGCCCAGCTAAGCTGGGCCTTGTTGTCTCTATTTGAACGCTATTTCATCATTGTGCCCGAGAAGTATACAGGAGGGACTCGTACAGGGTGCTTTCTGCCGCTTCTAACCCATGCCAAGTTGCTATCATGGGAGCGCTGCTGCATAATTCCCCGTCCAGTTTCAAACGTTAGGGATATATGTCCTTGGATCCCGCCGCATGCGGGCAGGTTAGTTTTGACTATTTGACGAATAAAATGGCTGAGAAACGCAATATTTTCCTTGTGGGCCCCATGGGGGCCGGTAAAAGCACCATTGGTAAACATCTGGCAGATCAACTGCATATGGAGTTCTTTGACTCAGATCAGGAGATCGAGCATCGCACCGGGGCTGATATTAGCTGGGTGTTCGATGTAGAAGGTGAAGACGGCTTCCGTAAACGGGAAGAGCAAGTCATCGGTGAGTTGACCGAGCTGCAAGGGATTGTCCTGGCGACGGGTGGGGGCGCGATCAAAAGCACCCAGACTCGTAATCGCCTCTCTGCACGCGGCATAGTGGTTTACCTCGAAACGCCAATTGAAAAACAATTGGCACGCACCCAGCGGGATAAGCGTCGTCCGCTGTTACAGACAGAAGAAGATCCTCGGGATGTTCTGATTCGTCTGGCCGATGAACGCGAACCTTTATATCGCGAAATCGCCGATTACGTGGTGCGCACCGATGAACAGAGTGCCAAGTTGGTTGCCAATCAGATTGCGCAACTGCTGGGTTTATAAGGCTTGAGTTGAGGGAGCGGGTGACATGGAGCAATTGACGGTCGCTTTGGCAGAAAGAAGTTATCCCATTTCGATTGGACCGGGTCTTCTGGATGATGTGACTCTGTTTGCCCAGGTTATTAAGGGTAAGCGGGTGATGATCATCACCAATGTCACCATAGCCCCTCTCTATCTGGAGCGGTTACAACGCACCCTGGCTGCTTGGCAACTGGATACCTGTATTTTGCCTGATGGCGAAGAGTACAAGAATCTGGAGAGTTTTAATCAGATCATGACTGCTTTATTGCAAGGTAATCATGGTCGCGATACGACTCTAGTTGCCTTGGGGGGGGGAGTGATAGGCGATCTGGTGGGGTTTGCCGCCGCCAGTTATCAGCGTGGCGTACCTTTCATTCAGGTGCCCACCACACTGCTCTCCCAAGTTGACTCCTCGGTGGGGGGGAAGACGGCAGTCAACCACCCCATGGGCAAGAATATGATAGGGGCTTTCTATCAGCCCAAGGCTGTGGTTATTGATACCGATTGCCTGGCCACGCTTCCCGAGCGCGAGCTTTCGGCTGGGCTGGCTGAGGTGATCAAGTATGGCATCATCTGGGATGCAGCCTTCTTCGCCTGGTTGGAGCTGCATACTGCCGAGTTGCTGGCATTGGATACCCAGTTGTTGGCTCAGGCTATCTTTCGTTGCTGCCAAATCAAGGCTGATGTGGTGGCACAGGATGAGACAGAAACGGGTGTCCGGGCCTTGCTCAATCTGGGGCATACCTTTGGTCATGCTATCGAGGCTGAACAGGGTTACGGCAACTGGTTGCATGGCGAGGCGGTTGCCGCAGGCACTGTACTGGCAGCAGCTACGGCTGTGGCTCTTGGTTTGCTGACGGCTGAACAGGCCTTGCGGATCCGCCAACTGCTGGTGGCGGCCAAGTTACCTGTGGTGGCTCCTGCTCAAATGGATTTCACGACCTTTATTCACCACATGATGCGTGATAAAAAAGTGTTATCCGGCAAGCTACGCTTGGTATTACCCACGGGTATTGGCTCGGCTGATCTCTTTGCCGATGTAGAACCAGGCTTACTGCAACAGATCATTGATGCGGAACGGATGGTGTGACCACTCGGGATCTTCCTGAATTAGAAAGCCAATCTCAAATGGTGTTGCGGTTGCGGCACCTGTTTGAGGTCTCTTCACCTTGTATTTTCCTCTCTGGAAACCAGGGCAGCGGTAAGACGCACCTGTGTGAACTCTTACTCACCAGCTTTGATCCCCCCTGGCGCGTGGCTTACCTGACCTATCTTGACAAGCTTTCTTTGCCTAAGGCTCGGGAAGCCTTGATCCAGCAGTTGCTGATCAACCCGGTATTCGATCCTGCTGATACTCTGGGTGACTCGCTGTTCCGTTTGCTGGGGAGTGAGCCAATCCGTTTGCTGTTAGTGGTGGATGATGCGCATCTTGCCCCAGATGAGTTCATCGACGAGTTGTGGGATTTTCTCTGCATCAATGATGCGTTGCCGATTTCCCACAAAATAGGTGTGTTATTCTGTGGTCACAGTGAATGGGGCGAATCACGCGCCAGAAGGCTCCGGGGACGAGAGGGTTCAGTGCTCGAGCTGGAAATTGAGCCTTTGGTAAGCCGAGAGCAAACCCGGTTACTGGAGTTTAATCTGCGCACTGGCGGTGTTGTGGCGCATATGCCTAATCCTGCCGCCCTGGCCGATAGACTCAGATCATGTGCCGGAAACCCAGGTAGAATTGTTGCATTGGCGGAGAGCATAATGGATAAGAAAAGTTTGTTAAAACTCAAAGAATTGCCAACGAATAAACTGGTTGCCACTGGTGCTGTGGTGGTCGGGGGTATCTTGTTGTTGAGCTGGGTTTTGCCGCCACTGCTCTCAACCAATCCGACTACTCCGGGCGGTGTCACTACTGAGCAGACCATGGTCTCCGCTGCCGAAGGGACTGTGATCTCGGCAGCCCAGAGCGTCAATCCTGTGTCGGATAGCGGTGCCCTGCCTGCTGAGCCTCAGGGGGATTTGACCGCTGAGGAGGGGGGAAATGGGGAGACTCGCCGGGTGGTCATTGCCGATCAAGTGGTCAAAGACATCATGGCTAGCCAGAAAAATGGTACTGTCCCAGCAGCCAGCGGTGCAGTTGACTCGGCGTCTGCAGGCGTCTCCGGTGCCGTGACGTCAGTGCAGCAGCTACCCGCATTGGCTCAAAAGCTCAAAGGTCATGAGGTCAGTGGCGCCGCTGCGAGTGCGGCGGTTACGTCAGTGGCTAAACCTGCACCGACGGTCAAGCCGTCGCAGCCTAAAGTCGAGGCCAAACCCGTCGCCAACAAGAGTGGTGTGGCTGCTGGCACGGGTAACCTGGCTGAGCTCAAGCAGAAGCCCGCTCGTCACTATACATTGCAACTCTCAGCTGGCCCCGATCTGGCGGCATTGAAACAGTCGGCTCGCCAGCTCTCGCTGCCTCAGACCAGTTGGGTCTACCAGACCGAGTACCAGGGTAAGCCTTGGTTTGTACTGATCCAGGGTGACTATGCTACTTCGGCCCAGGCCAAGGCGGCCATTGCAACGCTGCCAGCGCAGGTTAAGCGTGGTGCACCTTGGCCTAAGTCCTTTGCCCAGGTGCAAAAAGAGATCAAGTAAGCCATAGCGGCAATATTCTTCGGGGGCTACAATGCGCCCCCTTTTTTATGGTAATTCCGGGCAGTTCAGATCTGATACTCATGAAGAAAATGCGCGCATTCCTTAAATGGGCCGGAGGGAAATATGCACTGGCCGATGCGATAACTGCCAGGTTGCCCGCTGGACGAGTCTTGGTGGAGCCTTTTGTCGGGGCAGGTTCGGTTTTTCTGAATACCGAGTTTGAAGAGTACCTGCTTGCCGACATCAATCCAGATCTAATCAATTTTTATAATCTGCTCAAGTTCAAGCCTGAACAGGTGATTGCCGAGTCTCGTCGCCTGTTTGTGGATGGCAACAATCAGAAACTGGTCTACTACGAACTGCGCGAAGCCTTCAATCGAACTACAGATACCACGGCGCGTGCGGCGCTGTTTCTCTATCTTAATCGCTATGGTTATAACGGGCTTTGTCGTTATAACAAAAAAGGCGGATTTAATGTCCCCTTTGGCAAATACAAGAAACCCTACTTTCCGGAAGAGGAGTTGTGGGGGTTTGCCGAGAAGGCGCAGAAAGCCACGTTCCTGTGTGAGTCGTACGCTCAGACTTTCACTCGGCTGCAGGCCGATCATGTGGTCTATTGCGACCCACCCTATGTACCCCTGTCCAGTTCGGCCAATTTCACCAGCTACGCAGCCGGTGGCTTCACCCTGGATGATCAAGCCCTGCTGGCGCGCCTGGCGCGCCGGACTGTGATAGAGCAGCGGGTGCCTGTGCTCATCAGTAACCATGCCACCCCTTTGACCTATGAGTTGTACCGCGGTGCCGACTTACTGGAAATTCAAGTCAAACGTACGATCAGCCGCAGTGCAGGAAATAGGCAAAAGGTAGGGGAGCTGCTAGCCCTCTATCTGCCCGGCATGGAATTCGAGTCGCCGTGACGCGGCGCTTGCCCTAGAGTCAGGCGCCGTATTGGAGTAATATTTGCCCGTTTTTGCAACCGCCATTAGATGAGATCCTTGATGAAAGAGTTTTTGATTGCCCCGTCGATTCTGTCTGCCAACTTTGCCCGTCTGGGTGAGGATGTGGCCAATGTGCTGGCCGCTGGCGCCGATGTGGTGCATTTCGACGTGATGGATAACCACTATGTCCCCAATCTGACCATAGGCCCTATGGTATGCCAGGCTCTGCGTGATTTTGGCATCCAGGCGCCGATTGATGTACATCTGATGGTGAAGCCGGTGGATCGTCTTATTCCCGATTTTGCCAAGGCCGGTGCCTCACTCATCACCTTTCATCCTGAAACTTCCGAGCATATTGATCGTTCACTGCAACTCATCAAGGATCACGGTTGCCAGGCTGGCTTAGTCTTCAACCCGGCCACGACCCTGCACTACCTGGATCATGTGCTGGATAAGCTGGATGTGATCCTGCTGATGTCAGTGAACCCGGGCTTTGGTGGTCAAAGCTTCATACCTGGCACTCTGGATAAGCTGCGTCAGGTTCGTCGTCTCATCGATGAGAGTGGCCGTGACATCCGTCTGGAAATTGATGGTGGCGTCAAGGTGGATAATATCCGTGAGATCGCCGCCGCCGGGGCCGATATGTTTGTGGCGGGCTCAGCCATCTTCAGTCAGCCAGACTACAAGACGGTCATCGATCAAATGCGTGCCGAGCTGGCCAAGGCCCACGGCTGAGATGCGGGATAAACAATCGCAGTTTGATTTGCTGCTGTTCGATCTGGACGGCACCCTCATCGACAGCGTGCCACAACTTTTTCTGGCTGTGGAGGCTGCGCTAGCCTGCTGCGACTTGCCGACGGTGACGCTGGCTCAGGTGCAGATGTGGATTGGCAATGGCGCCGATATGTTGCTAAAGCGAGCCATACAGCAACGACATCTGTTGGTGGGGGAGGTGGATGCCGAGCTCTTCCAGCGAGTGCGTTCTGCTTTTGATACCCACTACCATGCCAGCCTGAGTCGTAATTTTTCCGTTTTCCCTGGGGTGAGTGAGACCTTGCAGCGTCTGCGCCAAGCTGGCTATCGCATGGCTGTGGTGACCAACAAGCCGGCGCCCTTTGTGGAACCCCTGATGCAGGCCGCCAATCTGCTGCCGCTGTTTGACATGTTACTGGGTGGGGATATTCTACCCGTACGCAAACCCGATCCGGCGCCTCTGCTGCATATCTGCGAGGCACTGCAGATCGCGCCAGCTCGCACCCTGATGATAGGCGACTCCAAGAACGATGTCCTGGCTGCCCAGGCCGCAGCCATTCCCGTGGTGGGTCTGACCTATGGTTATAACCACGGTGAATCAATAGCGTCATCGGCTCCTGATTGGGTCATGGATGAGTTCAGCCAGCTCGAAGAGCTGTTGCTGGTTAATTAATTGAAGGAAACACGACGCTATGACTAGACCCATAGTACTGAGTGGTGCCCAACCCTCGGGGCAATTGAGCATTGGCAACTACATGGGTGCCCTGCGGCAGTGGGTGACCATGCAAGATGATTATGACTGTCTCTACTGCATAGTCGATCTGCATGCCATCACAGTGCGCCAGGATCCGCAAGCCCTGCGCAAGGCTTGTCTCGATGCTGCCGCCCTCTACCTGGCCGTGGGTATAGACCCGAACAAGAGCACTGTCTTCATCCAGTCTCATGTGCCTCAGCATGCGGAATTAGGCTGGATCCTCAACTGTTACACCCAGATGGGTGAGCTGTCACGGATGACCCAGTTTAAGGACAAGTCCCAGCGCTACGAAAATAACGTCAACGTGGGGCTGTTTGGTTACCCAGTGCTGATGGCCGCCGATATCCTGCTCTATCAGGCGAATCAGGTGCCGGTGGGGCATGATCAGAAGCAGCACCTTGAATTGACTCGCGATGTAGCCTATCGTTTCAACACTCTGTATGGTGATATCTTCACCATGCCGGATCCTTTTATCCCCGATCAGGGTGCCAGGGTCATGAGTCTGCAAGATCCGACCAAGAAGATGTCCAAGTCCGATGACAATCAAAACAATGTGATCGGCCTGTTGGAAGATATCAAATCTATCACCAAGAAGATCAAGCGTGCCGTCACCGACTCACAAGAGCCGCCTTTGGTGCGTTACGATGTGGCAGAAAAGCCCGGGGTCTCCAACCTGCTGACCCTGATGCATGGCGCCACCGGGCGTCCCATTTCTGAGCTCGAGAGCCACTTCGAAGGCAAGATGTATGGTCATCTCAAGGGCGAAACCGCTGATGCTGTGGTTGCCCTGTTGGAGCCGATTCAGCAGCGTTTCCATGCCTTGCGTGAAGATGAAAGTCATCTGCTGACTGTGTTGCATCAAGGGGCGGAGAAGGCGCGTTTACGAGCCGAAAAAACCTTGGCCCGAGTCTATGATGCCATTGGTTTGTTGCCCAAGGCTTGAACCATTCCAAACTAGGGTGTGGTCAGAGTGACCTGGTTGGTCGCTCTGGCTCCTGTTTATTACTGACTACTTAATGTTGAGATCTCATGTCACAACCAGAACAGATAGAACAAATCGAATTAGAAAACAAAGATTACTGGCTGCGTCGCTTTCGCAAGGCCAAAACCGTCAAGACCCTGGAGCTGATGGTGCCCAAGGCTGTGGATGATTACCACCAGCAACCCACAGTACTGGCGGCTATCTACTTGGCGGAATGTCAGCGCGAACGTGAACTGGAGTATGGTGTCCTGCTCAATCGGTAATTGTTGACAACGCCACATCTCGACCGAAAGCCTGACTGGTTACGCTGACTCAAGGCCTCCACCCTGTTATTTATTCCTCTCTTTACCGAGCATGATCTGGGCGTGTGGGTTTGCCTATTTTTTGCTTGACCATTGGTTTGCCCTCCTTGGTCAACAGCACCCATTGTCCGACAAAGATTTGTCACAGGATGGGGTTATACTAGCGGTTTGTCTGGTTGGCTGGCCTCTCTTCTCATGTCAAAACGTCTGCTCTGGTTGCTTCCGCTGCTCTTGCTTGCCCTTGGGCTCTGCTATCACTTCTTTATCGTTAGCTCATCATCTCAATCCTCGGCCAAGACGCGACAGATGGTGGCGACGGTACGATTGGAAACGGTTCAGCGGGTCGTCGTCACCAATCAATTGCCTTTGGTGGGCAAGTTGGCAGCGAGTCAGTCGGTGACCATCACCCCTGAGGTGAGCGGGCGGGTCACGGCTCTGCCTTCATCGAAGGGTGGGCTGGTAGCGTTTGGCACTCGTCTGGTACAGCTGGATGATGCCAGACAGCGGGCGGTGCATGCCGAAGCGGAGGCCTTCCTGGTTAACGAGCAGCGAAAACTCAGTGACTTGACCCGTCTGGCCAGAAAGGGCGTGGTCACCCAGAACGATCTGGATGGGCAAGCCGCCGTGGTGGCCCAAGCCCAGGCTCGGCGGGATATTACAGCGTTCGAACTCTCTCAACGTCGTCTCCTGGCCCCTTTTGCCGGTCGAGTAGGGCTCTATGACATCAGCTTGGGGGCCTTGGTGAACCCGGGGGAAGTACTGCTGCATCTGGATGATCTCTCGGTGATGCGGCTGGATCTGGCGGTGCCTGAGCGTTACCTGTCCCAGTTGCAACTGGGCATGCCCCTGACGGGTCATGCGGTGGCCTGGCCTGATGCTTCATTTGCCGGTGTGATCCGCTCTATCGACAGTCGCGTGGAGAGTGAGACGCTGAATATCAAGGTGCGGCTGGAGTTTGCCAATGACGATGAGCGGCTGCGGCCTGGCATGTTGATGCAGGTCGATCTGCCCTTTGCCAGTGAGCAACAGCCGCTGATCCCGGTGCAGGCCATCGAATTTCAGGGTAACGAGCGGTTTGTCTATCTGCTGGGCAGCGATCAGCATGTGCAGCGGCGCAAGATTGAGTTAGGGGAGGCTCAGGGCAGCCGCATTGCCGTGCTCTCCGGTCTGCAGGGGGGGGAGCCTCTGGTCGTTGAAGGGGTGGTCGCCCTGCATGATGGCATGAAGGTCAAGGTGGTTCCGGCCGCTAAGCAGCCGGGCGCCGGGACAACCAGCGCAAACGCCGTAGGAGAGGTGAGATGATCCTTTCCGATCTCTCTATCAAGCGGCCTGTGTTGGCGCTGGTGGCTAGCTTGCTGCTGCTCATCTTTGGTCTGGTGGCCTTCTCCCGTTTGCCGGTGCGTGAGATGCCGGATGTGCAGGCACCTTCAGTCAGCATCACGACCACCTATGAGGGCGCCGCGGCCGACATCATAGAGAGCCAGGTGACCAAACCGCTAGAGGATCAACTCTCTGGTATCAGTGGTATCCGCTCCATCCTCTCCACCAGCCGTAAGGGGCGCAGCAGTGTCACGGTAGAGTTTGAACAGGGCTGGAACATGCTTGAGGCGCTTTCCGATATCCGCGATGGTGTCTCCCGCGCCCGGCGTCAGCTACCCGATGAGGTGGATGAGCCTGTGGTCTCCCGGGATAATGGTGAGGGCGAAGTCTCCATCTGGCTCAACTTTTCCAGTACCCAGATGGATAGAGTGGCGCTGACGGACTATGCCAATCGCAGTCTCATCAAATCATTGAGTCTGGTGGATGGCGTTAGCTCGGTAAACCTCTCCGGCGATCTGCAAAAAGTCATGTATATCCGCCTGAAGAGCAGCCAGATGAGTGGTTTGGGGATTGCGGTCAACGATGTGCTGAGCGCTCTGGCGCGGGAGAATGTGGAGCTGCCCGGCGGCGAAGTGCGCAACAACAGCATGGTGCTGCCGGTGCAACTGGTGCGCCAGTATCAGGATGCGGCTAGCTTTCGTCGCTTGCCCCTGCGCACCCTGGACAGCGGCCAGACGCTCTACCTGGGTGATGTCGCCGACATAGAGGAGGGGGCCAAGAATGAACTCAGTGCTTACCAGCGGAATGGCCAACTCAGTATCGGGATTGGCATCATACCCCAATCGACGGCCAACCCTCTGGATATGGCGGCGGGCGTAGAGAGGGAGGTCGCTCGCCTGCAACGCTTTTTGCCACCTGGCGCCGAGTTGGTGGTGGATTACAACAGTACCCATTTTATCCGCCAGGCCATAGATGAAGTCTACCTGACCCTGGCGGTGGCGGGTCTGCTGGTGGTGGGCGTGCTCTATCTCTTCATCGGCCAGTGGCGCGCTACGCTGATCCCGGCGGTGACGGTTCCGGTTTCACTGATCGCTGCCTGTATCGGGGCTTGGTATTTCGGTTTCTCCATCAATCTTATCACCCTGCTGGCCCTGATCCTGGCCATCGGCTTGGTGGTAGATGATGCCATAGTGGTGGTGGAAAATATTCACCACCACCTGCGGCTGGGGCGTACACCTCTGCTGGCGGCCTGGCATGGCACTCGGGAGGTTGGATTTGCTGTCATTGCCACCACTGTGGTGCTCATCATGGTCTTCCTGCCCATCACCTTCATGCAGGGCATGATGGGGCGACTCTTTACCGAGTTTGCGCTGTTTCTTGCCCTGGCGGTCTTCTTCTCTGCCCTGGTGGCGCTGACACTCTCCCCGGCCATGGGGGCACGTCTGCTACGTGAACATGATGAAACCACTCGCCTGACACTATGGCTGGAGCGGGGTATGACCCGGCTGGAGGGTGTCTACCGACGGCTCCTGGACTGGTTGTTACTGCGGGCCTGGCTGGCTCCACTGGTGATGCTGCTGGTGGTGTTAGCTATTGGCTGGCTCTACTGGCGGGTACCCACCAATCTGGCACCCGTTGAGGATAGAGGCGTCATCTATGTGATGGTGCGTGGTGCCGAGGGCACCAGCATAGAGCGCATGAAGCGCAACATGCTGCAGGTGGAGTCCCGTCTGTTGCCGCTGGTGGGTAAGGGCGTGGTGAGTGCCATCAGCTTCAGTACCCCTGCGTTAGGTCGAGGCAGTGATCAGAGCGGCATGGTGACTATCCAGCTCACCGATTGGGCCGAGCGTGAGCAGAGTGCCGCCCAGTTTCTGGCGCAACTGCCAACCCTGCTGCGTGGCATTCCCGATATCTCCTTGCGCCCCTATCAGCCGGGCTTTCGCGGCCGCTCCCAGGCGCCGGTGCAGTTTGTGCTGCAGGGCAGTGACTATACCGAGCTGGACCTGTGGGCTCAGCGCCTGAAGTTAGAGGTGGCCAAAAGTCCACTACTGAACAACCCGGATCTGGATTATACCGCCAAGACCCCGGAGATCCGGGTGAACGTGGATCGGGAACGGGCGGCCCAGCTCGGGGTATCGCTGCAGGATGTGGGACAAGCACTGCAGACCCTGTTGGGTGGCAGCAGCAAGACCACCTATGTGGATCGTGGCGAGGAGTATGACGTCTATGTGCGGGCCGATCAGCAGCACTTCAGCAGTGGTAATGATCTGAATCGACTCTACTTGCGTTCGGCCAAGGGTGAGATGGTGAGTCTCGCTACTCTGGCCCAGGTCGAGGTGGTGGCCTCGGCCCAGCGTTTGGGTCACTACCAGCGGCAGAAGGCGATCACCCTGAGTGCGTACCTGCCTACGGGGCAGACGCAAGGCGTGGCGCTGAATTGGCTCGATAGCTGGGCCAAGAGCAATCTGCCTGCGGGTATCTCGGTGGATTATGCGGGTGAGTCTAAAGAGTATCGCGACAGTCAGAGCGATGTGCTGGCGGTCTTCGCTCTGGCTCTGCTGGTGGCCTTTTTGGTGATGGCCGCCCAGTTTGAGAGTTTCCTCAATCCCTTGGTGGTGATGTTCACCGTACCTTTGGGGGTGTTGGGCGGACTGCTAGGACTGTGGCTCTTGGGTCAGAGCCTGAATTTGTATAGCCAGATCGGCATGTTGCTGCTCATCGGCATGGTGACCAAGAATGGGATCTTGATCGTGGAGTTTGCCAATCAGCTCCGTAGCCGAGGGCAGGACTTTGAAACGGCGATTATCAATGCTGCCGTGCGGCGTTTGCGCCCCATACTGATGACCTCAGCCACGGCCATCATAGCGGCCATTCCCTTGATGCTATCGCGTGGTGCCGGTTACGAGAGCCGGGTGGCGGTGGGTACTGTCGTCTTCTTCGGCATGCTGCTGGCCACGTTCATTACCCTGCTGCTGGTGCCGGCCTTCTACCGGCTGTTGGCTCGGTATACTCAGGCTCCCGAAGTCCAGGGGCAGCTGTTGGAGCAGGCTCTGGCCGCAGAGCAATTGCAGCCCGGGGAACGTGGGACTAGCGAACTTAGTGCTCGCTGATTAGTTGCGGGCAGGTGAGCAGGCAGGAACCTGCTCACCTTGAGTGGTTATGGTTGCGTTGTTGTGGCGGCCGATGCATGGAGCTTTACTCGAACCTCCATCGCCTCAATGCGTTGTTCGGCGGCACTGTTGGTGGTGGCCTGAGCACCATGGAATACCGGGTCCTGGGCTACTTCCTTGACGCCGTTGATGCAGAATTGCATCCCCATGCAGATGAGCAAAAAGCCCATGATGCGGGTCATGGCATCGATACCCGTGGCCCCGAGCAACTTGCACACCGGATCGGCCAGTTTTAACACCACCCAGCTGAGTAGCGTGATCAGCAGGAATGAGACCACAACCGCGCTGTAGATAGCGAGGCGGGAGTATTCATGGGGTAGCTCGGCAATTTGAGCCGAGCCGCTGATCACCAGGGCCATGGTTCCCGGGCCACACAGACTGGGCATGGTCAAGGGGACGAAGGCGATGTTAGGGTTGTTCTCCGTCACCTGGGTACTGCTGGGGGCGGGGAACAGCATACGGAAGCCGATGAAGCCTATGATGAGCCCACCGCCCAGGCGCAGGCCTGGGATCGAAATGCCAAACAGATCCAGGATAGAGGAGCCAATAAAGAAGCTGGTGCAGAGCAGACAGAAGAGGTAGATAGCGGCCAGATTGACCTGGTTACGGACCTGCTCGCGGGACATGCCTTTACTCAAGCCTAGCAGTAGCGTCGCCGTGGTAGGGGGGTTGACCATGGGCAGCAATGCCAAAAATGATAAAAACACGACCTGGACAAACATAACGACCTCGAGTGGATAGTTTAACTACAGATGCATAGTGCGCCTTTATATGATTGATGGGTGTCAGACGCAATCTTTTTACCTCGGATTGGCCTCTTACTTGGGCTGGCTCAACCCAATCGCAGAGCTGTGATATCATGGCGACAGTCAGGCACCCAGCCTGCTAGCGACAAGAGTGAATGACAGCCTCATGATCCTGCTTATCGATAATTACGACTCCTTCACCTACAACCTGGTGCAATACTTTGGTGCCTTGGGCGAAGAGGTGCTGGTACGCCGCAATGATGCCATCACCCTTGCCGAGATTGCGGCCCTGGCCCCCTCTCATCTGGTCATCTCGCCAGGCCCCTGCACCCCCAACGAGGCCGGGATCTCCCTGGCGGCCATCCGCTATTTTGCCGACTCGCTGCCCATTTTAGGGGTCTGCCTGGGGCATCAGTCCTTGGCCCAGGCTTTCGGTGCTCAGGTGGTGCGGGCACAACGGGTCATGCACGGCAAGACCTCGCTTATCGAGCATGATGGCCAGGGCGTGTTCGCCGGTTTGAACCAGCCGTTGCGAGTCACCCGCTACCACTCGTTGATCGTGGCGCCGCAGAGTCTGCCGGCCGAACTGGTGGTGACGGCCTGGAGCCAAGCGGAAGTGGATGGGCAGGGTAGGAGCATGGCACCTGAAATCATGGGCTTGCGTCATCGTGAGCTCCCTCTCTTCGGTGTCCAGTTTCACCCCGAGAGCATCCTCAGCGAGCAGGGGATGGCACTGTTACAAAACTTTGTGCGACTGGGCTGATTTGCCTGGCCTGAGTCGGCGAAACAGAGCGTCACAGGCTATGCTCAATCCAGTGGCAAGATCGGGGGCATTCAGCGTGCAATACTAGCTGTGGCCTCAGCTCCCAATCTCTTCTTGTATTGAGTATCCGCCAGCGGTTATGCGTTAGTTTGGCGTGATGTTTTTTCGCTTTGGAGGCTCCATGACAGAACTACAGCTCACCTGCCCTGACGATTGGCACCTGCATCTGCGCGATGGTGCCTTGCTCGGCGAAACCGTGCCGGCGACGGCGCGCGCTTTTGCCCGGGCCGTGGTGATGCCCAACCTGGTTCCGCCTGTTACCGATGCCACTCTGGCGTTGGCCTATCGGCAGCGCATTGAGGCGGCGCGTCCCAAGGGCAGCCAGTTTATCCCCTTGATGACCCTCTATCTGACCGATCAGACTACGGCCGCCATGATAGAAGAGGCAAAGGCCGCTGGGGTGCTAGCGGTCAAGCTCTATCCTGCCGGGGCCACCACCCATTCGGATTTGGCGGTCACCAACATCGACCGGTTGAGTCCGGTGCTGGAGAAACTCAGTGAGCTGGGTATGCCGCTGCTACTGCACGGTGAGGTGACGGATGAAGGGGTGGATATCTTCGATCGGGAGCAGGTGTTCATCGAGCGTCATCTCAAGGGGTTAGTCGCCCGCTATCCAGAGCTGAAGATAGTGCTGGAACATATCACCACAGAGCAGGCCGCTGAATTTGTCTGGGCGGCTCCTGAGAATGTGGCGGCGACCATCACCCCCCAGCACCTGTTGATGAATCGTAACCACCTCTTGGTGGGAGGGATCCGGCCCCACAACTACTGTCTGCCTGTGCTTAAGCGCCGCAATCACCAGGAGGCGCTGCAGCAGGTGGCCATCAGCGGCAATCCCAAGTTTTTCCTGGGAACGGATTCTGCCCCGCACCTGCAGGAGCGCAAGGAGACGGGCTGTGGCTGCGCCGGTTGCTACTCGGCCCCTGCGGCCATCGAGCTCTATGCCGAGGCCTTTGATCAGTTGGGGGCACTGGATAAGCTGCAGGGTTTTGCCAGCGAGTTCGGTGCCGACTTCTACGGCTTGCCCCGCAACCAGGGACTTATCACCCTCAAACGTGAGCCCTGGCAGGTTCCCGAGCGGCTGGCGCTGCTGGGGGGCCGCACTCTGGTGCCGTACTGGGCCGGCCAGACCCTGCAGTGGCGGCTGACTAACCGCGCCTGATTAACGCCCGATGCCCGGTTTAACACCGGGTATCGGGCGCTTGGGCGGCCCATGTGCTTTGCTCTTCTCTGCTTGCCTCTCTTCTCCTCGCCATCACTTCGCCTCTTACGGTTTTGCTCGCCGCTTTTGTCGCCGAACTAATTAGTTGCGTTACGCAATTTTTTCTCGCAGGTGCTGGCGCCCGCCAAAACAAGTGATGTATTATGCAAAAACAGTGATTATTTTCTCACTCCTGACTCTGGGGTGACGAGGCCAATAAGGAAGAGATATGGAACAGGTGACCCGTGCTTGGTTTGATGAGGTGTTAGTCCCCACCTATGCGCCCGCGCAGTTTGTGCCGGTGCGTGGTCTGGCCTCGCGTCTGTGGGATCAGCAGGATCGTGAGTATATCGACTTAGCGGGCGGGATTGCCGTCAATGCCCTGGGTCACTGCCATCCGGCTTTGGTGCAGACCCTGATCGAGCAGGGACAGAAGCTGTGGCATGTGAGCAACTGGATGACCAACGAGCCCGTGCTGCGTCTGGCGCGCAAGCTGGTGGATGCCACCTTTGCCGATCGGGCCTTTTTCTGCAACTCGGGGGCCGAGGCTAATGAGGCGGCCTTCAAGCTGGCTCGCCGTTACGCCCATGAGCAGCATGGCAGTGCCAAGGATCAGATCATCGCCTTCCACCAGGGATTCCATGGCCGTACCTTCTTCACCGTGAGCGTGGGTGGTCAGGCGAGTTACTCCGATGGTTTTGGTCCCAAGCCGGGTCAGATCCAGCATGTGGCCTACAATGACCTGTCGGCCCTCAAGGCGGTGATCTCCGATCGTTGCTGCGCCGTGGTGATGGAGCCCCTGCAGGGGGAGGGCGGTGTCCTGCCCGCCGATCTGGCGTTTGCCAAGGCAGTGCGCGAGTTGTGTGATGCCCATGATGCCCTGCTGATCTTCGATGAGGTGCAGACCGGCATGGGCCGTACCGGTAGCCTGTTTGCCTACATGCAGTTGGGGGTGGAGCCGGATATTCTCACCACAGCCAAGGCCTTGGGGGGCGGTTTCCCCATAGGGGCTATGTTGACCCGGGAGGCTATAGCCCAGGTATTCAAGCCGGGGGTCCATGGCACGACCTTTGGTGGTAATCCCCTGGCCTGTGCCGTGGCCGAGACGGCGTTTGATCTCATCAATGATCCGGCCTTGCTGGCTGGCGTCAAGGAGCGCGAGGGATGGTTCCGCGAGACGCTGGCCGGGATCAATGCCCAATACCACTGTTTCAGTGAGGTGCGGGGCCAGGGGCTGCTTATCGGGGCCGTGCTGACCGATGCCTATCATGGTAAAGCTAAGGCCTTTGTCGATGCCGGGATCGAGGCCGGTGTGCTGGTGCTGGTGGCCGGAGGCAATGTGGTGCGCTTTGCTCCGGCATTGAACCTTAGCCGTGAAGAGTTTGAGCTGGGCATGAGTCGCTTTACCGAGGCGGTGGCCAAGGTGGTCGGCTAAGATTTGTTCTAAGATCTGAGCTAAGGTCATCAGGCAGGGCCAGATAGTGGCTCACCTTATCAAGGGCTACCCGTGCGGGTGGCCCTTGTTGTTTTTGGTGTCCTAATCTTGTGGGCCTGACTCCTGGAGCAGACCTCGCAGCAGGGTGAGTGCCTGGTGCAGTTGGGCGCGGCTGGCGCAGGCCATTAACCCCAGGCGGATGGCGGCAGGCGCCTGCTGGACATCGGTGGCAAAGTAGCTGGCAGAGGAGACCAGCACACCCGCCTGGCGAGCGCGAGCCGTCAGCTGCTCGGCCGTGAGGCCAGCGGGCAGGCGTAACCAGCCATGCAGGCCGCGTAGCTGGTGTTGATAGTTGCTGCCCAGCAGATGGTAGGCCAACTGCTGTCTGGCTTGAGCCTCCTCGATTTGCGCCAGGCAGATCTGCTCGGCATCGCCCGAGGTGATCAACTGGCAGGCCAGCTCCAGGCCCAGGGGGGAGGGCATCCAGATATGGGTGCGAATGGCGCGCTGCACGGCGTCGGCGGCCGAGTCAGGCAGGCAGAGAAAGCCACAGCGCAAGCCGGGTAGCAGACACTTGGATAGGCTGGTAAGCGACAGGGTACAGTCAGGGGCTAGCTGATAGAGGGAGGGGAGCTGGCCGCGCAGGGTAAAACCATAGATATCATCATCGATCAGGGTCAGCTTATGGCGGCGTGCCACCTCGATCAGCGCCAGCCGCCGTTTGAGCGGCATGATGGCGGTCGTGGGGTTTTGCTGACTCACATTGACAAACAGCAGGCGCAACGGCGCCTGGGCACAATACTCAGCGACGGCATCGGGTAACAGCCCCAGCTCATCCATGGCCAGTCCCTGCAGAGGGCGTCCCAGGCTCTGGCAGAGGGCGATGAGCCCGGGATAACAGAGGGCTTCACTGGCCACGGTTTCACCTGGCTCACTCAGCGCCAGCAGCAGGGCCTGTAGCCCATGTTGAGCACCATGCACCGGTAAGATCTGGTGGCCGGCGGCCAGTGGAATACCCAGCCAGTTAAGCCAGGCCTCGGCCGCGTGCTGCTGATGGGGAAGCAGGGGGCTGGCGGGATACCCCAACTGCGCCGTGGTGAGCTGCTGGGCCAGGGCGGGCAGGGCCCGCTGCAGGGCGGGTTCGGCCAACGAGAGTAACGGCTGGATTATGCTCAGATTAAGGGGGGTGGCGAGGCTTGGGGAGTGGATCACCTGATCCAGGGCCAGCTGACCGCGCACGAACGTACCTTGCCCGACCTGGCTTAACAGCAGACCAAGCCGCTCTCCCTCCGTATAGGCGCGAGCCACTGTGGTCGGGTTCACGCCCAGTTGTTGGGCCAGGCGGCGGATGGCAGGCAGGCGCTGGCCTGGCCGCAGGATCCCGGCCTGGATATCTTGGCGTAGGGCGGTGAGCAGTGCCTGATACCCGGGTTGCATTACTCCAGATGGTAGCCAGCTAGTCATACAATCCTCTTTTTTGTATGGCCTGTATTGTGGCGCAAAGCCCGCGGCTTGTCTTGAGGCAGAGCGCGACACCTCTTAAGGTGAGAGTGAACCGCATCGGCGCTGGAGAAAACAGAAATGAAAGTTGCATTCATAGGTCTGGGGGTCATGGGCTATCCCATGGCGGGTCATCTGCAATGCACATTGCAGGCGTTGGGTTACCAACTCTGCGTCTACAATCGCACTCAGGCCAAGGCCGAGCAGTGGGTCGCCGAGTTTGGTGGCAGCTGGGCGGCGACACCCGCTGAGGCGGCGCGCGGCGCCCAGTATGTGATGGTGTGTGTGGGCAATGATGAGGATGTGCGCAGCGTGGTGTATGGCGCCGATGGCGTGTTGGCCAGCCTGCCGTCAGGGGCGTTGCTGATCGACCACACCACCACCTCGGCCTCCCTGGCCGAAGAGCTGGCTACGCGCTGCTGCCAGTCGGGTGTCGCATTTCTTGATGCGCCTGTCTCGGGCGGCCAGGCCGGAGCCGAGAGAGGCGCCTTGACCATAATGGTGGGGGGGGAGGCGAGCTCGCTGCAACAGGCCGAGCCCTATTTGGCCAGTTACGGCCAACGCATCACCCATGTGGGGCCTCATGGTGCCGGTCAGCGCTGCAAGATGGTTAATCAGATCTGTATCGCCGGTATCTTGCAGGGGATCAGTGAAGGGCTCACCCTGGCCAAGCATTGTGGCCTGGACCCGGCTCTGGTGGCACAGGTGCTGGGGGGGGGCGCGGCCCAATCCTGGCAGCTGGATAACCGGGCCTTGAGTATGGCTGCCGACCAGTTTGACTTTGGCTTTGCTATCGAGTGGATGCACAAGGATCTGGGCTTCTGCCTGCAGGAGGCCGCCCGACATGGGGTCGAGCTGCCACTGACTCGAGAGGTCGATCAGCACTATCAGGCGTTGATGGCTAGAGGCTTGGGGCGTTGTGATACGTCTGTGCTGATCCGGCAGTTTGATTAGCGCCATTTGGCTAGGGCGAGACGCCCACAAAAAAGCCCGCACGGATGCGGGCTTAAGCAACTAACCATCTGGTTTAGCGGGTGCCAAACACCACGATAGTCTTGCCGTGGGCGGAGATCAGGCTCTGATCTTCGAGCATCTTCAGGATGCGGCCTACGGTTTCTCGTGAACAGCCCACGATCTGGCCAATTTCCTGGCGGGTGATCTTGATCTGCATGCCATCCGGGTGAGTCATGGCATCGGGTTGGTGAGCCAGATTCAGCAGGGTTTGCGCGATGCGACCGGTCACGTCCAGGAAGGCCAGGTTGCCGACCTTTTCACTGGTGGTCTGCAGACGGCGGGCCATTTGTGAAGAGAGGCGGATCAGGATCTCTGGGTTGACCTGGATCAGCTGACGGAACTTCTTATAGGAGATCTCGGCAACTTCACAAGGACTCTTGGCGCGAACCCAGGCGGTACGGGTCGGGTTTTCGCTGTCATCAAACAGCCCCAACTCACCGATGAAATCCCCCTGGTTCAGATAAGAGAGGATCATCTCTTTGCCTTCTTCATCCTTGATGAGTACGGCAACCGAACCCTTGACGATAAAATAGAGGGTCTCTGCCTTTTCGCCGGCATGGATCAGCGTGCTCTTGGCCGGATACTTGTGTATGTGGCAATGAGACAAAAACCACTCTTGGGTCGGATCGCTTTGCGGCTTGCCAATAACCATTGTTAGTCCTCTTAGTTTAGCGATACCCGGCAAGAAGCGGATTGCCAGGCTATGTCCTTATTATCGTTGCCGTAGCATAAGGGCCTAAGGCCCCGAATGGCAAGGTCTGACCGGAGGGACAGCCTTGCAGGCAGATGCTGGTAACCTGGGGCTCTGGCTGACAGATTTCGATCTTCGGTATGTTTTACCAAGATGGCATACAACAACCGGAAAACTGTGTCTCGATCCGCTTGCTGACAGCAGATTGCTCTAGGTTCAGTCCCTTCATCATACTCATCACCCCTAGTAAACAGAAGTGAAGTGCGGTAGTCACCAGGACTCAAGGATGAGGTTGTGATCCTGATCACTGGCTGGTAGAGATAAACGCCATGTGCCACTCATTTTTTGTGCTACCGCTATGTCAGGCTCGAACGGATCAATCCTTCTGCTCGTTGTGAAATTCTCGTTTGAGCATGATATTCACGGTTTCATGCAGCTCGCTAAAGACCAGCACGGCTTCGCCGCTGGCCAGTCGTTGCCGTACCTCGGCTACCTTGTCGGCCAGCCCCACCTCCTGCTCACCATAATCCGTACCTTCGCGCAGCACGAAATGTTCAATCAGGTTATCCAGGGTGGAGGGATCCAGATCTTGCCAGGGGATAAACATGGTTTGCCTCATCAGTGAGCGGAGCGTTGGGAATCATAGAGCGCGTTTGTTATTACGGCTGGCTCAGAGCAACTGCCGTGTGGCGGCATCCCCTTCCAACAGGCGCGCCAATACCGCCAGGGCGCGATCCAGCGCCACATTATCCAGTGGGTGGCTGATGGAGAGCCGCACGGCCTGCGGGGCGGGGAAATGGCCTGCGGCAAATAACTCGGCACCCGCCAGGCCAATGCCCTCAGCCTCGGCGGCCTGGATAAAGCTGGCCGAGCGCCAGTGCGGGGGCAGCTCCAGCCAGGCATGCATGCTATCGGCTGTGTAGTGCAGTTTGAAGCGTCCCAGATGGTGTTGCAACAACTGGGCACGCTGGCTCAGTTGTGCTCTTTGGGTGTGAAGCATGCGATCGGCCTGACCGTTTTGCAACCAGCGACAAGCCAACTCCACCAGGAGCGGGCTGACCATCCAGCTGGCCCCGCGTACGGCCTGGCTGGCGGCCGCTTGCAGTTGCGGCGGGATCAGCATATAGCCGATGCGCAAGCCCGCACTGATCCCCTTGGAGAGGCTGCCCAGATAGCAGACCCTGTCGGGAGCCAGGTTCACCAGTGGCGCCGGACGGCTGGTGGGCAAGAGCCCATGGACATCATCTTCGATCACCCAGAGCTGATATTTTTCACACAGCTGCAACAGGGCCTGACGGCGGGCCAGTGACATGGTGGCCGTGGTGGGGTTCTGCTGGGTAGGTATGAGATAGAGGATCCGGTAGTGACCATGCTGGCAAGCCTTCTCAAGGGCCTCTGGCAGCAGCCCCTCCTCATCCATGGCCAGCCCCTTGAGCTGCAGGCGCAGGGAGTGAGCCAGGGTCGAGAGGCCCGGGTAGGTCAACCCCTCACAGAGGATGGTCTCACCTGGGGCGCCTAATGCCATCAGGCTCAATAGCAATCCATTCTGGGCGCCATAGTTGAAGAGTAACCGCTCTGGATCCGCTGCAATGCCGTGCTGCTGTAACCAGTGGCTGACGCGTTGGCGCTGATCCAGACGTCCTTCGGCACAATCATACTCCATCAGGCTGTTGACCAGGCCAGGTTCATCCATCAGCTCTTGCAGGGCTTCGCGGAAGGCGCCTTCGCGATCTTGTGCCACGGGCAGGTTTTGCCATAGTTCGATGCGATTGGGGTCTGGTTGGCGAATATGCCAAGCCAGCGCCTGCTCCCCCTGCTGATCTCGCACGAAGGTGCCTGAGCCAACGCGCGCCTGCAGTAATCCCGCATGTTCGGCTTCGCTGTAGGCCCGGGTGACGGTGCCGACCGTGATCCCCAGTCGTTCGGCCAGGGCTCTATGGGTGGGCAACCGCTCGCCTACGACCAATTCCCCCTGGCTAATGGCCGCCCGGATCGCTTCCAGCAGTTGGCGGTAGAGTGGGCCTTGGCCATTGAGTTGAGGCGTCCAAATTGTCATGGTGACAATAATCTCATTGATCCAATCATTGGCTCATATTACCGTGAATTCGTGCCGTGAAACAGCACAATCAGGCGTTTTTTCCTGGTTTGTATCGATACAATTGCATCCAGATGCGTTTTCTATCGCTCAATCCATTTCTGCTCTTTGAGTCGTAAGGAGACGAAGCAATGACTTATGAATGGCTATTACCCCTGGCGGGATTTGCCTGGGTGACCTGTATTACCCCTGGGCCCAACAATGTGATGTTGACAGCCTCGGGGGCGCGTTTTGGCTTTCGCCGCACTCTGCCCCATGTGCTGGGGATTGCCGTCGGCATGGGGGTGATGCTGTTGGCGGTGGCCAGCGGTTTGGGGCAGCTCTTCTTGCACTGGCCCCTGTTGCAATCGGCGCTCAAGGTAGCGGGCTCGGCTTATCTGCTCTGGTTGGGTTGGATGATTGCCACGGCACCGCCCATGGCCAGTGGTGCTGAGCCAATGAACGAGGCGCCCCCCACGCAGGAAACACGGCGGCCCTTTTGTTTCTACCAGGCCGTGCTGTTCCAGTTCGTGAATCCCAAAGCCTGGTTAATGTCGATCTCGGCTATCGGCAGCTTCACCCTGCTGGGGAGTCACTACTGGGGCTCGGTGATCCTGCTGGTCGTGCTGTTTTGCCTCATCTGCTGCAAGACGTGCCTGCTCTGGGCCCAGTTTGGCGTACAGATGGGGCGTTGGTTGCGCTCCCCCCGTGCCTGGCGCAATTTTAATCGCATCATGGGGGTGATGACGGCGGCCTGTGTGGCGGTGATTTGGTATTAAGCGCGCCCCTGGGTTGGGGCGCAGAGGCGGGCGCTAGGTAGCTGTGCTGGCCACCACTAAGTTGGAGAGAAGATGAAGACAATCGGTTTATTGGGCGGCATGAGTTGGGAATCGACCGTGCCTTACTATCAGCAGATTAACCAGTTGGTGCGTGAGCGTTTGGGCGGGCTGCACTCGGCCAAAATCGTGCTCCATAGTGTGGACTTTCACGAGATCGCCCAGCTGCAGCGCGCCGGTAACTGGGATGAGGCCGAAGCCATATTGAGCCGTGCCGCTCAGGGCTTAGTGGCAGCGGGGGCGGAACTGCTCATCATCTGTACCAACACCATGCACAAACTGGCGACACAGATTGAAGCCGCCGCCGCTATTCCGCTGTTGCATATTGCCATCCCCACGGCGGAGGCCATCCAGCAGGCCGGGTTGCGCAAGGTGGGGTTGCTGGGAACGCAGTTCACCATGGAGCAGCCCTTCTACCGGGAATTGTTGCAGACGCGCTACGGTCTGGAGGTACTGATCCCCACCGCAGTCGAGCGCGCGGAAGTGCATAGGGTGATCTTTGAGGAGCTGTGTGTGGGCGTGGTGCGAGACGACTCTCGTCAGCGTTATCAGCAGATCATGGCGAATCTGGTGGCGCGCGGGGCCGAGGGGATCATTCTGGGCTGCACGGAAATTGCCATGTTGGTGAGCCCCGAGGCGGCTGTCGTGCCGCTGTTTGATACCACCTCACTCCATGCCCGCGGCGCGGTGGAGCTTGCGCTGGCATGAGATGGTAAAGTAAGCCTCTGGCCTATGCCTTGTTATAAAGGTTGAGATAATGATGGAACCCCTCTGGTTTGGCTCGCTGCTGGTTTTTGCCCTGATCACCTGCGGCACCCCTGGACCCAATAATATGTTGTTGACGGCGGCGGGGGCTAACCTTGGGGTGCGCCGCAGCCTGCCCATGCTCTTTTCCGTGGTGACGGGGCTGAATCTCATCATGCTGGCGACCGCCCTGGGGCTGGGCGTGTTATTGCACTCTCATCCGCTATTCCACACCGCTCTCAAGGTCTTGGGCTCCCTCTATCTGTTGTGGTTGGCCATCAAGCTGGCACAAGCCGGCGAGCCGGGTGAGCGAAGCCTCAGCGAGATGCCGCGTTGGCATCAGGCGGCGCTGTTGCAGCTGCTCAACCCCAAGGGATGGTTCATGGCCCTGTCCGCGATAGGCGGCTTTACCCTGGCTGAGGAGGCTTACTGGCCATCGGCGTTGGCCATTCTGCTCACCTTCTTTGGCATGGGGATAGTGACCGGGGGCGTCTGGGTGCTCTTTGGCGCTCAAGTCAGGCGGGTGATCCGTTCGGCACAAGGGTGGCGACGATTTAATCTCGGCATGGGGTTGGCCACGGCCGCTTGTGTGTTGATGGTTTGGATCTAGCCCCCCAGAGAAGAGTTTAGCCCGCTGTTGGCTAGTCTTTATGGCAAATGAGTGTAGAATTTGCGCCGATTTTGCGCCCATTTTCATAAGACGGATTTCATGACAGAACAGCTGCACGAGGCGGATCCCTATAAGGAGATCCGTCCCTACAATGATGATGAAGTACCCGCCGCGTTAGCGCGTCTGGCCTGCGATGACGAGCTGTTGGGCGCCATTGCCCATTTTCGTTATCCCACCCTCTCCCGCTGGTTAGGCTGGTTGTTGAAGCCGTTGATCCGCTCTGTGCTGCAGCGTCGCTGGGCTCGCGTGAAAACGGTGCGAGATGTGCAGATGGAAGTGGCGCACTTCATGGAGCAGATGGTGGCCTCCACCACGGATGGGGTCACCTATTCCGGCCTGGAGCAGCTGGACTCCAGCAAGGGCTACCTGTTTATCTCCAACCACAGAGATATCGCCATGGATCCCGCGTTGGTTAACTGGGGGCTCTACAAGTGCGGGCTGGAAACGGTGCGCATTGCCATAGGTGACAACCTGCTGCGTAAACCCTGTGCCACGGATCTGATGCGTCTGAACAAGAGCTTTATCGTCAAGCGCTCGGCCAAGGGGCCGCGGGAGATGATGAAGGCCTTCACGGAACTCTCCTCCTACATCAGCCACTCCCTGCAAGAGGGGCACTCCATCTGGATAGCGCAGAAAGAGGGGCGGGCCAAGGATGGGGATGACAGAACCGATCCGGCCATCCTCAAGATGTTCTATATGGCGGGCAAGCAGCAAAAGCGTGCCTTTGCCGACTATATGCAGCAGCTGAACATAGTGCCGGTCGCCATCTCCTATGAGTTCGATCCGGGCGCTGAAGCCAAGGCGCGGGAACTGCTGGAGCGAGCCCAGACGGGGAGTTATGAGAAGGGGGAGTTTGAAGATATCGAGAGCATAGTGGCGGGGATCATCGGCTTCAAGGGTCGAGTCCATGTGAGCCTGGGCAAACCCCTGAACGGCGAGTTTGCCACGCCAGAAGAGCTGGCTCAGGCCATTGACGGGGCAATCCACCACCAGTATCGCCTATTTGCCAATAATCGGCTGGCGGCGGGTTTGAATGATGAGGTGACCGAGGCCGAGCGCCAGCGTTATGACGCCCATCTGGCGGCCCTGGCCCCCGAGCTGCGGGAAACAGTGCGGGCCATGTATGCGCGCCCTGTTATCAACCAGCAGCAATATGAGCAGGCTTGAGCCTGCCTCTTATACACATCTTAGGTCATGTTGTGAGATAAATGCCGAGAAATGCCTCGAACAGCTCCTCCCCCTGCCAAGGGGGAGGTTGGGAGGGGGTGGCTTTTGATCTTTCACAAGCACAAAAGCAAACCCCACCCCAGCCCTCCCCTTGAAAAAAGGGGAGGGAGGGCTTTGCTGCCCTCTGAACTAAGGAAAAACTGCAGCACCTTTCCTCTATTACTGAACAACTGGAGGGAGTGGTGTATAAGAGTCAGTGCTTGAGCCTGCGACAAAGGCAGATAACAAAAGGGCGCCCTGAGGCGCCCTTGCTATTTTGCCCTATGGCTAACCCTTTCAGGCTACGGCACGCAGCGCCGCGGCGTCTGAGTCTATGACCAGGATATTGGCACGGCGGAAGAAGTTGAACTCGGTCGCCGAGGCCCAGGTATAGGCGCCCATCATCTTACCCACGACCAGTTCACCCAGCTCCAGCTCCGGCAGCATGATCTCTTCGGCAATCACGTCAATACTGTCGCAAGTGGGGCCTGCCAGCACGGCTGGGTGGCATTCCCCCTTGGCATAGGGGGCACTCTTGGGATAGTCGATATGATCGAACAACTGGCCACTGTAGCTGCCATAGAGACCATCATCCAGGTAGTACCAGGTACGACCGAAGCGTTCGGCCTTACCCATGACGCTGGAGAGTGAGGTCATGGCGGGGGCGCTCAGGAAACGGCCCGGCTCGGCCAGCAGACGAATGTTCTTGGGGGTATTGGCCAGGGCGGCGCGGATTGGTGCGCAGAAGGCATCGATATCCAGTTCACTGCCGCTGCCTGAGTAATCCACCGGGAAGCCGCCACCGATATCCAGCAGCTGCAGACCCAGACCTTGAGCCTCGGCTTGACGCAGCAGACCATTGCAGGCCTCGATGGCTTCCACATGGCGCTTGGCATTGGGCACTTGGGAGCCCACATGGAAGGAGAGGCCAATCACCTCAATTCCCAGATCCTTGGCTTGCTGCAGCAGGGGCAACACCATCTCGGGTGTGCAGCCAAACTTCTTGGAGAGATCGACCTTGGTCTCCGGATTGGGGAAGCTGACGCGCAGCAGCAGCTTGGCCTGGGCCTTGTGCGCCACAAACTTGCCCAGCTCCACCGGGTTGTCGAATACAAAGATGTTGCAGCCGTACTCCAGGGCGTGGCGGATATCGGAATCCCGCTTGATCGGATGAGTATGGATACAGTCGTTCGGGTTGATCTGGGCTCCACGCACCAGATCCACCTCGCCATTGGTGGCGAGATCAAACTTGGCGCCCTCGGCCATCAGCGTCTCGACCACACCCAGATGGGGCAGGGGTTTGAGCGCATAATGCAGAGTAACACCCGGCAGCGCCGCTACCAGGGCCCGATACTGACGGCGCACGGCCGCCTGATCCAGCACCAGCAGGGGAGAGCCATATTGGGCCACCAGGCCACGGTAGTCGATTCCCGGAACGAATTGGCTGTTCATCTTATGCAAACACCTCACAAAAGGGCCATGGCCCTGTACCAAGTTGAGCCCCGACAACTGAATGGCCGGGCGACGATATACACAAACGCGCGCATTATCGGGCATCTGCCTGACTATGCAATACCTATAGGTAAATGGTCATACCGGATCCTGGCTGAAAAAGCGGCATTAGGAGCATTAACGGTGGGGATATCTGTGGTTTTTCGGCTTAAAAATCTAACATTATCGACAAAAGACGGATTAAAACATGTTGATCACGCGGTGATTGGCCCCTGGGGAAGAATATTGTCGCAAAGTGTATTTAATGAATAAATTTGCTCATCAAGAGAAGTCTTGTCATTGCTGTGGGGCGTTTTGCTCGGCTAAAAAAACACCCCCTTAAAGAAGGGGGTGTTTGCAGTGGGCGGCTAGTAAAGTTCTTGCCAGGAGACGAGGCCATTACACTGGATCTCGGTCGGGATCTTGGTAATGGTGCCATCCGATTTTTTAACATAGTTAAAGAGCACCGTATTCCCTCTCCCATTGTTCTTGCATACCGAGGCGGAGGTGGTCACCAATGGATCGGGTGCCGGTGGGGGCGGAGTGGGTTCGCCTGGATCTGGGTTTGGGGTCGGCACGCCATTCGGTTTACCTGTGATGACACTGCCGCTCTCCAGGCCCATAGCGGGTGGCTCGGTTAGCTGGCTTTGTTGTAATTGTCCTGTCCGCACATCGAATTGCATATACCAACTCCTCCCCCCGTAGGCGCAGGTGTCGGCATCGGGAAGCAGAGTCGTGACATAGAGAATATTGTCATAGACCCATGGATTAAGAACGACGCGTTCCCCCTTGTTGGTTAATCCTGTTTGGATCAAATCCAGATACCAACCGTGGTTAGTCACCCAATCCACCGCCGTGTTGCTGACAATTCGGTGATCCTTGCCATCGACCGTTGTGGTACCAGTGATCGTTTGCTGGATAAGGTTGTCATCCTTGGTAATGGTTGTGGTGGTGTTGTTATCTCGAATAGCGTAGATGCTCTGGGTTGTCGCCCCAGCGATCTGTTTATCGCTGATCTCGACAAATTTACCTGTGCCAAACATGACCAATTGGCCTCCTGCCGAAGAGCGGGTGACGGCAGGCCGAGTGGTGATGGTTTGCCCACGGCTGGCGGTAAATAGTGGGATGGGGGTGTTGCCATTGAACAGGCTGGATTTCCAGTCATCGATCGAGCTGGGGCTGATATCAAATTTCCATAGATTTCCATACAGGTCGCCAGCGTAGATCTTGTCTGCACGCCCTGAGCCCGTACTATCCACAATAAGCGGCTGTGCCATGGCATTGGATGAGTAAGTGGCTTGGTCACTGTCACCCGAGCCCGAATCCAGTTTCTTTAACAGCTCCCCGGTGAACAAGTCGACTATATAGATAACGGCATTACCTGTGCTGCTGGCTTGGCCATCGGCGGCCTTATTGTTGTAACCATTACCAAAAATGGCCACCCAGCGATCCGTCTCGTCAATTCTCAATTTGACAATGGAAGGCATGGCACTGTAGTACCCCATGTCGACATCATTTTTATCGGTAAATTCCCAGAGTACCCGGTCTGATGCGGTCAAACTGCCACTGCTCAGATTGGTCAGATCCAGCGCATAGATACCCTGGCCACCATGGCCCAATGAGCCTATGGCTATGGTTTGCCTCGCACCATCACTATTGACTACGGTTTGTAGATTGATGCCGCCATCCACATAATATTGGTGGTTATAGTTGCTCTCACTAAAGCGCGGTAATTTGCTATACACCGGGCTGGGGACATAGGCAAATAGCTCCTTACCGCCATCACTGCTGTTGGCGCTGGCATCCAGTACATGGACCATGCCATCGTTGGCCCCGACCATGATGAAGGGCTTGCTATCCCCACTGCTCTTGCCATAGACAGGGGTGGAGTGAACTATGGTGCCCAGCAGGCCAGTCCGTTTCCTAAATGAGGTTGTCAGGCCAGGTACAGTCGTAGACTCATAGGTGCGAACGCCGCGCAGATAGTTTACCAGCGCCTGAACATACTCCAGTTTCTGGCCTTGATTCGTAAGTGTGACGCCCGTCACTAACTCATTGATCTGGTTTTCTGCCAAGCCCGTAGCGGAGCCAGTCAGGCTGTCGGGCTCAGTAAATTCCCGTTTGCTGCTCTGCCAACTGCTCCCCGCTTGTGCTTGGGTATAGGCCAGGGTAAAAATTTTGCGGTTGCCTGGCGTGGTGCCCGCCAATTGAGTGGTACCACTCCACAGCGGGGTGCTGGCAATATTCCCGTTATTCTCCACGTTAAAGGCCTGAACATCGCCCGTCCAATTTTCTGTTTCAAAGAAACTGTTAAAGGCTAGGGATGCACTATCCAATTGTAAGGTGCTGAAACCTACGGCGTTAGCGGCCAATTTGCCTGGTTTGGCGTTATTTAACGCATCTTCCAAGCTGGTTTTAAGATCGCCTGCATTCGTCACCAAGTTATAACCGGCTGGTTTTGCTACCGTGGGGCCGCTGCCTAAACCTGCTGGCTCTTTAGTTGGGTCATCCACATCGTAATATCCCCAGCGGGCGGCATACCAGAGCGGTGATTTAAAAAACCGGGCCGCGGCAGTAGGGCTGGCGGTAAAGGTGCGGGTTACGGACGTATTCTCGGTTATAACCTTATTCGCTGCACCTTTACCATTGGGATCTGTTTTGCGGTAGTTAAGTGGATATGGAAGATCTGCTGAATCTAACGTGTCAAGATAATAGGGTTGGTTTCTATTGTCATCGATATTATTTCTTACATCCAGATAGAGGCCATCTTTATTTGTGCCGGAAATGATATAGCCGGCATGTATCTCTATGTCGCCGAGAATTTGTGTCTGTTCTGGAGTCGTGATGATGGTCAGGGCACCGCTAGGGTTGATGCTGTATGCATATTGAACCAGGAAATCTTTGTCATGGTCGGCAGCTTGCTCTACATCTTCGAAGTTGACCCGGAAGGTGCCAGATTTTCCATCGGCGGCTTGGCTTTCCACATAATAGTCCACTATGGTGCTGGTGGGTTGGAACTTTCCTGCCGCCGGATTGATAATTCCACCTGTCTCACGCCACGCTTTAACCGATTTGGCAAAGGGAATAAAACTAATATCAGCTTTATTATCCCCATTGGTATCGAATTTCATCTCTGGCAAAGGGGAGGCCAATGCGACGGCCAGCGTCTTGATGCCCTGGGTTTTGGCGTGGTCGGGGAAGCGATCAAATTTATTACTGAAATAGGCAACGGCTGCAGAGTAGAAGCTGCCCTGTTTGGTGGGCTCCTGGGGTGACAGGCCGCGGATCTGGGCCAGATCCGTGATGCTCTTGGGGGTGGGGGCATTTGCCGTTATGGCTGCACTGGGGTTGGCCAGATCTTGGCCAATATAGAAACTATTATTCGCCAGATCCCCCTCTTTGCGGGTGATCTCCATGGCTGCATCGGCAGCGTTGAAGCTGGAGATGTTAGCGGTCGTGCCAGTGTGGCCTGTGCTGGACGCACTGCTGGCTGCTGCAGCTGTAAAGGCAGTGCCTGGCAACTCGTCCGAGTCGTAAGAGGGGTTAATATCGCTCAGCACCAGATTATAGGCGGGCGTACACCAGGGGTGGCCGCTCCCTGTGGCAAACGGATCGCGCCAGGTAGCCTGGGTTAAACCCAACTCATTATCTTTGGATCCTGCATCGGTATAGGTATAACTCGTGCTGGCCGTGGTTTCACCGGCAAAATAGCGTAGTGACTCAAATAACATCTCGGCAATCGGGTTTCCCCAGTCACGACATTCGCCATTGGTAATGGCGCGGGAGGATAACCAGCCATTAGTTCCACAATTGCTATTGGTATATTTGTGTGTTGCGTAGTTGAACCCACTAATTCGCAATCGGTCCAAATTATAAATGATGCCCTGAGTAGCCGTATTGATGGTACCATCGCTGTTGATTTCGTTATTGGTGTTGTTGTTTGTGGAGGGATTTAAGGCCGTCGCATTTTTACGCAGTACCCCACCAGACAAGTTTTTTTCATAACTACCTGAGATCAAGCCAAAATGGTAGGCCGGTGATCTTCTAAGGCCAAACTCCTGTAATACGCCATCCGGTTTATAAGTGGTAACACCATCTACTGTATAGGGCACACACCCCTCTTCATTGGCATTATTCCGGGTGGGATCAAATATCAGATCTGTCACACAGACATCTACCTTGACCTCAAGGTCTGTAATTCGATTATTGGCAACTGGAAAGGTAGAACCATTATTACTGATGGGTTTATCCATGTCGTTACCCGCCAGAACGCGCTCTTTACCTGCCCATTGCCAGGGCTGATTGGGTGGGCAATTTAGGTTCTCTGATAGGGCTAATTCCACCAACCTAAGTAATGGCCTGCCATCATTCTCGCCGACACTGGTATTGGCAAAGTGATAAACTATATTTAAATTACTTTTAGGGGTGTAATCGGCAATGCTGTAACTGGGAGGGGACTCGGACTTACACTGGGTCAGATTACCGCCTACGTTATAGGCCGGTTTCCAGACTTTCCCCCAACTATGGGCGTCTTGTGGTATATAACTACGGATCAAGACAGTCGAGCTAGCCGTATCGGTTGATCTTTTCCCGCCATACAATACTTTACGCAAGGCATCGATGCGTGATGTGGTCAGGTAATTAAGGAAGTTACCACTCCATTTTCCTGGTACTGCCGGTTTAGGTGGTGCTGCCGGTGTTCCCGTGCATTTTCTTAAGTCCCCATCTGTTGCCCAGCTTGTGGGTGTGAATTTGTTATTAGTGGTATTATAGTCATAACATTTATTGGGGTCGAATAACCCAAAATATTTAAACCTGGGCATAAACTCGGTATCGAGCCGGCCATCCGCATTCAGGTCGCTGGCATCGTTGTACGCTTCGTAGTAGAGGGTGTGGTCGCGCCCCATTACCAGCATGACCATAGGCGCTACCGCCTGTTGGACAAACAGCGGTTGGTTGGGCAGGGCCAGGTCGCTGGCATGTGCCCAGGGGGTGCAACACAGCAGACAAAGCGAGAGGTATCTGATCTTCATAGGTAAGCTCCAGTTGTCGGCGTGTTACCAGCAGTTGCTGCTATTGCCCGTTGCTGTCTTGTTGCCGGTACGATCCATGGTCAGTGTGCCACACACATCACTGGTTTGAGATGAGCCCGATGTGGGCGTCGCTACTACGGAGTAGTAGGTTCGGCTAGACCCTGAAATAGAGAGTGTGTAGTAATTATCCGTGCCATCCTTGGGTACTTTGGTGGCGAAGAGTGTCGGCACACCATTCGAATCCGCGCCAGCATAGCTAAAGTTCAAGGCATAATAGCTTTCCATTTTTTGGGCCGCATCAACCAATGCACTCTTGGCCATTTCGCGGCGGGCATTCTGCACATGTCGCAAGTAAGAGGGAACAGCGACTGCGGCCAGTATGGCGACGACCACCACTGTGATCATCAGCTCCAGAAGCGTAAAGCCAAAATGGGATTTGAGTTTCATCTGTACCGTCCTTGGCTTATCTGGTTGCATCTTCGTAGGTGTTAAAAATGAAATAGGCTCGTAACAAACTGCGAGCTGAACCAGGCCCATTGGCTCGGGAGGTTACTCGGTAAAATCTTCTTATCTGCTTCTCTTCCACATTACTGTTTACTTGAATACTTTCTCGGTATTCGATGCGGTAGCGTGGGTCACTACCGGTTTGTGCATGCAATTCGGCAAAAGAGTGAGTATTGGTGTTGTTCCAATTACTGTCTGTTAACCACCAGTTGTAAGTGGCCATTGATGTGGTGATTGAACCTGGGACTCCGGGTGTGAGTAGGGATACATTATTGACTATGGTCTCTCTGAATTCAGCGTCGGCACGGTTCATCGCCGAGAGCGCTTGGGTCTGCCCTTGTAGTTGATCGGCGCGGGAGCTACTCATCTGTTGATTGCGCATGCTGGATTGTCCTACGGCAAGGGCGATAATGCTGATGATGATCAGTATGACCAGAGCGCTGATGAGGACCATCCCACGTTGCGATTTGAACATATAGCGTCCTTGTGGTTCCTGGGCTTGCAATAAAGACTAGTGGGTAAATTTCTGGTTGCGCAGCAGGCTGCTGCCGGTCACTACTTGACGTAATTGACCATCCGCAGCCACGCTGACCGATTGGTCCAATAAGGTAAAGCTGGTCTGGTTATTGAGCATCCCTTGCCTGTAGGGTTTGGTCAACAGCAGGGCATACTCAATCACCTGAATATTGTTCCAGTTACTATTGCCAGCAGCAAATGCCGGGCTGAAGGTGGTGTTATCCCCTCTTAATTTGTAGCGAACTTGCAGGCTCTCAACGCCCGACTCCAATATTAACGGGGCTGGATTTATATTGTCTTTACACACCAGATTGTTATTTTGGTCAACATAGATAGTCACTGTGCTAGAGTTTTGTGCTGAGATCCAGCCGCCATGGCAGCTAAAGATCGAGCCGTCGGCTGCAGTGCTGTTCGAAGCAGGGTTTGCATCAATAAGGCTCGAGCCATAAAAGCGAAGTGAAATGGTATCAGTGCCATCTTTAACGCTTGCTAGACCGCTACTGTTGTTGACTCCGGTGCTGCCCTGACCTTCTAACCAAGTCAATGTTTGGCCGGGCGCTCCAGGTGAGGTTCCCGCTGGTAATTGCTGATAACTCTTTAGTCGCCGGTAGTTGCGGAAGCCGGCCTGGTTGAGCATTTTTTGTATGATAGAATCTAATCTACGTTCTGCATCGGTTATTTGGGTATTGGCTTGCACGGCTGAATAGGTGCGTTGATTGCTGCTTAACATTGTGTATAAGCCGCTGATCACGAAAAGGCCCAGGACTATGGCTATCATCAGTTCAACCAAGCTAAAGCCACGACTAGAGCACTTGTGGGTTAGTTGAGCCATATTTTCACCCTACTGCATTGAGCCCCATTCACTGTTGCGGTCGCGCAGCTGGCCGAGCCCTGCCCGGACAAGCTTGCATCCCATGTTAAGGTCAGGGTCATCATGGCGCCGCTGGCGAGATCGCTTTTCTCAACAGAAAATCTTGGTGAGGGCAGGGCGGCCGACAGGGGGGCGGCCCATTTTTGCAATGTATAGCGCGCTATCTGGCTTTGTGTGCAGTTGACCGCACCACAGTCAGCGGCTGTTGGCAACGTATTATCCGCACTGCTGAGATTGCTGAAATTAAAGTCACCATTTTTGGCGGCAGCAGGATTCGCCCCGATCCGCTCGGCCAGATCTTGCAGTGCGGCGGATGCGTGCTCATATCCTCGAGTTTGCTGGGTTTTTTGCAAGCTGTTGACCTGTAAGGAGGCCAGCCCCAAGAGGCCGATCGATATAATGACTAGCGCAATAAGCAGCTCGATCAAGCCAACGCCACGAGTATTAGCAGTGAGGTGCATTGCTCTGTCCAAGATTGATATAGCCAAGTGAATTGATACCAACTCTATTATTTTTGGCCAAGAAGCTTGAGCAGATGTTGAAAGTTCCACTTTGCATCATGCCGCTAGGAGAGAAAAGTAAGCTATTACTTCCGGCTGTGATAGCTTCAACCTGCAAGCCTCTATAAACCAAAAATATTTCATCCCCTGTATTTAGGGTATTGCTACGATCCTTGTCTGCATAGGCCATCCACCCTTTGCTCCAGTCATTACCGCAGCTGGTTCCATTATCGGTAGCACACAGGTAGACATTGGTTTTAAGGCGTTGAGCCTGAAGACGCGATAGGTGGAGACTATCTACCAGTTTTTCGCGCGCGGTATCTTGATGCTGGGTCTCGATAAAGTAACGAAAAGATGGAACACCTAGAGTGGTCACTATCGCCAGTACACTGATGGCAACGAGCAATTCAATGAGAGTAAGCCCTTGCGATTTAAACATGGTGACAGCCTCGTATGACTATATGCACTCTTGGCATGGTACCTTGCATTTGGTCGATTGTTAATCTGATTAGCATGAGAATTGTGAGGCTGAGTTTAAACTTACTACCAAACTAGTCATTAAGTGCTGTAAAAGTAGTAATTGATTTCTTTGGTGTTTTTTGAAAACCCTTTCCTGATGGCCGGTAGGTTGTCGCTGATTGACTCCTTTCCTACCCGAGTCGGTTGAGAATACTCATGCTTCTAAAGAGAGCCAAGCCTAAGCAGAGGTGTTGCGCTGCGCTTATATGATTTTTTTGCTATTCGTTATTGTCAGTGGACTTGTTTGAGCAGCGCTTGTCGCTGCCCCATAAGCGATGCCGCAGTTGATTTAGCTCAGAGCTCTGCAGGGGGATAACTATTGAGTCGCCAGATGCAACCCTAGTTTGGAAAGGCGGAACCAGGTTATTACACTTTATTGCCGCTTCCAGTCGGTTATAAAATTGGCCGCCTAGAAGGCGGCCAATTTGCCGTTGGCTTGTTGTGCTGATCACTCACCACAGGTGTAATTGTCCATGCCGCTCGTAACCATCATCAAAGTACATGGCTTTTTGGTTGTTAAGAGGGACCAGTCTGATAATTTGCGATAGTCAAGTTCGATAAGATTGGCGGTAGTGGTGGTTTGGGCTGCACTGAGCGTGATACTGCTGGGAGTAAGTTGATAGCCAGTGGCAGTAAAGCTGATGGTGACTCCGCTCCCTCTAACCACGGTACAATCGAAATAGCCCTCAATATTGCTGCCGGATGGCGCATTCAATGTGCAGCTAGCCCCCGTGGTCGCACTGACACTTAACTTGTTCCAGTCAGGATTACCACACACTTGAGGTGTGGTCGAGTTTCTCTTCGGTGGCGTTAAGCAGGTGATCCCCCCGGTGATGTGCAAGGCACTGGCGTTACTAATGGTGACGTTCAGCGCCGAGCTAGTTGCTGTTGCATCATCCGAGGAGATTGCTGGTGTGCTGGTAATGCCGGAGTTGCTGTTCTTGACTGTGGCTGAAACTGGCACGGCAGTGGCGCGGCTATTCAGGGCTGACATCCGGCCTCGACTATAGGTGCCGTAGTAGTCATTGTCGGGATCTACTATGGTCTGTATGGCCTCATTGGTCACAGAGGCATAATTCTGTTCGGCGTTGCCAATGGACCAATTGGCCAGGAGGGTCAGATTCACCTCATTGAAGGGGATCCAGGGCAGCCGCTCTTCATCGGAGGGAAGTGCCGCCAAAATCGCCAAATAAGCTGGACTCATTTTATCCACATAGATGCCGCGGGCAATAAGCTGGTTGGTCGTCCCTGCTGTCACGCTGATGTCGGTGGTGGCGGTGCCACCACTGGCGTTGCCAGAAATTTTAAGCCAGTCATCGAGTGAGTTAACTGAGGCTGACCCGCCATTTTGTAACTTATATTGATTGATCACGACCTCTTTGACATAACGCTCGTAGTTTTGTTGGTTGTCGCCATCGGTAAGAAATCCGGGGCTCATCACATTCAAGGCCACCAGATTCCAGTCGGGCATGGGCTTATAGAAGCCGTCGATGCGCATCAGGCGGCAGGCTTCAAGGTATTGTGAGCCCGTATCTACCGAATCACTGGTGGCGCTACTGTAATGCTCATGCTCTTGTCGCGCCTGGTTGTAGTAGAGATCAAATTCAGAGATTGTGGTGCTGATATCACTGCTATCGCCATCGAAATGGTTGTTGCAGCAAATGGTGCAGTAGGGGCTCTGGCTGTTCTGGTTACCTGCCGGGACGCCATGGTCTTTGGTGACCGTTGAACCTGTGGCCCAAAACAGGCCGGCGTCAGTCTGTAGCGGTTTGGCGGGTAGAGCGTACTTATTGCTATCACTCTGCAGGGTGCAGGAGCAGGCCAGCGTCAGTTGATCTTCCTGAATTTTTTTTAGGGGATTATTGGAATCGTAGGTAATGGTTTCAAACTGCACCAGCGTGCTAGTGCCGGATTGATAGACGGTGGGCAGGGGTTTACTGGTTTCTGCCTTGGTGCCTACTTTGATCGTAACGGCTACCACATCTGGTGCTGTACCTGGTGTGTAGCTGACCAAGGGTGTTTCACCGCTGCCCCCTGTTAGCAGATTAGCCAGTTTGCCCAGATTGATACTGGTCTGCTGCGAAAGGGTGCTGGAGAGCAGTAGGCTCTTGCTCTGGTTTTGGCTATCGACCCAGGTAACACTGATATTGATATCCTTACTGACTGGAATGCTTGAGGCTAGAAGCGTGCTATTGGTGACACTCCAGCTTAGGGTAAAGCTGCCGCCAGCCAGGGTTTTTACTCCCGCTGTGATAGTCCCGCCCTGATTGTTGGCAATATTCTGATAGGCGATCTTGCCTGTTGTGGTGCCTATTACCTCAAAGGTGCGCAGATCATCCAGTTTGTTTTCTGCCAAATGCATGGCTTGTTCGCGCATGCTGCTGCTCGCTTCCTGGCGCAAATAGCTGCGATGCAACTGCACCAAGGCGGTTGTGCCAACCGCTATGACGATAAAGGCAATGATCACTTCGATCAGAATAAAGCCAGCTACTGTTCGCTTGTTCATCTTGTTCCCCTACCAGTCTTTCCAACTTCCTGGAATATTGGCGACGTAATTAAATGGTGAACCGGTTTCGATATTTTTCAGTGTGGCGGCATCGTAGACGGCGTTATAGGTCCCCGCTGAGTTGCCCACTTTGTGATTAGCCACCACGGCCCCATAGACGGTGGCTCCGCCATTCATTTTGACATCATAGTCAGGTGGTGTGGCGGGGAAACTGTCATAGGTAAAGACCAGACCATAGATGATCAGGTTGCCATTCATGGTCAGATCCCCATTGCGCAGCAACAGGATCACAGGCTTGGCTTGGCTACCTATGGTGCTCGCCGGATTGCAATCCCCATCGACCACATAGAGTCCATAACTGCTGCTATTGAGGCTGCTACAGCCGGAAAGGGGGGCTGGTTTCACTGCCCGCTTTTCCAGTTCGGCCATGGATTTGGCTGTATTGCTAGGGGTGTCGCTCGGTAGGCCAAAGACATAGCGCAGCAGATCTGTTGGAAATCTCACATCGTTATCTAGTATGTCGGACTGCTTGTTATCTCTAGAACTATAGTTGGCGCTAGTGCATGCTTTTGCAGATGGATCCCACTCCTGTTGCCCACAGGTTTGCCCTGTACCTGTGCTCAGGTCGACATTCTGATCAGTCCAGACCGAGAGGGGTACCCCTTGCCCACCACCGTTGGGGTTGGCAACGACCGTAAAGTTACCGCTCACGCCCAGGCCACCCGCTACCGTGATGGGTGCGTCCGGTGCTCCGGCCAAGACCTTGCTCTTCAGCGCTTTCATTTCCAGCTCGACAGTGGCTTCAGAGTGAGTAATCGCCGTCTTGATGGCGCTGCTAGTTGTTGGGCAGGCAGTAGCCGCCGGAACGGTAAAGCCCGTGGTGCGTATGGTAAAGATGGCGGCACTTGCTGGTTCAGGGAGTACGCAGATGGGCGTTCTGGTCTGCGGATCCCTATTGCTGGCTCGGGCACTACTGGTTGACATGTCAACGAAGGCGGCCCAGTAGCAGTTGCCGGTGCGAGTGGCGCTAGATACGCCAGCGGCCACCCCCTGGCATAGGGTAGGGGTGCTACCGCTGGCGGCATTCCAGGCGCCAAGCAGAGATTCCATGCCGCCCTCTGTCATGGAAAATGCTTCGCGATAGCGCAACTCATTGGCGGCAATACGCTGATTGCCAGACAGAAGTTTCCCCGTAAGCAGGGAGGCAAAGATCACTATGATGATGATGATGAGGGTAATCGTCAGGGTGACGAAGCCTCTGGAGCGGCTACTGTTGGTCATTGCGCAGCCTCACTTGTCGTTGAAGGTGCATCTGCAGGGCGGTGCTGAGCCGACTAGAACCACGAATATCGATGTTGATGGTGCGCTGGCCGGAGTCAATAGAAACACCGCTGCTGGGTGTAATGCTGAACGTCAATGCGGTGATGCGGGTGGTGCCGTCGCCTGTCATCGCTTCCCAGCCATTAGCTGTACATTTGTCACTTCTCTGGCTGGCAATATTGGCCCAGGTTTTGACTTCAATGGTCTGGTTGGCGCTGTTATGGCGGTAGCCCAGTATTTCATCTGTGCCGCTGATAGCGCCGTCATCGTTGGCATCATAACGTAACAAAATGCAGGAGTAGTTTGGCCCCGATGGTTGCAAGTCTTGCAATGCTGGAGTTGCTGCACTGGTATATAGCGAAAACATGGTGTCAGTTTGGTAGGTTGTGAGGTAGATAGGGTCTATAGCCGCGTTGGCGGCGCTGGGTGCCAGATAGCCTGCCCGCCGGATGTCTCGCTCCATTACATCCAGGCTGGCTTGCAGTGCCTGGGTGAGTCGCGCCGATTGGATCGAGGTGGAGTTGGCCTTGATGATAGCCACATACATGAGCAGGGCAATAGTCGCCACAATGAGACCAATCACCATGGCGACCATTAATTCGACCAAGGAGAAGCCTTTGGCTCGGGTTAGGTACATGACTCAATACCTGACAAGCTGGTACCGCTGGGGGTGCAGATCCTGGTAGAGCCAATTCTGGATAGCTCCACTACGATTTGGCGACCGGCCAAGTCGAACGTGACATGGTTGCCATCAGGATCTAGCCCGGTCCGTCGATTTTCGATATTGATGGTGCTGACGCTGCCGGAGGCGGTAGTTATGTTGGTGCTGGCGAAGTTGGAGTGGTCATTGCCACGAGTGAGGCCATCACCGCCTATATCGCAGGGTGCACTACAGGAGTTACAAGTGTTGGCATCTCGGTCCGTGATGCGATAACACCAATCGGAACCCAATTCATTAAAGATATAAATATGGATGTTGTTGCTATTATTTTTGGTCGCTTCGGTTCTGGCGAGCTGGATATCGCCATAGAGTGCATAGGCCGCGCCGACCAGCTCATGGTCTCTGCGGAATTGCTGGTAGTTAGGGACGCCCACGGCCAGTAGTATGGTCAATACGGCCATCACCAGCATGGCTTCAATCAGCGTAAACCCCATAGTGATCTGTTTCACGTTGACCCCTTGGCGTAATCGCCAAAATTGCTCACACTCTAAGTAGAGTCTAGATGGTGATGGGCAAGAATGAGAAGGAAAGAGACAAAATGAAGAGTAGTGGGGTTACCCTGCTGGAGTTGATGATCACCCTGGTGGTGCTAGCCATCTTGGCGACCATTGCATTCCCCAGCTTTCAGGCCCATGTGGTGCGCAGTCGCCGCGCCGAGGCGCTTGAGCATCTGCTATCGGCGCAGTTGAAACTGGAAGAGTATCGGGTTACCAATGCCAGCTATGCCACAACCATGGCTGCAATCGGTGGAACATCTACTGACTATTACGATTATACGCTGACGGTGAGTGGTGCCACTTATACTCTGATCGCTACGGCGACTACGGGTAAGAACCAAGTCAATGATACGGGCTGTACCTCTTTGAAGCTGCGTAGTGATCCCTCTGCACCATCAGGAGATACAGCCGATCTCTCCAAGTTAAAGTTGCCAACTGATTGCTGGAAATAAACCGGAAGGGGGCACAAGGCCCCCTTCTGTTATCCCAACCTGAGTTTGCAACCTGCTTTATTCCGGTTTGACTAACCACTCCACCCGCCAGTTGGCATCCTCACCCTGGGCCAGTGTTTGGCAGAGTTTGGGTAACAGTGCTTCCAGTTGGGTGTCCAACTGCCAGGGAGCATTGAGCAGCAGCATGCCCGAGCCATTCATGCCCCACTCTTCAGGTTGCGCCGCCACCTCCAGCTCGGCGATGAGCACAGAGGGGAAACCCGCATACTTGATCTCTTCAAGCAGGGTGCGGCTGCGGTCCACCTCTTTACCCAGTATGGGGTACCAGAGGGCGTAGATGGCGGTGGGCCACTTCTGCATGGCTTTCTTGAGGGTCTGAACCACTCGCGGGTAATCCTCTTTGAGCTCATAGGGGGGATCGATAAGCACCATGCCGCGACGTGGGGTGGGCGGCAGCAGGGCCAGCAGTCCCTCGAACCCATCCCTATGGTGAATGGCGGTACGGCTGTCATGGCTCAGATGACGGCGCAAGATTTCGATCTCCTGGTTGTGCAACTCCATCAACATCAGTTTGTCCTGCTCGCGCAGCAGGTGACGCGCCACCTCGGGAGAGCCGGGGTAGAAGCGCAGATCCTGCTCGTTGAGGGTGGCAATCACCTCCAGGTAGCTGGCCAGTTCCGGCCACTGCGCGCGCTCTGGCCAGATGCGGGCGATACCATCCAGGTATTCGGCCTTCTTCTGGGGCCACTCGCCTGTCAGGTCATAGCAGCCGCCGCCAGCATGGGTGTCCAGATAGCAGAAGGGTTTATCCTTGCTCTTGAGCTGATCGATGAGGAGTGCAAGGGTGGCGTGTTTGAGTACATCGGCATGGTTGCCGGCATGAAAGGCGTGGCGATAACTTAGCATGGATCCTCCTGGGCAGATGGGGTGGCCTCCGAGGCCTGGCTGGTCGCCGCGAGCGCTGCCGCCAGAGCGGGCAGCGCCAGTAGTGGGTGATACAGGGGCGTGGTTGTCAGCCCCAGTTGTTGCAGATAACCCGCCAGTGCATTCATCTCGCTGGCCTGCTCTTGATGGTGATCTGGCGCTGGAGAGGTGAGCAAGCCATTCAGTAACTGTTGTTGTAACCACAGCTCCAGACCTAGCTCATGCTCCAGCAGACGTTGGTAATCTGCGGGGGCAACTTTGGCCTTGAGGCTGCGGCGCAGCGCTCGCCATTGGCGCAACAGGGGTTGCTGCTGGCTGATATTGGCCAGCAGGGGGCGGTGGCTGCCACGCCAACCGCGCGCCTGTAGCAGCGCCAGCAATAGCAGCAGGTTGATCTCGGCGCCCGCTTCATTCTGGGCCTGCAGACAGAGCTCTCGCACCCCGGGGGCAGCATAGAGGGCCTGGCTCAAACGCCAGAACTCACTGGCCGTCAGCAAAGGCTTGTTCCTTCTGCTCCAGGTTTTCGCTTAACGTCATCCACTCCAGCTCCACCTCGCCGAGTTGATTTTTAACGGGCCCCTGCTTGGCTAGCAAGCCGGTGAGTTTGGCCTTGGCGCCATCGCTATAGAGTTCTGGATCGGCCAACGCCTGCTCAATCTCTGCCAGTTCGCCTTGCAGCTTCTCCATGCGCTTTTCCAGCTTCTCCAACTGCTGTTTCAGCGGGCGAATGGTCTGGCGGAAGTCTGCTTCCCGACGTTTCTGATCCTTGCGGGCGGCGGCCGAGTTGCTGCCGGCCTCTGCGCCTGCCTCCTGGTTACTCTGGCTCTTCTCCAGATCCAGTAACCACTTGTGGTAGTCATCCAGATCGCCATCAAACGTCTCGACCCGGCCGCCGTGGACCAGGTAGAGATCATCCGTGGTGGTGCGCAGCAGGTGCCTATCGTGGGAGACGATGACCATGGCACCATCGAAGCCCTGCAGGGCCAGGGTCAGCGCCTCGCGCATCTCCAGATCCAGGTGGTTGGTGGGTTCATCGAGCAGCAGCAGGTTGGGCTTTTCCCAGACCACCAGGGCTAGCACCAGGCGTGCCTTCTCACCGCCGGAGAATGGGCCGACCGGATCCAGTGCCTTGTCGCCCTGAAAGCCGAAGCCGCCCAAAAAGCTGCGCAACTCTTGCTCGGTTTTATCCGGCGCCATGCGGGTGAGGTGAGCCAGCGGGCTGTCGTCGGGGCGTAGGTACTCCAGCTGGTGCTGGGCGAAATAGCCAATTTTGACACCCTTGGCGGGTTCCAGCACACCGGAAAGCGGCGCCAGTTCCCCCGCCAGTAGCTTGATGAAGGTTGATTTACCGGCCCCATTGCGACCCAGCAGGCCGATGCGGGAGCCGGGCACCAGATTGAGCTTTATCTTCTCCAGGATCAGTTTGTCGCCGTAACCGGCACTGAGATTTTCCATCACCATCAGGGGCGTGGGCAGGGCATCGGGTTCGCGAAAACTGAAGCTGAACTGGGAGTCCACATGGGCGGGCAGTATCTTCTCCATCCGCTCCATGGCCTTCAACCGGCTCTGGGCCTGACGAGCCTTACTGGCCTTGTAGCGGAAACGGTCGATATACTCCTGCATGTGGTTCAAGGCCACTTGCTGCTTCTCGAACAGGGATTGTTGCTGGGCCAGTTGCTCGGCCCGTTGCAGTTCGAAATCGGAATAGCCGCCGGTATATTCGTTGAGCTTGCCATTTTCGATGTGAATGATGCGGTTGATGACGCGATCCAGAAAGTCCCGGTCATGGGAGATGAGGATCAGGGTGCCGCGGTAGCTCTTGAGCCACCCTTCGAGCCAGATCACCGCATCCAAATCCAGGTGGTTGGTGGGTTCATCCAGCAGCAGCAGATCCGAACGGCAAAGCAGGGCTTGAGCCAGATTCAGGCGCATACGCCAACCGCCGGAGAAGGTCCGTACCGGGGATTCCTGCTGTTCCCGGGCAAAGCCCAAGCCGTGCAGCAGGCTACCCGCCCGCGCTCGGATGCTGTAACCGCCAATGGCTTCCAGCTTGCCGTGCAGTTCGGCCACCTTCAGGCCGTCTCCTTGCTCCTCGGCGCGGGCCAGCTCAGCCTCCAGGCCGCGAAACTCCCGATCTCCATCCATGACATATTCCAGCGCCGGCATATCCAATGCCGGTGTCTCCTGAGCCACGCTGGAGAGCTGCCAGCCACTGGGATAGTTGAGGGTGCCCGCATCGACGCTCAGCTCGCCCTTGAGCAGGGCAAAGAAGGAGGATTTGCCACAGCCGTTCTTGCCAACCAGACCCACCTTGTGGCCGGGGAAAATGGTAGCACTGGCGTTATCCAGCAGCTTGCTATTGCCGCGCAAGAGTTCGATTTGACTGGCGATGATCATGGTCTATTCCGTAAGGCTGTCTGGCGGTATCCGCACGCAGGCGGCGCGTTGGTCATGGCACAAGCTGGGTGACTCATGACACAAGATAACGTTGATGAGACTGCAAGTATTGCTCCTGGCTGGCAAAGCCCGCCTGGCGATAAGCCTGCTCTTCGCTCTGCCCCTGTTTGAGGCGCAGGTGGGTTTGATAGAGCTGCCACTGCTCTTGCCAGTCGATGAGTGGGCTGCCCATATGCTGTAAAAACAGATCCAGCAGTGCTCTCGGCGAGCCACCATGTTCACTCTGACAATGATTAACCAGTTGTGAAAGCTCCTGGCCCTGCATTATGGCCTTGAGCGCTGAGGTGACGGCGGCGGGCCAGGGCAGGGGAGAGTAGGGGGTGAGTCGCAGCTCAGGCAGCAGATCGGCGATCACCCGCAGCAGGCGTCCAGAGGCGCCTTGCCACTCCAGGGGCTGCGCCAACTGCTGGAGTCCATCGAGTCGGCTCAGTAATGGCGGCAGCAGCGGCAATGCCAGCAGGTGGCCGGCACTCTGGGGGCGGCGCTGGCGTACCCGAACGGAGAAACGCACGCACACCAGTCGGCACCCTTGCAACAGGGTGAGGCCATGCAGGCACTCGGCGGGCAGCCAGAAGCTGTCGCCTTGGCGTAGCACCATCTCCTCCTTGCCCAGACGCAGCAACAGGCTGCCGCTCATCAGGTAGAGGAGTTGATCGGCGGGAGCCCGTTGACGGCCCAGCAGCAGGAGCTGCTCGGCCTGAGTGGTTACAAAATGAACTGGATAGGGCATGGGGTCGATCGTTTCGGGGAAATTGAAGCGGATTATACGGAAAAAGCGCTCGGGCATAAATGAAGGGATGCTGGCCAGTAGCGCCTTTCTTCCATGGCGCAGAATGCCACAGGTTTCGGAGGGGCCTGCTTTGCTCGATCCCAGAGCGCAACGGCCATGGGGCACAGGTGTTCACCCTAGGTTTTTTCCGGTATGCTGGAGGCAACTTTATTCCGCCTCTGTTTGTCTTGAGGCACCAACTTCGGGAATCTGACATGAAAGTTAGCCATCTGAGCGTTGTAACCCTCGACTACACCGTATTTGACGAGTCGGGAGATGTACTGGACACCACCGAAGGCCGCGAGCCTCTGGTGTATCTGCACGGTGCCGGTTTTCTGGTTCCGGGTCTGGAGAAGGCGCTGTATGAGCGCAGTGCTGGCGATAGCTTCGAGCTGGATGTAAACGCCGCCGATGCGTATGGCGAGTATGATGAAGATCTGGTGCAGAGCGTGCCGGGTGAACTGTTTGACGGCATGGAAGTCTCCGAAGGCGACACCTTTGTGGCCGACACCGATGACGGTCACCGTCCTGTGACTGTGGTCGAGGTGAACGAAGAGTTCGTCAAGGTTGATGCCAACCATCCGCTGGCCGGTGTGAATCTGCGTTTTGCCGTTTCCGTGCGCGATGTGCGCGCCGCAACGGCCGAAGAGATTGCTCATGGTCACGTCCATGGTCAGGGTGGTCATCACCACGGGCACGACGGTTGCTGTGGTGGTCACGATCACGATGAGGATCACGAGTGCTGCGGTGGTCATGGTCACGATGACGATCATGAGTGCTGTGGTGGCCATGGCCATCATCACGAAGAAGAAGAGAAGGCTGAAGGCTGCTGTGGCGGCGGTGGTTGCGGTCGTCACTGATCCCGCGGCTTATTCTGCGCTTCATGAAAAATGCCCTCAATCGAGGGCATTTTTTATGGGTTTGGTTTATTAGTCTGCTTAGGCTGGCAGACGATAGCGGTTGACCTCGCCTTCAAGCCCAGAGGCTTCAGCGGAGAGAGAGTGGCTGGCGATGGCCAGTTCATCCAGCACCTGACTGGTCTCTTCCACCGCCTCGCGGATGCCGAGCAGAGAGTGGGTGACCTGCTGGGCGACCTGGCTCTGTTGATCGGCGGCGGCGGCTATCATCTCGGTTCTCAGGCGCAGCTGGCTGGTCTGGTTGGCGATCAGCCCGAACTGCCGGGCGGCGACAGACGCCTCTTCCACGGCCTCATGGGCCTGTTTGACCGAACTGTCCATGCTGGAGACGGCATGACCGGTATTTTGCTGCAGTGTGTCAATCATAGCGCCGATCTCCTTGGTCGCCTGCTGGGTGCGAGCAGCCAGTTGACGCACCTCATCGGCGACGACCGCAAAGCCGCGACCATGTTCTCCGGCGCGCGCTGCTTCGATGGCGGCATTAAGTGCCAGCAGATTGGTCTGAGCCGAGATGCCGTCAATGGTATCGATGACCTGGCTGATCGCTTTGACCTTCTCCTCGACAGTTGAAATGGCATTGGAGCTGCCTGCCAACTCGTTACAGAGGTTATTGATGGCGGTGATGGCCTTGGCTACCTCGCTCTCGCCCGCTTGGGTGGAGTGTTCGGCGCTGCGGGTATCGTCAGCGCAGTGATGAGCTTGGGCAGCTACATCGCGGATCGATGTACTCATCTCCTCCATGGCAGAAGCCACCTCGTTGAGGTGTCCCTGCTGCTCATGGATGGCACGCGTGACCTGATTGATACCATCGTTCATCTGCAATGAGGCGGCGGCCAGAGTTTGGGCACTGCCGCGTTGGCGATAGAGCAGCGAGGCGAGGTTGTGAC
>NZ_JBVAYF010000016.1:0-81296 GCF_055413345.1 Pseudaeromonas sp. HNCC25DJ180
CCCTGACAAGGGGGAGGCCGGGAGGGGGTGGCTCTAGCTTTTGGGGCCCAAGAGCAAAACCCACCTCTAATGCCAGTCAGCAAAGGCGAGAGAGTGTCTCTCGCTTGAACTGCTTAACCTGCATTAGGGTCCTTGCTCTGCCACTTGCTCTGCCACTTGCTCAGGGTCTATGACTGCTTTGCCAGCTGGCCAGTGCTGCCGCATCCAGGCTCCGGATCTGGCTGGCCTGATACTGGACCGGTTGCAGCCCGTTCTTCACCCCCACCAGCCATGCGTTTGCCTTGGGGGCGGCAATGGCATTGGGGGCCAGTGTCAGGCTGGCGACCCGCACGGGCGCGGGTGTCCCCTGCAGGGTACGGGCATCGACCCGCTCTACCAGACGATTGTTGGTGGCCACCAGCAGGGCCTGGCCATCCGGGGTTTCGGTCAGTGCCGTCACCTTGCCACCGGCCTGATAGCTGTGCAACAGCGTCGGCTTGGCGGGGGTGGTGACATCCAGTACCCCGTAGCGGGTCGAGGCCGAGAGCACATAGGCCAGGGCGGTGCCGGAGTGAAGTGGCAACAGCTGAATGGGGGTGGCGCTTTCGGCATAGCGCGCCAGCTCGGTCACTGTGCTGTCACTGACGGCGAGCACCACTATGGCCGCACTCTGGGTGCCATTCTTGGCAATACCGGCATAGAGCGTCCGTCCATCCTGGTTAAAGGCCACAGAGCGCACCACTCCGCCGAGATTGAGTGTGGCCAGCTCACTCAGGTCGGCACTGTTGAGCAGATGGATCTGGTTGTCCTCTCCACCCGTGGCCAACCGGCTGCCATCGGCCGACAAGGCGGTGCAGCGCACCTTGGGATAGGGGTAGAACTCGCTGCCCGCGACAAAGTTGGCGGCGGTGCGGATCGGCAGGTTAGCCATGTCACTGCTATCGCCCCGGTAGATGCCGACCGTGTTGCCCGGGTTGTCGCCGGCCAGCTTGACGGTGGCAAACAGGGTGTGGCTATCCTGGCTCAGCACCACGGCATCAAGCAGTTGCTCCGAGGCGCCGGTCACCCCATCAATGGCATGCTGAGCGCCGGTGACATGGGCAAATTGGGCGCCATCGAGCAGGCTGGGTGTGCCGCTGGTCAGATCCAGACTGACAAGCCGGTTGTGGAACTTGCTGTAGACCAGGCCATATTGGCTGTTGGCGTAGAGTCCCAGGCTGTATTCATCCTTATACTCGATGGGCCAGCTCAGGCTCTCGCCGAGTGTCATGCTTGCCGGGGTGAAGAAGCGCTGTTGACTCTGGATCTGCTCGCTGCTGACCGTGACCTGACAACGCTTCTGACTTGCCACCTGATCGGTGACCGCAGCAATGGCGGCCAGCGAGCCGGTGCCGGCCTGGGCGGCGATAAAGCCATCCACCAGTGCCGAGGCACAGCGCTTGCCACTCTCATCCCACTCCGTGAGCGGCGCCTGACTGTCGAGCCAGTTGGCCTGAACCTGGGGTAAGAGAGCCAGCAGGGCAGTGCGGGCCTGCTCGGTCTGCTGGATCGTGGCGGGATTGAACTCCACCTCACTGGCCAACAGGGTCGAGAAGGGGGTAATGGCCAGGGAGAGCACACCGTCACTGGCCTTGATGGCTGCCTGTGGCGGTGTGAGGGCGGCAAGGGTGTAGTTCAGTTGCGAACCGTTTCTGGCTTCGGCCCGCAGGGTGGAGCCATAACCCCGCTGCACCGCGCTCTCGCCGAAGCTGAAGCTGCCGTCACTGGTGGTGGTGGTATAGGGCTCCAGCTCTGTGCTGCAGAGGCCATCGTCATTGAGATCGAAACAGACAGTGCTGCTGGCCAGGGGCTGGTTACCGGCACCGATCACCACCCCCTTGAGCGTGGTGACTACGGTAGTGCCACTGCTGCCAGAGCCGTCAGTGGTGCCGCCACCATCTGTGCTGCCTCCGCTACCGCCGTCTGTACTGCCCTGATCCCCACCACTGTTGCTGCTGTCATCGCCACTGCCGCCGGTGTCGCCCGAGTTGCTGCGACAGTCGAGCTGGGCGGGATCGGCGGGGGCGGTGCAGCGTTGGGCGGCGATCTCATCGCCGTTGCAACCGGCCAGCCACAGGCTCAGGCAGATGATACTGAGGCGTGGCAGCACCTCCTTACTGGCCAATAGGGTACGCATGGTGCGAAAGGACTCCATGTTAGTGAACGTAGTGGTGCTCGATGGGTGACAGGGCGTAGGTTTATAGGGCATAGGTTTATAGGGCATAGGTCACCCCCAGGGTCAGCCAGCTCATATCCAGACCCGTGGTCTGATGCTGGGTTGCCAGATTGACGCGCCACTTCCAGTCGCCGTAGAAGGGGGTTTCGGCGCCCAGTTTGTAGGTGACGCTGCTAAAGGCGCTGAGGCGCTCATCGGCGGTGGCGTACCCCTGCTCGTCGAAGTAGTAGTCCTCCTGATCGTACCCCTTGTAGAAGAGCGCCTCGCTCTGATCGTAAAAACGCAGGCCGCCGGTCAGGCGCCAGCCGCTCTCTAGCTCATAGAAGAGGACGCTATCCAGGGTGTGAGCATCGATACCCCAGTCGTCGTGATAGTAGCGATAAGTGCCATGCAGGGTGAGGGGATAGAGCTGCTTGACCAGATCCAGATTGACGCCGCCCAGATTACGCTCATCCGGCCTGTCGTCCGGTGCCAGGTAGTACTTGAAGTAGGCGCCGTCGCTGCTGTCCAGCATCACATTGACCTTGCGGATCACCAGGCTGTAGGGGTTGGAGAGCTCGCCACTCTCCTTGAGGTAGAAGAGGCGCAACTGGCTGAGCAGGGTCGGTGAATAGACCTCGGTCCAGCCTATCTGGCTGTTGAGCACATGGGAGTCGCGCCACGTATCGTCCCGGTAGAAGTAGGCCTCGTTGCTCTGGTAGGAGGCGCCCACATTGATGGCCCGGTTTTTCAGCTCATCCAGATAGAAGAGATAATCCACTGAGCCCTCCATGCTGTGGAAATCGCTCTCGGTGGAGAAGGCGGCCCCCGTGGTGATCTCGCTGCGCGCCTCGGTGCGGGTGGTCAGGGCGCCATAGATGGCCTTGCGGGTATCGTCCATCTGCACCTTGTGATAGACGAAACCATCTGTGCTGGTCTGGCCGTCACCCAGCAGCTCGCTATCCCGGGTATTGCGGCAGGTATCATAGTAGCTGCCGGTCTGGTCATTGCAGGGGGAGGCGCCCGAGCTGGTATCCGAGGTGGTTAGGGAGGAGGCCCCGCTGACACTATCCCAGCTGGGAGATCCACCGGAGAGGGTGTCGTAGGTGAAACCCAGATTCAGGGTGTAGTCGGTGCCGAAATCCTTGAGCAGATCCAGGGCGCCGTAGCTGACGCCCATGCGGTCGTCGCTCTCCTGATAGCGCATCACATCCAGACTCACATGTTCATCACTGGCCTGGGCCAGCGGCACCAGGGCACTGGCCGAGGCCAGGGTGAGCAGGGTGACCAGCCGATGACGCTGGCCATCCCGACGTTTGACGGTATGGGCCATCATTGACCTCCCAGCATCTTGTCTTCGACGGACAACAGATGCTCCAGCCAGGGCATCTGCTCTACAAACCAGAGCGAGAGCTGATCCAGGGAGATAAACAGCAGGCCCACCCCGATGAGCAGTATCATGCCACCGCTGATCTTCTCAATGAGCCCCAGGTGGCGTTTGAGGCGCTGGGTTAGTTTCAGCATCCGCTCGGTGAGCAGCGCCGCCAGAATGAAGGGGATGCCCAGCCCCAGTGAATAGGTGGTCATCAGCATGGCGGCCCGCAGCGTGCTCTCGGAGGTAGAGGCCATGGCCAGAATGCCGGAGAGGATGGGGCCGATGCAGGGCGACCAGCCCACGGCGAAGGCGACCCCCATCAGCAGGGAGCCGAGCAGGGTGGCGGTATTGCTGATGGTGCGTTGTGAGCGTTTCTCCTGCATCAACCAGCGGATCCTGAACAGCCCCATGGTATGCAGGCCCAGCACTATGAGCACGACACCGGCGAACTTGCTGAACCAGCCGGCGCTGCGTACCTCGGCCACCAGGCTAAACAGCACCATGCCGATGAGCACAAAGCTCAGGGTAAAACCGAAGACGAAGGCCAAGGCGCTGAAGAGGGCGCGTCTGCGCTGGGTCTGGCTGGTTGGCTCGCCTTGCAGCTGGGTGCCCGTCATATAGGCCAGATAGACAGGCAGCAGGGGCAGGACGCAAGGGGAAAGGAAGGTGAGCAGCCCTCCCAGTAACGCTATGGTAAAGGTAACATTCATAAAAGTTCTCTCCGTGAAAATTGGGTTGCGCCAGGCTCTCCTGGCTATGTCCGTCAGCTGCAGCCGCAGCCACCACCACCCACACCCCCACCGCCCTTGGCGGCCTCTTTGGAGGTGTAGACGTGGTCGTTAATCTTCTTCAGGCTGGCTGGGCCACCGGGTTTCATCACCTCGTCCGCCAGGGTGCCTTTTTCCCAGGGCATCACCTGACTGGGGGCACAACCGCCCAGCAGCAGGCCGCCCAGCAGCAGTAGTGCGCCCAGTCGCTTAGGGTTGGCGCTGTGGGTATCGTGGATGGATGTCCCTCCGGATTTGTGCATCTGCTTAGGGTTGGCGTAGTGCATGGATATCCCTCCGGATTTGTTCAGCGACGTGATGGAGCATGGCGCCCAGTCGTTTAGGGTTGACGTAGTGCATGGATATCCCTCCGGATCTGATCGCTGACGTGATGGCGCATGGCGCCCAGTCGCTTAGGGTTGGCGCTGTGGGTATCGTGGATGGATGTCCCTCCGGATCTGTGCATCTGCTTAGGGTTGGCGTAGTGCATGGATGTCCCTCCGGATTTGTTCAGCGACGTGATGGAGCATGGCGCCCTGTCGTTTAGGGTTGACGTAGTGCTGGATATCCCTCCGGATTTGTCCAGCGATATGCGGCATGGCGCCCAGACGCAGTTGCACCACCTTGCCCTGATGGAGATAGAAGAGTGCCGGCATGCCCATGGGCTGGAAGCGGCGAACTATCTGCTGATCCGCATCGTTGGTGATGGGAAATTGCAACCCCAGCTTCTGCTGGAAGGCGATCCCTTTTTCCACGTCCTTGTCGGTATCTATGCCGATGATGGCGACCTGTTGCGCGGCCAGTTCCTCGCGCAGGCCATTGAGCTCAGGCAGCTCCTTCTTGCAGGAGGTACACCAGGAGGCAAAGAAGTCCACCAGCGTGATTTGCTGGTTATCGATCTTCAGCGCCTGGATCAGGTCGGGATCGACCGTATCGCCGACTTGATAGGCCTGGGTATTGAGGCTGAAACAGGCCAGAGCGCCCAGCAGCAGGCCGCGTAGCATGAGTACGTAATTCATGGAGTGACTCCTTGGCTAAGGCCGGTGGCGGAGACCGCCACCGGAGTCCATCGGGTTATTGGGGTAAGGTGAGAGAGACCAGGCTGTTGCTGACCTTGGAGCTGTAACCAGCCACGAAGGCCCGGCTACCATCGGCCGAGATGGCGCCACGGTAGGCGCTGCTCATGGGCAACCACTGCACAGTGCGACTCTGCTCGGGGAGGGTCACATCCAGCACATCCAGGCCACGCTGGTTATGCCAGAGATAGGCATAGCGTTTTCCTGCCTGCTCGCGAATGGCCAGGCTGTAGACCCGACCTCGGTTACTGCTGGTGTCGGTGCCGTTGTAGCTGCCGTAGCCGGTCACATAACTGGCCAGTGAGGCATCATGGGGATAACTGATGCTCACCTTGCTCCCCAGATCGGCGGCGAACAGGTTCAAGTTACCGTTGTAGTCAGCGGCGTAGAGGGTCTGGTCGTAGTAGGCCATCCGGTAGTTGTTAGCCTCCACCCTTTGTGTCGCACTGGCCTGAGGCAAGCCGTTACCGTCCACCTTGGGCGCATCGGTCAGGAAGAGGTTGATGCGGCGGACCGTCTCGTTGAGTCCTGTGGTGGCGTTCATCTCGCTGGCACTGGTATAGCCGTAGAGGCGCTTGCCATCGTTACTGACCGCCAGATAGCTGTAGCTCTTGTCCAGCGGCAGAATCTGCTCCTGGCTGAGGTCGGCCAGCGGACGGACTGAGGCCCACGCTTCCACTGTGCCATCGGCCAGGGTCTTGCTCAGGGCAATGGCGATCAGGCTGCCATCCTGGCTCTGGGCCAGGCCGGTGACAGTTCCCGAGAGCGGCAGGGTTTCCAGCACATCGGCTAACTGGTCACCCAGAGCTGAGCTACCCAGATCCAGACGTAACAGGGCGCCCTCTTTGGTGGCGACGCCCTGGCCGTCGTAGCGGGTGTCTACGGCAACGATGGCCTCATCATCGCCCTTCAAGACGCCACCTACCAGGCTCGAACTCAGATAGGCGCTGCCATCGAGGGAGAGCAGGGTCTGGGTGGTGGCGGTGCCTGTGCCATCCTGACCAATCAGGAAGCTGGGTTGCGTGGCTTGCGTGTCAAACAGAGCCCATCCTTTACTGCCCAGCGCCAGCAGGCGATCTCCGGTGCTGGAGGCGAGCAGGGTATCAAAGCTGCGGCTTAGGTGATCACCGCTCAGTGTCAGCGGGGTTTGCGCACTCAGGGTGGCAGGTTGCGCCCGTACCGTGACAGGTAACTCCAGCTTGGCCTGTATGGTCTGGCCGCGGAACAACTTACTGGCGGTCGCGGTCAGGGTGCCACTCACCTCTTCGCTGCCGCGTGTGACTTGGCCAAGGCTCTCGGTGGCGGTGGAGAGGGCTGCCAGCTCGCTGCTCCAGCCGATGGAGACGGTGGAGTAGGGGGCATAGCTGGCCTGCAGGGAGAAGTTATAGAAACCAGCATTTAACGGCAGGCCATGGTTGAGCAGCTCGGCAGCATTGCTCTGCAGGTTGGCCAGGGCATTACTGAGTTGGCTGCTGGCGTTGACCGGCTGACTCTGCAACTGATAGACGCTCAGGCCATACTGACCGCTGAGGGAGACCAGCAGGCGCTGGTTATCGAGCAGGGCAATGGCTCTGGGGGTGGCCGTCAGCGTCAGGGTGGCATCGACATCGCGATTGAAACGCTCGCCCAGAGGTAACAGCATGATCTTGCTGCTGCTATTGATGGCCAGAAGTGAACCATCCGGCGAGATGGCCGAACGGCTGATGGTGACGCCCAGATCCCGTTCGGTCAGGGTGCCCGAGGCCAGCTGGTAGCGGGCCACCTTGGTGCCGCCCACATCTACCAAGGTCAGTTCGTTATTTTGCACATAGATCTGGTCGGCAGGAACGCTCAGCTCCACTGTGCTGGGCGCGGCGTGCAGATCGGCCAGATTGTAGATGCGGATCTGGGGGCCGTGGCTGCCTGTCACTGCGTCGAGAGAAATGAAGAGTTGTCCCGTGCCGCTGACTGCCATGGAGAGGTATTTCTCGCTGGCAAGATCGATCGCTGTGTCAGACTGTTCACCGCTTAGGGTGAATTGTTTGAGCTGCAAGGCGGAGGCGTCATAGGCCAGCACGCTGCGCTTGTCGGCGCTGAGGGCCAGGTCCGTGTAGTTGCCATCGGTGGCAAAACGGGTGACCCCTTCTGGTGTGGTGACGCCGTCCGGAGAGAGGCCCTGGCCATAGGGCCAGAGTTCGCCGCTTTGCTGCAACAGCGCCGAACTCAGGGCGAAGATGCCGTAGGATTCATCATCATCTGGGCGGCTCTTGCTGCCACGGCTGACCAGCACCAGCAACCGGGCCTGGTCATCGCTGCCTGTGGTCACGGCTTCCTTGATGGCAATTTCGCTGGCACCAGAGTAGGCATCCGGATGGTGTCCCGACTGGGCATAACCGGCAAAGGGGGTGTGGGCCAGCAGCTTGCTGCTCTCATCACCAAACTCCACCAGGGTCAGGCCGTTGTGCCATTGGCTGGTGACCAGGGCGCGACTCCCAGCGACCACTATGCCATTGACCCGTTGATCGGTTGCGTCCAGTGCATCGGCCTGGAACAGATCCCAACCTATGCTCTGCTTGCTATTGAGTGTGGTGCTGATCTTGCTGGCCAACTGGCTGCTACTGTCGGCGGCGGCAATCTCCTCGGCGCTGAGTGTCATGGTGCTGGTGAGCTGATTACGATCCAACGTCAGCTTGTTACTGAGAGCGGCGATGAGCTGGTAGCGATTGGCATCCGGATATTGTGCCACGGCGACGGCAATGGCATCGGCCAGGGCTTGCTGCTCTGCTTGGCTCAGGCTCAATGGTGTGGAGCTGGTGTCCGGGTTGAAGAGCCGCTCATTGAGCAGATAACTGGTGCTGGCATTGATCTCGGTACTTCCCGCTGGGGCGGTCAGCACCAGGGTTGCGGCGGCTTGGGAGCTGCTGCGGCTCTGGCTATCGGCGTTAAGCAGCAGCGGGTAGCCCCCGGCATTGCTGCCCAGATCCAGATCTGACACCCCATAGGCTGAGTTACTGCTGATACGCTGGGGTTTTTCATTGGGGTTGCAGACGCCATCCAGATTGCTATCGATACAGGCCAGATAGTTGTAACTGCTGGTTGTGGTGCCGGAACCGTTACTACCTGAGTTACCACTGTTTGTACTGCCACTGTTAGATGAGCTATCGCCTGGGGTGGTTGCGGTGGTTGTGTCGCCGCCACTACCTCCGCAACCGTAGAGGGTGGTTAGTAGCAAGGAGGCCAGCAGGCGTCGTTTGAAAAACAGATCCATCGGGAAAATCTCCATGTAATGATAACCATTCTCGATAGATTGATGTTTATGCAAATGAGAGTCAATGTCATCTATGGATTAATTTTGCTTGCTCTCGGTGTTAATGAGGTTTAGCCAGGGGGGAGTTGAAGCAAGAGGGCGTGAGCACCATTGCCATATGAGTGCGATTGCGCCATGCTGATCTGGCAGCCTAATGCTGCTTTTGTAGGCGTGCCAGAGTGCGACTCTTAGCTAAGGGTCACAGACTGTAGTGATGCGCTTATGTCATCTCGCGGGAGAGCGCCATGTCGGCATTGAAACTGGTCATAGGTAATAAGAACTACTCCTCCTGGTCTTTGCGTGGTTGGCTGGTGGCCAAGCACAGTGGCCTGGAGTTTTCGGAGATTTCGCTCGATCTCGGCTCTCCGGCGTTTAAGCAGCATGTGGCGCGGTTTTCGCCCAGTGGCAGAGTGCCGGCTTTGATTGTGGGTGAGACCGTCATTTGGGATTCGTTGGCCATAGCGGAATATCTAGCCGAGTTGGTGCCGGGGCTCTGGCCCAGTTCGCCCCTGGCCCGCGCCAAGGCCAGGTCGGTCTCGGCCGAGATGCACTCTGGCTTTTTGGCTCTGCGTCAGCAGATGCCCATGAATATGCGGGCCATGGGGCGCAAGGTGATGCCGACGCCGGCTCTGGAAGCCGATATCGCCCGCATCATAGCCCTATGGCAGAGCTGTCGGCTGGAGTATGGGGTGGAGGGGCCCTGGTTGTTTGGGCGCTGGAGCATAGCCGATGCCATGTTTGCCCCCGCGGTGTCGCGGTTTCGCACCTATGGGGTGGCGGTGCCACCGCTGTTGGCCGACTATCTGGTGACCGTGTTCGAGGATCCGGCGCTGATCAGCTGGGCTCTGGCCTGCCAAGATGAGCTGACGCTGGCCAGTTCGGAAGTCGGTCTGGAGTAACGGTGCAATCCAGCGTATTTGCAAAAAAAAATGGCGCCTTATGGCGCCATTTTTGTCTGGTGGTGACCGCTTACTTGAGAATTAACCAGTTGCTGGTGTCGAACCGCAGCTGACTGTGGCTGTTGCTGGCCGGTGCCTCTGTGGTCGGGGTGCCGCTCAGGGTGATGGGGTAGCTGACGCCATCAAAGAGCAATTTGCTCCACTGCTGGAAGCCGGACTGAACCACCAGATTGTGCCACCCTTGCGTGGTATTCGGGGAGATCAGGATGGGCCCCTGCATCCCTTCAATGCGGCCCAGAAAACGATACCCATCTACCGACCCCTGGAACAGCAGCCAGACACACCCACTCTTGTCGCACCAGTTCATCTGTACCAGGGCGTCCGGGTAGTTGTCGTCATTTAGATCGTAGGTGAGGTAGCGATACTGGACGCCATCCGGATTGCTCTTGTTGATGGCAAAGTAATCCAGCAGCGCCTGTTTCACCGCACCATCCTCCTGAAGGCTGGCCTGCAACACGACCGGAGTGAAGGCGGCTCGCGTCGGGGTCTCGCTGCCGCTGGCATGGGCGCTGCTCTGATCCTGGGGCGCCACCGGCAGGGCCGGAGTGCCAGGACGCAGCAGCAACGGCTCATCGAAGTAGGCCTGGGCGCCATTGATCTTGCGATACTTGGCGCTGAGCTGTTGCCCGTCACGGGTGAAAGGGATCTGCTCGCTGACCCCCCAGCCGTTGCGCTGATTAAACAACAACTCCAGCCCTTGTGGCGTCGGTTGCCAGACGCCAGCGTACTCCACCTTGGGGCCGCTATCGCGGTAGTAGCTGAGGTTGGCCAGATGATCTTCCGTCAGGGTCAAGCCGACCTGGGCCTTCATCTGAGCCGAGATGCCATACCACTGTAGCGGTGGCATCACATCGGCCAGCGGGCGGCCTCGTTCACCGCAGCCGAGCAGCTGGTTTTCCCCCTGTTTGAGTTTCACCTCATAGCCCCAGATCTGGTTGGCCTGGCTCTCTTGGCAGAGGGTCGGTGTAAAGATGAGCTCGGCATCGTCGCCTTCCAGGCTGGTCAGACTCAGGGTTAGTACGCCATTGGCCTCCTGCTGGTTGGATTTGAGGCTATAGGTCTGGCTGCCTCCCGGCGTGCTGTAGAGGGCGGTTTCGCCCTGCAGCGTAAGGTTCCACTCGGGCTCATGACCGAAGGCGCGAAAGGCAAAGTTGGTATCCCGCTGGCAGCTCTGCAGATCCGGGGTCAGATGGTCAACTTGGTTGAGCGTGAGTGTGATGGGGGCGCCCCGCTCCTGAGCCAGGGTGAGCTTGCCTTCCACTTGTGCATAGAGTTGCTTGGGATTGCCCAGATCCTGCCAGCGTTGCCAGAATCCTGGATCGGCGCTGAAGCGCCAGCTCTGCTTGCTGTCACAAGGGGTGAAGGTAGCGGTATCCCCCTGGCCGCTCAGAATGCCGCGAAACAGGGCGACGCCGGGACGGCTCAGTTCGTTGCTAACTTGGGTTGCGGCGGGAGAGGGTTCGGATGACGTCGAGCTGCAGGCGGTCAGCCCCAGGGGCAGACCGAGACTCAGCACTATGGCGCCATAACGCAGGAACATGGCAACTCCTTGAATAGGTTGGGCCCAACCAAATGGATAGGCCATATTCTACACAGTCTGCCTGAATCCAGGGAAAACGCCACCCAACCTGAGTCGGGTGGTGAGCTGAGTTATTCACCAAATAGCTGGTTGAGGTAGTCGGCTACGCCATCCTCATCATTGGTCAGCGTTTGTGGGTGGGTGGGCAGGGCGTTCTTCAGGCGGGAGTGGGCATTCCCCATCACCACCCCGTGTCCGACCATGGTGAGCATCTCCAGGTCATTCATGCCATCGCCGAAGGCCACCGCCTCGTTCAGTTGAAAGCCGTTTTGCTCCAGTACCGCTTTTACTGCGTTGCCCTTATTGACCCCTTTCTGCATGGTTTCCAAGCAGGTGGGAGTCGAGAAGGCGATGCTGAGGCGATCGCCGTAATAGGAGAGCAGGCGATGCTCCAGCTCCAGCAGATCCTCATGCTCGCCCACGTAGAAGATCTTGTTGATCTGCTCTTTGGGGTGCGCCACCAGATCGACTATCTGATAACCGAAGCCGGACTCCTGGTGATAGGCCAGCAGCTCGGGGCTTTCGGCCTCGACCAGCCAGTGATCCCCTTGATAGACGTGCAGGGCGATATCCGGCAGGCGTTCAATCTCCACCAGTTCCTGGGCCAGCTCTGGGGGAATGGTTTGGTTGTAGATGCAGAGATCCTGCTTGTCGTGGACGACGGCACCGTTGGCCGTGATGAGGTAGATCTCCAGCCCCAGTGCATCTCGAATGCCGCGCACATCCACATGATGGCGACCGGTGGCGACAATAAAGCGAATGCCGCGCTCTGTCAGGTGATGCAGGGTGCGGCGGGTATGGGGGGAGACCTGATGCTGGTTATTCAGCAGGGTACCATCAAGATCGGAGACAACGACTTTATACATAAGCCCTCAGAAACGCGGGATGCCAAGTCTTAAGTCTAGCCAATTCCGCCGCGCGCTGAAAATGCTTTCTTCATTCGAAAGTTATTGGTTTCTATCGAAGAATTCAAACGTAGCTTCCAGGGCTTGCATACGGAATTCATCACTTTCGTTTAGCAGTTCATGGCGTGCTCCCGCGATCACCTTGGGCTTGCCGCCATCGCAGGGATGATGGGTTGCGGCCAGCGCCAGGCAGTACTCATCCTGGCTATCGTTGCGTACGACGGTATCCGCTTGCGCCTGCAGGATCAGCAGGGGGGTGGTAATGCGGGGAGCCTGGGTTCGCAGCTGCTCTGTGGCGTAGAGCGCCAGGTTGAGCCAGCGGGCTGTGGCGCCGCCGAGCTGCACTTCCGGAAAGTCTCGGTAGACCTGGCGGAAGCGCTCATAGCGCACCACATCATGGGTCAGTTCATTGTTGGCAAAGGGCACGGGATCATAGCGCCCCTGCGTCGGGGCATAGGGGGATTCCAGACCCAGTAACCGGGTACTCCACTCCATGATCCAGGTGATGAGTTTGGCCAGCCAAGTGGGCATGGCTCCCAACTGAATGCCCAGCATGGGGGCACAGAGGGCGGCGGCCCGGAAATCGTCCGGATACTTGCCCAGGTAGTCGAGGGCTATGGTGCCGCCCATGGAGTGGGTCAGCAGATAGAGCTGGTTAGGTTGATCGGGCATGACCACTTGATCGTGGAAGCGCTTGAGATCTGTGGTGTAGTCGCTGAACTGCTCAATGTATCCCTTGTGGGGGTCACTCAGCATGCGGCCGGAGAAGCCTTGTCCCCGGTGATCATAGAGATAGACACTGTAGCCCTGCCGATAGAGCTCATACGCCAGCTCCTGGTACTTGATATAGCTCTCGATGCGACCATTGACCAGCACTATGGCTCTATGGCTGACGGGGTTGCGCAGGGCCACGTAACGGATGGGCACCTCTCCCACACCCATAAACTCGCCAGGCTGGGCATTCTGCTGCCAGAACGGAGGCAAAGTCTGCTGATAGAAGTCGGGTAACTCGGCGGTGCGGAGCAGATGATAGGGGTTGTCCATGGCCAGGGATCTACCAGTCAGGAAAAGAAGCAACAGCAAGCTCAGCTGGGCTCGAATAAACATGGAAACAGCCTCAATGAGCACAGGAATGAGGGCGAATTATAAAAGAAAAATGCGATGAACGTCATATCTCTTCTCACCCTGCGTATACAGTAGTCGGCTGGAGGGGCCGTCTGGGTTGCGTGGCTTTTGTTCTACTGGGGGGCTTGAGGGCGATGATGACTCATTCGTCTCGCACCATCTCTGAGTTCGCTCTGATCTTGTTGAATGGGAGGGTAAACTCTTTAAAATCAGTAAATTAGTCACTGTAGGTACGAATAGCGAAGCGTATTCGTACGCATGAATCCACGAATGACTGAGCTCAATGTTTACCGGGTGAAGGCAACAGCTGGCGCACGAATTGGGGCGTTCTTTGCTCGTCATTTCCATCACAACACCTCTCATCGACCACGCATTCGCGGCCCGATAAAGCACGCCTTACCATTTGCATGTCTTTGACGTTCCAGCTCTCTTCAGAGGGCAGCTCGCGGATTAGCCCTTGCCATTTGCCAGTCGTTAGCCTGGGCCAGAAAGCCGAAGGGTCTTCCTACGGAGGAATGGCACACCATCAATTTCATGCCCATGCAGGGCATAGACAAAGTGCTCCAGCTGACATGCAACGATTTGCGCAGAATATTATAAGAAAAAGGACAGCCGACGAGCAGGGACCGACGAGCAGGACAGCCACTTCGACTTTCTGTATGTAAAAAACAGTATCTACGCTTTGGTCATGATGGTTCTGTTGGAGTAGCTGGCGCACGAATTGGGGTGTCCTTTGCACGTCATTTCCATCACAACACGAGCAGCACGAGCAGGACAGCCACTTTGACTTGCTGTATGTAAAAACAGTATCTACGCTTTGGTCATGATGGTTCTGTTGGAGTAGATGATGACCCTACCTCGCAGCCAACTGATCTGCCCTGCATCCACACCTTACTACCACTGCATCGGTCGCTGTGTGCGCCGAGCCTTTCTGTGTGGTGAAGATGCCGTGACCGGCAAGGATTACAGCCACCGCAAGGGCTGGATATTGGCGCGGTTGGCCCTGCTGGCTGAGATCTTCACCATAGAATTGTTCTCGTATGCTGTGATGTCCAATCACTACCATCTTGTCGTTAATATCAACCAGAACAAGGCATTATCTTTGACTGCCCACGAGGTCATCTCCCGCTGGAGCCGACTGTTCCGCATCCCTGCGATTGTCGAGCGCTGGCAGCAAGGCAACGCGCAAGAAGGCGAAACCGAGGTGGCAGAAAAGTTGGTCGCCCTGTGGCGTCAACGCTTGACGGATGTCTCCTGGTATATGCGCTGTCTGAATGAATACATAGCGCGGGAGGCCAACCTTGAAGATGGTTGCAAGGGGCGATTCTGGGAGGGGCGTTTTAAATCCCAAGCCATACTGGATGATCCCGGTTTGCTGGCCTGCATGGTTTATGTAGACCTCAATCCACTGCGCGCCTGCCTGGTTTCCACACCGGAAGAGTCGGCAGATGTCTCCATCCACCAACGCTTGGTGGAACATAAACGGCTGGCTGAAACAAATGGCACGACAGGCCAGCCCGAAGCAAACCACCCCTGGTTGCTGCCGTTTGCCACCACAACTTCCGAGCCAATGAGCTTGCCCTGTACCTTGAATGATTACCTGCAACTGCTGGATTGGACGGGAAGAGCAAGGCGTGAAGATAAGCGAGGTGCTATTGCTGCTGATATTCCGCCTATCATGTCTCGTCTGGGGATTGATAGCCGCAGCTTCCTGTCTCAATTGGCGATAAAGCAGCTATCACGCGGCACTGTGATTGGGCTGGTCACCGGCGCGGCAGATCATGCCAAACTCACGAACCGACAGAATGTCAGAGGCAGTTTGCTAAGGCCGACCGCACTACAGTAAGACCACCCGCTCACTTATCTCGAGCCATTGATCAGACGCTTATGCGCTCTTCACTGCCCCTGGCCGTCCTCACCGTTTTACCCGCGAAAGACGTGTGTAGCGGTTGTTGTTACCAGTCATTGAACATCTTTATTACTGCTCAGGCCGAGTGATGCAGGAAGGATCTCTACTTGTAGCGCCGGTTTGAGATTGGTGTCTATTTTGTGTTGCTTTAATTAATTAAGGTGGGTGTCCTTTTTAACTGTTTTACTCAGGCCGACCGCACAACAGTAAGGCCACCAGCTCACTTATCTCGATCCATTGATCAGAAGCTTATGCGCTCTTCACTGCCCCTGGGCCGTCCTCACCGTTTTACCCGCGAAAGACGTGTGTAGCGGTTGTTGTTACCAGTCATTGAACATCTTTATTACCGCTCAGGCCGGGTAATGCTGGAAGGGTCTCTACCTGTCGCGCCGGTTTGAGGTGGGTGATGAGATGGTCACCTCGGCCCGGCATCGCAATGTGCCATGATGAGGTGTTCAAACTCGACTCGAGGTGACCGTCATGCACTATAAACTTATCACTATCGATCTGGCAAAAACCGTCTTTCAGGTAGCGGCATTCCGCGATGACAATACCGTTGCCTTTAACAAACGCGTAAAACGAGCCCAGCTGCTGGATACCTTGCGCCAGTGCGAGCCAACCCGCGTTGTCATGGAGGCTTGTTACAGCGCTAACTACTGGGGCCGGGAAATTGCCAAACTCGGCCACGATACCCGACTGGTTTCGGCTCGTGTCGTCAAAGCCATGTTGGTTGGCAACAAAAATGACAGCAATGATGCAATTGCCATCGGTGAAGCTGCCCAGCGCCCCCGGGTACAGCTGTTACGCGTCAAGGGATTACACCAGCAAGATATTCAAAGCCTGTTGCGAGCCCGAGAACTGCTTATCAAGGAGCGGACTGCGTTGATAAACCAGACTCGCGGTTTTCTGGCTGAATATGGAGTCATTGTGGCCCAGGGCTTGGCCCAGTTACAGCAAGCGTTACCCGCGCTGTTGGAGGATGCCGAGAATGGCCTGACCACTACTATCCGCAGCTTGTTAAAACGCTGGCACGATAGATGGTTGCAACAGGATCAGGAGCTTGAAGCGCTTACCCATGAGCTGATTGCCCTCATCAGCCATGATGAGGTCTTCAAGGTACTGCAAAGTATCCCTGGCGTCGGGCCAATTGTTGCGGCGGCGATCATGGCCTCCGTTAACGAGATAACCGATTTTCGTAATGGCAGGCAATTTGCGGCCTGGCTAGGGCTGACGCCAACACAATACAGCAGCGGTCTGGTTAATCGGCTGGGCAGTATCAGCAAACGAGGGAACGAGGGCCTGAGGCGTTTGCTGATCCACGGAGCCAGAGCGGTATTGAACTGGTGCGAGAACAAAGAGGACGGCCTAAGCAAGTGGTTGCAGCAGCTCAAGGCGCGCAAACACAGTTGCAAGGTAACCGTGGCTCTGGCCAATAAACTGGCTCGGATCGTCTGGGCCGTCCTGACAACAAGACAAGAATTCGATATCACGAAAGCCTGTCAGGCAGTGAAATAAACCAAGAGTTAATAACCCGAAGTCAACGTAAAGCGGTAATGGCAATGATGAGTTAAACGGATACGTCTTACCTGGAACCTGATAGGACACTGGCCTTCGAGGCCTTGTGGGTGCCAAGGCGGGTAAGACTTCAAATTGGAACTCATCAGGGCAGACACAACAGTGTGATGCCGGATATATGTCGTAAGACCGTCAATCATCAGTTGCCAGATGCATTACGAGACAAGGGGGCATTATGTAACGACCCATAAAAAACCACTTGGCTACTACATAGCAATCAGGATTTTGGCCTTGCATCCAGCGAGGTGACCATATATGTGATGCCGGATATATGTCGTAAGACCGTCAATCATCAGTTGCCAGATGCATTACGAGACAAGGGGGCATTATGTAACGACCCATAAAAAACCACTTGGCTACTACATAGCAATCAGGATTTTGGCCTTGCATCCAGCGAGGTGACCATATATGTCCTTTTTAACTTGCTCACCGTTTTACCCGCGAAAGACGTCTGTAGCTGTTACAACCAGTCATTGAATATCTTTATTACTGCTCAGGCCGAGTGATGCTGGAAGGATCTCTACCTGTAGCGCCGGTTTGAGATTGGTGTCCTTTTTAACTTATGTCGCTATCTACGAGAAAAACCTTGTGCAAATGGGAGGCGTCCATGTATGGGCTTCATTTCATTCAGTCCAACCTACGACCCTTGTTTTTATTAATTTTCGCAGATAGGAAATCCAACTTCGACTTATCATTAAAAAGAAAAGCTAATACCTGTTCAAGTATTTTATAGGCAAAGGCTAAATCATGTTCACGCAAAGAAGACTCGTGACTGGCATCATTGCCTAACCATTTTATTGTAAGTAAATACTCCTTTATGGGCGTGTATTTGTCATCGAGTGATTCGATTTTGTTGTGTAGTTTTAAATTTTTATTTTCAATTAATGTGTCTAACAGTGCTTCTATTGCCACTCTGAGTTTATTGCCTGCTGCGGATTCATCTGCCCATGCTAATTTAAACGAGCTACGAATGTGCCACGCAATATGTTTGGGACAGTTAGTTGGTATTTCTAATAACTCTATTGTTGGAATGAAATATTGTGGTCGGAATACTTCGCAACACTCTTCACGGTCACTTTCAATATATTTAAAAATCTCGTATGAGCCTTCACCTGTTGCGATGGTGTAATCTTTACAATAAGGGCACTCTAAAAATACTGTAAATTGGAAAATGGTATTTTCTATATCAAACCAGCTCTCATAGTGATTTTCTTTTGACGCATTTGTTTCATGAAATCGCATATCTTTTTTATGCAAAATTAGATTTGACTTTTTACAATGAGGACATTTTATATTTGTCTTTGAATCGAAATATAGTACTTCACGAAATCGTTGGTTTAGGTAAAAAAGATCATCATCCATGCGCTATCCTTTGAAGCCTAACAATTTCTTATCCGAAACAAATCCACATAAGAAGACTTGTGCGGCTTAGTCTGTAATGGTTGTCTGCAGCGGGGAATCATCCCTCTGCCATGAACCTGACGGGTTGTGCCTCCTTTGCCTGAGCATTGGCATGGCTACCGCCGGGCAGTGTCATTGCGTGCACGCCGGTTGCCGACTCTGACAGCTGGCATCATTGAGTCTCCATGCTACGCGCCTTGGGCTCAGTTGAAAATCCCTTACTGGATTGGGGATTATTTTTGTTCTGCTGGGGGCTTGAGGGCGATGATGACTCGTGAGTCTCGTACCACCTCTGCGTTCGCCCTGAGCTTGTCGAATGGGAGGGGAATATCTTTAAAATCAGGTGGTTAGATTTTTCTGGCTTATGGTTCGACAAGCTCACCACGAACGGGACAGGCTCACCACGAACGTGAACGGAGACAAGCTCACTAACGCAAGGGTATGGGGAATGCCAAAAACAATTCAGGCCGCATAAGCGGCCTGATAGAAGAGGGGGGAAGGATTAGCGCTCGTAGCGGAAGAAGTACTCGCGGGTAGCGGGGGCGTAGTGTTCTTCGTTCTTGCCGGCGAGCAGGGTAGTCAGACTTTTATAGATGTTTTTCATATCTCACCTCGTGGCTTTCGTGACCTTCATCACTTTCGATACTAGCCAGCTTGTGAAGTGGATCAACTTTTATTTTTCATGAAAACGTTTCTTTTCATGTGATTACGTTTTCAGCGCCTATTCCTCGTCGTTCTCTTCTGCATCGTCCTGACGTTCCATCGCTTTCCAGGCGCTATGGCTCATTTGCATCTGCTGCCACCAGGCTTCATCGGCCTCTACTTCCCCCTCTGGGGTGATGGCGGGGTAGGGCAGGTGCTTCATTTTGCAGACTCGGGCCAGTACCGGGTAACCCCGCTCGAAGAGCAGACGATCCTGCTCGCGCTGGGAGAGACGGCAGCGCTGTTGATAGAGTCCGGCCAGCTGACGTTGGCGCTGGGCCTCGTAGAGGATGAGGGCGCTGGCCACCGAGACATTCAGCGATTGGGCCATGCCCACCATGGGAATGATGATCTCCTGATCGGCCAGGGCCAGGGCTTCTTGGCTGATGCCGTGCTTCTCGGCACCGAACAGTATGGCGGTGGGGCGGGTGTAGTCGATCTCGCGAAAATCCACGGCCCGCTCCGACAGATGGGTGGCGAGGATCTGCATCCCCTGCTGACGCAAGGTGCCTAGCGCCTCATTCAGGGTCTCGTGCCGGTTGATCTTGACCCAATATTGGCTCCCCTTGGCGGCATGGTTGTTCATGCGCATGCTCTCGGGCCAGACCGCATGCACGTCATGCACGCCCACGGCATCGCAGGTACGGATCATGGCCGCCAGATTGTGGGGTTTGTGCACCTCTTCCAGGCAGACGGTCAGATCGGGTTGGCGCATGGCCAGCATGCGCTGAATGCGCGCGAAGCGTTCGGGATTCATGGCTCTCTATCTTAAGTTCGGTTGGCGCTGAGTCATTGCCGGCTGCGGCTGACGCGCAGCACATCGGCCATTACCCGGATCTTGCGCATCACATCGGCCAGGTGGATCCGGCTCTTGGTGGTGATGAGCAGGTTCACCTGGTAGACCCGGGCGTCCTTCTCTTCTGTGGTGATGCCCTGAATGTTGGCACCGGTGGCGGCTATAGTGTTGGCCAGTTGGGCCAGGACGCCCTGGTGATTGATCACCTCGATCTGGATGCTGGTGCGGAACTCATGTTCAATGGAGACTTCCAGATCCCACTGCACCGGCAAGTACTTGTCAGGTTCTTTGTTGTAACTGCGGATGTTGGGGCAGCTCTCCAAGTGTACCACCAACCCCTTGCCGGGGCTGATGTGGGCGACTATGGGGTCACCTGGTATGGGACGACAACAGTTGGCGAAAGTGACCAGCATGCCGTCGGCTCCCTTGATGGGCAGTTTGCGTACATGCTGGGGCAGGGTGTGCTCCAGGTTAAGCTCTTCCACATTCCCCAGCAGACGGCGGGCTATCACCACGCTCATGGCGTTGCCGAGGCCTATGTCGGCCAGCAGGCCGTCCAGGGTCTCGTGTTTGGTATCCAGCAGCACCTTCTTGATGTTATCCGGCGCTATTTCCTCCAGGCGCTTGCCGCCCAGGGCGTGGCCCAGCAGACGACGGCCCAGCACAATGGACTCTTCCGAGCGCAGATTCTTCAAAAATTGGCGGATCTTGGTGCGGGCCCGAGAGGTGACGACGAAGTTGAGCCAGGCGGCGTTGGGCCGGGCATTGGGCGCCGTGATGATCTCTATGGTCTGGCCTGAGCTGAGGGCGCGGCTCAAGGGATAGGGCTGACGATCGACTCGGGCGCCGACACAGGCATGGCCTACGTCAGTATGCACCGCATAGGCGAAGTCCACGGGTGTGGCGCCGGTGGGCAGCTCCAGGATGCGGCCATCGGGGGTGAAAACGTAAATTTCATCTGGGAAGAGATCGGTTTTCACACTCTCGATAAATTCGAAGGAGCTGCCGGCGCTCTGTTGCAACTCCAGCAGACTCTTCATCCAGCGTTGGGCGCGCAACTGAGCCGTGGTGCCGACACTCTCCCCTGCCTGTTTGTAAGCCCAGTGGGCGGCGACCCCCTTGTCGGCCATCTGATCCATAAACTCGGTACGGATCTGCACCTCCACCGGCATGCCGCGCGGGCCGATCAGCGAGGTGTGCAACGACTGATAGCCGTTGGTCTTGGGGATGGCGATGTAATCCTTGAAGCGACCGGGTCTGGGCTTGTAGAGGGTGTGCATCTGGCCCAGCACTCGATAGCAGGTATCGATATCTTTGACTATGACTCGAAAGGCATAGATATCCATCACCTCGTGGAACTGCACCTCCTTCTTCACCATCTTGTTGTAGATGGAGAAGAGGTGTTTCTCCCGCCCCTTCACCTCGGCCTCGATGTGGGCATCTGCCAGGCGGCCGAGCATCTCGGTTTTCACACCATCGATGGCATCCTTGCGGTTGCCACGGGCGCGCTTCACTGCCTCGCGTATCACGCGGGAGCGCATGGGGTAGAGGGCTTCGAAGCCCAGCTCTTCCAGCTCGGTCTTGATGGTGTGAATGCCCAGCCGATTGGCTATGGGGGCAAAGATCTCCAGGGTTTCCCGGGCGATACGGCGGCGCTTGTCCGGGCGCAATGAGCCTAGCGTGCGCATGTTATGGGTGCGGTCGGCCAGCTTGATGAGGATGACGCGGATGTCCTGCACCATGGCCAGAAACATCTTGCGGAAGTTCTCGACCTGGGCTTCTTTATGGTCCCGGAACTTCAGCTTGTCCAGCTTGGAGACGCCAGAGACCAGCTCGGCCACGGCTTCGCCATAGAGCTCAGCCAGCTGCTCCTTGGTGATGGGGGTATCCTCGATCACATCGTGCAGCAGGGCGGCCATCAGGGTTTCATGATCCAGGCGCATGTCGGCCAGGATGCGGGCCACGGCCACCGGATGGGTGATATAGGGTTCGCCACTGGAGCGGCTCTGCCCCTCATGGGCATTGCGGGCCGTGATATAGGCGTGTTGTATCAGCTCCACCTGCTCGGGGGGGAGGTAACTGCTGACCAGCTCTTTAAGACTTTGAAACAGATACAAGGCCTACTCCGGCTCACTTCAACAACTGCGGGCTGCAGCAGATGCTCCCGATCGGGATGTGATCCTGAGTTTGCTGCCAATTGCGCTGATTGTAAATCGGGTTACGGTAGGACGGCACCCGCAGGTGCCGTTCTGGAGGAGATTAGAGGATCAATCCGCGGCCATCTGTCATGGCGGAGACGGCAGCCATCTCGGCGGCTTCTTGTTCCTGCAGGTCCTGACGATCCTGAGCATCCATAAACTCGTTGGAGATCAGACCTTCCTCGATCTCGCGCAGCGCGATCACAGTCGGCTTGTCATTCTCTTCGTCAACCAGAGGATCACGGCCTTGAACGGCGATCTGACGCGCGCGGCGGGCGGCGATCAATACCAGATCAAAGCGGTTGCCAACCTGTTTTACTGCATCTTCAACGGTAACGCGTGCCATGGGAACTCCAGAGATAAAAAATGACGCCAAATTGTACTTGTTTTTTGCTCAGCCCGCCAGTAGGCGATCCAGCAAGTCGGCGTGGCGCAGGCGTTGGGCGCCAAGGCGGCTGCGTTCGGCCAGAACTATGCTGGCCAGACGTTGCAGTGACTCCTCGAAGTCATCGTTGACGATGAGGTAGTCATATTCAGCATAGTGGCTCATCTCGGCCACTGCCTGGCTCATGCGATGCTGGATCACCTCATCGCTATCCTGGCCGCGGCCGCGCAGTCGCTGCTCCAGCACGGGCAGGCTAGGGGGCAGAATGAAGATGGCGCGGGCCTCGGGCAGCAGTTCACGCACCTGGCGCGCCCCCTGCCAGTCGATGTCCAGAAACACATCGATCCCCTGATCCAGGCAGTGCGCTATGGTTTCGCGGGAGGTGCCATAGTAGTTACCGAACACCTCGGCCCATTCGAAGAAGGCGCCACGGGCTATCTGGGCCTGGAACTCGGCCTGATCGACAAAGTGGTAGTGGATGCCGTTCTCTTCGCCGGGGCGCATGGCGCGGGTGGTGTGCGAAACGGAGACCTGCATGCGCTGGTCGGCGTTGTGGCGGCCAAGTAGGGCCGAGAGCAGGCTGGATTTGCCTGCGCCACTGGGCGAGGAGACGATAAACAGGGTGCCAAGATGTGCCATATCAGAACCTTTGAGTAAGCAGGCAACGCTGACAGCTTGTCTGGGCGCACGTTGCAGCTATGACCATAGAGAGAAAGGGATAAGGCGGCTAAGGATAACAGAGGCGTAGGGATAAAAAAAACCGGGCACTGGGCCCGGCGGAAATAACTGTAGCTTGCTGCGGAAGTGCCCTTCACGCGGATCCAGTTTTAGCCTGCCTTGGCAGGGATCACCAGACGGTAATTCCTGTCAAATCTTTCGATTTTCTCAGCTCGGTAGCTTTATTAAAGACAACCAGTTGAAAGTAATCGAATAATCACATGGCTTGGTAACCTGAATGCAACTTAAACCCGTGACCGTTGGTGTTCGGCGCGGGAGGTTGCAGGAGCCGTGATGGCGTCATTCACCGAGCTAACATACGCCCACCCCCACTCAGTCGTGGGCCTGATTTTCTTCGTAACTCCCCGAGGGTGAGCGTTCTAGCCAACTTCTGATGGCGCCAAACGAAAAACCCTTGCGAAGAAGGGTTTGGTGCTTTTCACTCGTCAGTTTTATTGATTATCTTGTGTCTATTTCTTTGTTGCTGCCAAGATTTGTCGTCTGCTGATAAGGCGCGTCAGAAGCGGGGAAGGCGGGTATCGAGCAGTTGGATAAAGTTGCGCTTGCGTTTGTGCTCCCTGGCTAGCGAGTTTACCTGCTGGAAGAAGTGGGCTCTTATTGCCTCATCGGCAGGCAGGGCCTTCTCCAGCCGTTGCAACTGGGCAACCGCCTGCTGGTAGGCGCTGTTGTTGGCCTGCTCTAACGTAATGGCGGTTACCCGGAAGTGGTAGATGAGGGCATCCAACGGGCGGCGCTGTAGCACCCGGTCGGCCAGGGTCAACAGGGCGTTGGCACCGATCTGGCGCTCCTTGACCCAGTCACAGGCCTCGTCTTCGCGCCCCTGATCCAGATAGAACCAGAGCAGGGCATCGCTTTCATGCCGGAGAGGGCCGCCATCGGCAGGACGGTAGAGCGCTTGTAGCGCCTGCTCCACCCGGTCCAGCAACCCCTCATCCGGCCAGGCCAGCCGCTGCTGCAGTTGGCGCAACTCCTGAAACTCCGCAAAGCTGGGGTGCTGCTCGAAGAGGCGGTTGGCCAGTGCCCAGGCCCGAGGTTTGTCTGCCAGTTGCTCGCTCAGCCGGATCTCCATTCGATCGCAGTGAAGATGATCTATGGGGTGGCTCGCCTGTTGGCGGGCCTTGGCCAGCCAATACTCACCATCCAGTGGCTCCTGGTTGTCGAGGCACAGTTGGCAGAGATCGAGCCTGTCGCGAACGTTCTGGGCGAGTCGTGACTGGATGGAGAGTTCGGTGCGCCACTGCCCACTCGCTCTGGCGGCGGCGATCAGCGGCTCGGCATAGCGTCGGCATTGCCACCACGGCTCCGAACTGTCGGCCTGGCCCAGCCGTTGCTCCAGCGCCTGTTCACACAGCGCCAGCAGGCTGGGGTTACGGCAGGCAACACCAAAGTCGGAAAGGGATGGGAAGACATCCAAAGGCTTCTCCAGCAGATGCTTGAATAGCCAGTCGGCCTGTTGCTGTTCGCTCCACGGCAGTTGCCGGAATAGTTTTGGTAGGCGACTCTTCAACTCGCCTTCAATAATGAAGCGGTGGCCGCCCGAGTCATCTAACTGCTCCAGCACCTGGTTGAGGCGCGACAGGGCATGTTCTACCAGTGCCCATTGGGCTTCTACCGGCAGTGGCTCCAGTGCCTCCCAGATAGCCTCGAACTGCTTTTCCGCTGCGTCGAAGTAGTCTGCCACCTCCCGCCACGCCCACAGACTCTCCTCTGGCAGCGCCTGATCAATCTGTGTGGTCAACGTAGCCTGAGTGACCGGCTGGTCACTGCGATCTGCCCGTTGCAGCCAGTGTTGCCAGCGCCGCTCATCGCGACCGAGCTCCTCGAGTAGCAGGGTGATCAGCGCCTCCTTCTCCTGGCTGGCAAAGAAGTTGCGCAGTCGTTCTGGCTCACTCTCATCCCCATCCGGTTTCTGTGCCTGTTGGGCCATCAGGGCGAGCGCTGTGGCGACGGCGTGCTTGCACATCACCTGATAGGTGGCCGCCGGGCAGGTGCAGTTGCTGGAAACCCCCTCCTCATCCAGCTTGAGTGTGACCTGGTAGTCATGGCTGCCCGCCACTCGAGACGAGACACAATTTCCTTGCCATACCAACTGGTGGACGTTCCCCGCCTTGGCCAGCAGCATCCCCTTGGCAAAGGTGGCCTCACCGGCTATCGCCAGGAGTTTACCCAGGTCGGGGAGGGGAAAGGCTGAGGTCATGAGGGTTCTCCTGGGGATATCGTGACTGGGGGCGGCCGCTCGGAATATGCGAGAGGGGTCGCTTTGGTGGGCGATGAAGGTCATTGGGTTGTTGACCTGATATTCGCCATTATGGGTAAATTTGGGCAGGACAAACAGAAGAAGAGAGTTATCGTGAAAATTGGCCGCAATGATCCTTGCTCATGTGGCAGTGGTAAGAAATACAAACACTGCTGCATGGATAGTCTGTCAAAACAGCGCACCGAGTTATTGGATGACATGGCACAAGTCGTCGCCATGAACCCCAATCTCAGCCTGGATGAACTCAATTTGGTCATGCAGCATAAGGTGGAAGAGCGCAATAACCGACCCCATGCCGAGCTTTGTGGCCTCACGCCAAACCAGATGGAGAACTGGCTCTATGGGCCTTTCAATCAATGGACCGGGGTGACGATTACGACGCCTGACGACTTATCCTCTAGCCCTGTCATGCGCTATCTGGACTTGATCCTGGATGAAGCCATGCAGCACGAGGGCTCATTCAAAGCAACGAGCAAAGGCAATCTGCCACAAAAACTGGTCAAGCAGGCTAGTGCATTGTTACCTGAATTTGCCGTCGGCAAGTTTGACATTCATGTGAGCATAAATAGCTTTGCCGGTGTGAATGAAGATAAGTTTGTCGCGCTGCACTATACCCGGATCCTGGCGGAGATAGCGGGCATCATTTACTGCAGAAGTGGCCGTTTTCATGTGAAAAAAGAGGCACAGAAGCAGTATCAAACCCGGGGCGTTCACGCCTTTCTCCTGCCCATGCTCGAGGCCGCAGTGGCTAAGTTTAACTGGGCTTATTTCGATGGCTGGGAGACGGATGTGGATCTGCGCATCTTCTGGCTGTTTATGCTGTGGCGCCTGCAAGGCCATGCTTGTGTTGATCAATTGATTGAGGACGTGGCGACCGCGTTCCCCGATCTGCTGCGCCACTTCGCGCCTGATGGATTCTTTTCACCCGCTAGGCTACTCGGTCTTCTTATCGGCGCGCGCTTTATAGATCGATTCTTACAGCTCTGGGGCTTTGTTACCGTTGAGCCAGGACGGATGTTCGCCGAGGAAAATGCACCGAGAAAAGCCGAGATCCAGCCGCTGCTGACGCAAACGTTTCAGTTTTCAATCTAATAACGCCACTCGGGATAGCCACTTTGGTTTGCCACAGGGGCCGTTTGTTCAGGCTGCCGCTTCCGTTGCTGGTTGGTGCCCGCGCGGCATCGGGATAACCTTTTATGCCGACACGCCGTTTATCCCGAGCTGGAAGCTAGTGAAGGGGAAAGTGGTGGGGAGAATAGGCAGCCCCTCCGGTCGCTACACCTTTGCGCTCTGCGGAAGGTGGCTGTCTAGTTGCGCAGTACACAGCTCCTTCCCATTAGTTCAAGGGGATGGTTGGGATGGGGTTTTGCTTTGTGCTTTAATCGTCAAAACAGAACAAAAAACCAATAAAATCAATGTGTTATATGTTGTTGATTTTATTGGTCGTTATGCATCCATTTGATTTTATTGTGTTTTTTTAATTTGCTGCCGAGTTGCGTCGGCTCGACAGCCACTGGTCTATTGCCACGCTTGCGGCCCATGATGAGGTCGGGATTAAGCTGCAAAACGTCAAGTTGCTGGAAGGGACAAACTGAGCCGCCCATTAGTCTACAAATTATTACCTATTTGGTGATGTTTTGTAGACCTACCTCTTGTTGCTTTGGATGCTTAGGTCTACATTACATAACGTATATGGTTATGTAATGTAGACCTTTATGACGAAGACCGACCAACTACTCGCCGTTTTTTCCAGCGCCGTTAAGGCTGGAGGCGGTATTCATACCGCTTCAGAGCTTGCCTTTATGATGGGGGAGCCCTGTAGTCCGGCCTTTATCAAGTTTCTGGCCGATGCGGTGAAAAGGGGGCTGTTGAGAAGGGTTGTTAAAGGTCTGTATGAAAGTACGCTCACACCACCTGAACCGGAAAGTGCCCTCTATAAGATCATTAAAAAACTGCGTGGCGGTGTGTTGAATTACATCAGCCTGGAGAGTCAGTTAAGTCATACCGGTGATATATCACAACTGGTCATGGACAGGGTCACCGTTATTACCAAGGGGCGAAGTGGCACCTTTTCAACCCCATACGGGGTGATTGAGTTTATTCACACCAAGAAGCCTATCCATCAGATTGCGCCAAACCTCTATTTTGACCCCGATATAAAAATGTATCGGGCGACAAGCGAACAAGCGATAGCGGATTTGAAACACTGTAATCGCAACCTGCATATGCTGGAGAGTTAACATGTTAAAGGAACAGATCCGTCAAATTGTCCAGGCGAATCCAGAGTATGCAGCCATCACTCCTGTAATAGAAAAAGAGATCCTGCATCACGACATTATGGATGTGTTGATAAAGCAAGGTGCAATGCAAACGCTGACCTTCATTGGCGGGACGTCATTGCGAATGTGTTACAACAGTGCGCGCCTGTCTGAAGATCTCGACTTTAATGGTGGGCATGATTTCACGCCTGCCGATTTTGACGGTTTGGAGTTGGAAATACAAAAGTACATTCAGAACAAGTATGAAACCCCAGTGTGGGTGAATAAACCCGCAGAGGACAAGCAAGGCGATACCGCTTCCTGGAAAATCAGTATCGTCAAGGATGCGACTCGACCGGATTTGCCGCGTCAAAAAATGCATATCGATGTGTGTGCCATCCCCTCGTTTGACGTAGAAAAAAGGCCATTGCTCAATCACTACAATATTGTTGTACCAACAGAGGGAATACTGATACCGGTCCAATCACTGCAAGAAACGCTCGCCGATAAATTGATCGCCTTGGCCTATCGCGCCAGAAGAATAAAGCCCCGTGATATTTGGGATATTGTCTGGATCAAACAGCGTGGTGTCGCCCTGTCAAAGGATCTGGTTGCGAATAAGTTGGCAGCCAGAAACAAGAAAACCGACGACTTCCGCGCCGCGCTTACTCTTCAGCTTGGTAAGTTGATGCAAGACGATGAGGTGCGTGACGATTTCAACATGGAAATGAGCCGCTTTATTCCCAGACAGATCAAGGAGCGGACGCTGGATAACCCGGAATATTGGGCCTATGTGCAGGCAGAAGTAAGCGCGCTCGCTTCAGAATTACTCAATGACAATACCCCTAAAAACAAGTTTGATATGGGGTTTTGATTTATCCAACCACTCACAGAAACCGCCAAAGCCCCTTCGTGAGGGGCTTTGGCGGTGTAGCGGGCTGATGCTTATTCGATATTCTGGATCTGCTCGCGCATCTGCTCGATAAGCACTTTGAGCTCGACTGCGCTCTGGGTGGTCTCGGCGTTGATGGACTTGGAGCCGAGGGTGTTCGACTCGCGGTTGAACTCCTGCATCATAAAGTCCAGACGACGGCCGCAGGCGCCGCCTTTGTTCAGGATCTTGCGGGTCTCGGTGAGGTGCATCCCTAAGCGATCCAGCTCTTCGGCCACGTCGATGCGTTGGGCCAGCATGATGATCTCCTGCTCGACGCGGGCGGGATCCAGCTCCAGCTTGGCTTCGGCCAAGCGGTCGATCAGCTTCTGACGCTGCCACTCCAAGATCTGAGGCATGAAGGCGCGCACCTTGGTCACCTCGACCTGGATGCCATCCAGACGCTGCTCGATCAGCACCTTGAGCTTATCGCCTTCGCTCTGACGGCTCTCGACGAACTGGGCCAGCACTTCGTCAAACCCAGCCAATAGGCGGGTGTTGAGCTCGTCCATGTCCTGCTCTTCGCCAGCCATGACGCCGGGCCAGCGCAGCACGTCCAGGGGGTTGAGCTGGCCTTGACCGGCTCTGTCTATCACCCAGAGGGCGCCCTCGATCAGCTGCTCGGCCAGGGCTTCATTGATGTGCAGTTGGCCGGCATTGGTCTGGCTTTCGAAGCGCAGGTTGCACTCCACCTTGCCGCGCTCCAGGTGCTTGCGGAAGCGTTCACGCAGGATCGGCTCCAGGCCACGCAGCTGTTCCGGTAGGCGCAAGTAAGTTTCTAGGTAGCGTTGATTGACGGAGCGGATCTCCCACACTGCGGTGCCCCAATCGCCCTTGAACTCTTTGCGGGCATAGCCTGTCATGCTGTGAATCATACGGATCTCGTAAATCGGCGGAAAAAGTGGGGCCGATTATAGCCCTCTCATCAGGAAAATGCCCGTCATGTGAAAAGCGTTGGCCGATCCCGTATACTGGCGGCCACTCACGATTAAGCAGGAAGATCCCATGCGTCCCAATGGCAGAACGCCCGAGCAGTTGCGCCCGGTCACCATCACCCGTAACTTCACCACCCATGCCGAGGGCTCAGTGCTGGTCGAGTTTGGCCTGACCCGCGTCCTGTGCAACGCCAGCGTGGTGGAAGGGGTGCCCCGCTTCCTCAAGGGCAAGGGCCAAGGCTGGATCACTGCCGAATATGGCATGCTGCCCCGCTCTACCCACTCGCGCATGAATCGCGAAGCCGCCTCCGGCAAGCAGGGCGGCCGTACCCTGGAGATCCAGCGGCTGATTGGTCGCGCCCTGCGCGCCGCGGTCGATCTCAAGCTGCTGGGTGAATATACCATCACCATAGACTGTGACGTGATCCAGGCCGATGGCGGCACCCGTACCGCCGCCATTACCGGGGCCTGTGTGGCCCTGGTGGATGCCCTGCGCTGGCTGCAGGAGCAGGGCAAGCTGAAGAATGATCCGCTCAAGTACATGGTGGCCGCCGTCTCCGTGGGTATCCATGAGGGGCAGGCCATCTGCGATCTGGAGTATGTGGAAGACTCCGCCGCCGAGACGGACATGAATGTGGTGATGACAGAGTGCGGCAAGATCATCGAGGTGCAGGGCACGGCGGAAGGGGCTCCCTTCAGCCAGGAGGAGTTGTTCCAACTGCTGGAGTTGGCCAAAAACGGCATAGCCGAGCTGGTTGAGCTGCAGAAGCAGGCGCTGAACTGAGTCAATTAACAACGCGGTCTTGGCCGCGTTTTTTTAATTTTTACCGTTTGAGATGTGACAGGAAAGAGGACCAAACATGAAAGCCTACCAGCGCGAGTTTATCGAGTTTGCCCTGAGCAAGCAGGTGTTGAAGTTCGGGGAGTTCACCCTGAAATCGGGCCGCAAGAGCCCCTACTTCTTCAACGCCGGCCTCTTCAACTCAGGTCGCGATCTGGCGCGCCTCGGCCGTTTCTATGCCGCTGCCCTGGTGGACTCCGGCATCGAGTTCGACGTGCTGTTTGGCCCGGCCTACAAGGGGATCCCGATTGCCTCAGCCACCTCGGTGCAGTTGGCCGAGATCCATGATCGCGACGTGCCCTGGTGTTTCAACCGCAAGGAGGCCAAGGATCACGGCGAGGGCGGCAATCTGGTAGGTAGCCCACTGCAGGGGCGCATCATGCTGGTGGATGATGTGATCACCGCTGGCACTGCCATTCGCGAATCCATGGATCTGATCCAGGCCAATGGCGCCAGCCTGGCCGGGGTGCTGATCGCTCTGGATCGTCAGGAGAAGGGCAAGGGTGAACTCTCTGCCATCCAGGAGGTGGAGCGGGATTACAGTGCCAAGGTGGTGACGATTATCCAGATGGGCGATCTCATCAACTACCTGGCAGAGAAGCCGGAGATGGCCGAGCAGTTGGTGGCCATGCAGGCTTATCGCGCCCAATACGGCATCTAAGTTTGCCGTAAGCCATAAACGGAAAAGCCGCTCATTGAGCGGCTTTTTTTACGGCCGACTAACCGATTCAGGTCGAGGATTTCTGCATATGCAGCGCCAACTGCGGGAAGGGAATTTTGATCCCTTCGGCATCGAAAGCCAGCTTTACCTGTTCGTGAAAGTCAAACCACACGCCCCAGTAGTCAGCCGTTTTGACCCAGGGGCGCACCACGATATTGACCGCCGATTCGCCCAGCGCGGCGACCGCTATGGTGGCGCCCGGCTCTTTAAGGATGCGGGGCTCTTCCGCAACCAAGCGCTCTAGCACCTGCTTGGCGATGCGCAGATCCGAGCCATAGTCGATACCAAAGCTCATATCGACCCGGCGGGTCTCCATGCGGGAGTAGTTGGTGATGGTGCCATTGAGAATGGCGCCGTTAGGTACCACGACCATCTTGTTATCGCCCGAGGTCAGTACTGTGCTGAAGATCTGCACGGTTTGCACCACACCCGCTGTGCCGGCCACTTCTACAAACTCACCGGCCTTGATGGGGCGAAACAGTATGATGAGCACACCGGCGGCAAAGTTGGCCAGGGAGCCCTGCAGGGCCAAGCCCACGGCCAGACCGGCGGCACCTATGATGGCGACGAAGGAGGCCGTCTGTACTCCGATGCGGCTTAAGGCGGCGATGACCACGAAGGCCAGGATGGCGTACTTCACCAGGTGGCCGATGAAGTCGGTGATGGTGGCATCCAGGTTACGACTCTTCATCAGCCGGGTCAGTCCACCGGTCAGTAGGTTGGCGACGAACCAACCTATGAGCAGGGTGAGCAGGGCGGCGGTGCAATTGACGGCATACTCGATGAGCAGAGTTTGGTTGTTGGTGAACCAATGACTGGCGTTATCTATGATTTCAGTATCCATGCGTGCTCCTTCGGGGGTGACAGAGGCTGGAAACTCCGGCCTCTTAACTTTGTAGCAACTGGTTATGAATAAATTGCCATTGGGTCGCGAAGTTGGCCGTGGGCAGCAGGTGGAAGTTGCTGCGCACAAACTGGCTCAGACGACCCTCCACATAGGCTAACAGAAGATTGGCCAATTGCGCCTCTTCGACCGAGAAGCCTTTGCCCTCCCGCAGCTTGCGTTCCCGCAGTACCTGCTTGAGTTGGCTCTCCAGCTTGTCAAACATGTGGGTCACGCGCTCGCGCAGCCGCTCGTGTTCGCCCTGCAGAGCATCGCCGGTCAGGATGCGGGTGATGCCGGGGTTGCGTTCGGCAAACACCAGCAGCAGTTGCAGTATGTGCTCGCAGCGGGCCAGCGTCTCCTTCTCCTCCTTGAGGATCAGGTTGATACGGGAGAGCAGGGTCTCTTCAATGAAGTCGATAAGCCCCTCGAACATGCGCGCCTTGCTGGGAAAGTGGCGATAGAGGGCCGCCTCCGAGACACCCACCTCGGCCGCCAGGCTCTTGGTGGTGATGCGCTGTCCGGCCTGGTGTTCCAGCATATGGGCCAGGGCTTGCAATATCTGCTCGCGCCTGTGGGGAGTCGCAGTTTGAGTGGTCATATCCGAATCATCCCTAAACGGTGACAAACAACGCCAGCATGACGCCCCAGGGCGTCATGCTCTCGACCAAGAGGAGTAGCGATCAGTGGCGGCCGGACGAGCCGAAACCACCCTCACCCCGTTCGCTGCTATTAAACTCATCAACCAGAGTGAAGCTGGCTTGCACCACGGGCAGGAATACCAGCTGGGCGATCCGCTCACCCGGCTGGATGGTGAAGCTCTCCTGACCCCGATTCCACACCGAGACCATGAGTTGCCCCTGGTAATCCGAGTCGATGAGCCCGACCAGGTTGCCCAGCACTATGCCGTGCTTATGGCCCAGGCCAGAACGCGGCAAAATGGTGGCACAGAGGCCCGGATCGGCGATATGGATGGCCAGACCCGTGGGCAGCAGGGTGGTGGCGCCAGGAGCCAGTTCGACAGCATCATCGATGCAGGCGCGCAGGTCGAGGCCCGCAGAGCCGGGAGTGGCATACTCCGGCAGGGGAAATTGTTTACCAATACGTTGGTCCAGGATCTTCAGTTCAATCTGCTTCATGCTGATACTTCTTGATGATGAGTGTCATGAGGCGGCGCGCCACCTCGGTTTTGGTGGCGAGGGGGAGTTCCTGCCGACCATTGGCCCAGAACAGGGTCAGGGCATTGTTATCGCTGTTAAAGCCTTGTCCTTCGCGCGCCACATCGTTGGCGGCGATCATGTCCAGCTTCTTGCGTTGCAGCTTGTCCAGAGCGTAATGCTCCACATCCCGGGTCTCGGCGGCAAAGCCCACCACGAAGGGGCGGTCGGCCCGGGCGGCTACTTCGGCTATGATGTCCGGGTTTTTCACCAGGGTCACCGTCATCTCATCGGCCGACTTCTTGATTTTCTGAAGGGCCACCTCTTCAGGGCGATAATCGGCGATGGCGGCACAACCGATAAAGATCTGTTGCCCAGCTAGGTGGGCGTTGACTGCCGCCTGCATCTGCAGGGCGCTCTCGACATCGATGCGCTTGACCCCAGCTGGGGTGGCCAGGTTGACCGGGCCGCTGACGAGCGTCACGTCGGCGCCCAGTTCGGCGGCGGCGGCGGCGATGGCAAAGCCCATCTTGCCCGAGCTGTGATTGCTGATATAGCGCACCGGATCCAGCGCCTCCCGGGTGGGGCCCGCTGTGATCATCACCTTCAGGTTCAGCTTGGGTTGGGCAAAGTGGGCCACGCACTCGGCCACAAGATCATTGGGGTCGAGCATACGGCCCGGGCCTATGTCGCCACAGGCCTGGGAGCCGGAGGCCGGACCCCAAATCAGGGCACCGCGGCTGGCCAGGGTCTGCAGATTCGCTTGAGTGGCCGGATGCAGATACATCTGCTGATTCATGGCCGGGGCCACGGCCAGCGGGGCTGGGGAGGCGAGGCACAGGGTGGTGAGCAGCTCATCGGCCATGCCGGTAGCCAGGCGGGCGATCAGGTTGGCGGTAGCCGGGGCCAGCAGAATGAGATCGGCCCACTTGGCGAACTCGATATGGTTCATCCCCAGCTCGGTGGCCGGTTCCAGCATGCCATCCGGCACCCCGTTACCCGAGACCGCCTGCATGGTGAGGGGGGTAATGAAGGCGCGGGCTGACTCTGTCATCACTACCCGAACTTCGGCACCGCGCTCGCGCAGGCGGCGTACCAGTTCGGCGCTCTTATAGGCGGCTATGCCACCACTGACGCCCAATAATATGCGTTTGTTGAGCAGTTCCATCCATTTCACTTCCGGCTGCTGAGTCGAGCGCCACAGAATATCACAGCCTGTTGCCGAGTCGTGCAAACCGCTATCACACCCCAGCATGATGACACTGTGATGGCACCCGGCGTGTTGGGCTCAACGGTTCTGCAAAAAGTGTCAGCTGGCTCTGCTGACAGCGCCTGCGGGCAAAACAGCCCAGGCAACCTATCTTGGAGGCGAGCGCAACGGCTCGTTGCTGTGCGATAGTCAGGAGTCAGTATGGGGATCCGGGATTGGCCCGCCGCCGAGCGGCCGCGGGAGAAGTTACTGAGCCAGGGGGCTGGGGCGCTGAGCGATGCCGAACTGTTGGCTATTTTCTTGCGCACCGGCGTCAGCGGTTGCGATGCGGTGGAGCTGGCCCGGCGCCTGCTGCTGGAGTTCGGCTCCCTGCGTGGTCTGTTGGCCGCCGACAAGGGGCGCTTCTGCCAAGCCCATGGCCTGGGGGAGGCTAAATATGTGCAGCTGCAGGCAGTATTGGAGATGAGCTGTCGCTACCTGGGGGAGGAGATGAAGCGGGGGGATGCCCTGACCAGCCCCACCGCCACCCGGCGCTTCTTGCAGGCCAAGTTGCGGGATAGACGCCAGGAGGTGTTTGCCCTGCTGCTGCTGGACAATCAGCACAGGGTGCTCCATTTTGCCGAGCTTTTTTTCGGGACTTTGGATGCGGCTAGCGTCTATCCGCGAGAAGTGGTGCAGACGGCGCTCAAATATAATGCGGCGGCGGTCATCCTCTGCCATAATCACCCATCCGGCGTGGCTGAGCCAAGTCGGGCTGACCGTAGCCTGACCGATAGGCTCTGCGCGGCTTTGGGTCTCATTGACGTGCGGGTGCTTGATCACCTGGTGGTTGGTGACGGTGAGACAGTATCTTTTGCCGAGCGTGGTTGGCTATGAGCCGACCATCGCTTGGCTTTCGCTTGATCTTTGTCGAGCCATGCTGTATAAAATGCCGCCTTCTATATGGCCCCGCAACAGGCCAGCGGGGCTAAGAAATGCTCGAGCAAATTTAGAAGTAAGATTTTGGAGAGACTGACATGTCTAGAGTGTGCCAAGTAACCGGTAAGCGTCCGGCAGTGGGTAACAACCGTTCCCACGCTAAAAACGCGACCCGTCGTCGTTTCCTGCCTAACCTGCAAACTCACCGTTTCTGGGTTGAAGGCGAGAAGCGTTTCGTCAAGCTGCGTGTTTCCACTAAGGGTATGCGCATCATCGACAAGCTGGGAATCGAAGCAGTTCTGGTTGATCTGCGCGCCCGTGGCGAAGTGTAAGGAGATAGATCATGGCTAAAGGTGTACGCGAAAAGATCCGCTTGAACTCCAGCGCCGGTACTGGTCATTTCTACACTACGACCAAGAACAAGCGCACCATGCCTGAGAAGATGGAGATCAAGAAATTTGATCCCGTAGTTCGTCAGCATGTGATCTACAAGGAAGGCAAGATCAAGTAATTGATCTGCTTGCTTGAAAAAACCCGGCCTTAATTAAGCCGGGTTTTTTTATGCCTGCAATTTGGCGACCCTCCTGCACTCCGCTCTCGCCGGTTTTCCGGTAGAATGCGCCCACTCGGGTTTCGGCTTGGCGTAGATGATCAGGGTGTCGTTACGCATCATGCATAGGGTGTCGCTATGGATTTGGAAAAATATTTCAGGCCGCTGTTTGCTGCGGGTCTGCTGCTCGGGCTCCTCTTGTCTGGCTTGTATGCTCAGCATCAGATAGTCGGGGCCGACCAGTGGCAGATGATCGATAAGGGTTATCTGGGGGCGTTGAACCATGTCTGGTTGAGCTATGGCAATGTGGCTAGCGCCATGGGCAACGTGCCTGGCTCGCTCTCGGCCTATCTGGTGGGTTTACCACTGAAGGTGTGGTACTCCCCCTATAGCCCCATGCTGCTGCTGATCGCACTGCGCCTGGTGGGCTACCTGTTATTTGATCAGGTGATCAAGCAGATCGGCGGAGCGCGGATGCGCCTGCTCTTCATGGTGATCTGCTGGTTGAACCCCTGGTTTCTCTACGAGAGCCTGCTCTATAACCCCTCCTACCTCTTTTTCTTTGCCGCACTGCACTGCTGGTCCGCCTTCCAGATGCGAACCCTCTCCTCGGCGGGCTATACCTTCCTTCACCTGCTGGCGATCGGTATGGCGATGCAGCTTCACTACTCCTGGCCCCTGCTCTGTATTATCTCGGCCTATCTCTTCTATCGTCGCCAATTGCGGGTCAATCTCTGGGGCGTGCTGTTTGCGGCTCTGGTCATAGGTCTGTCGCTGGTACCCTATCTGCAGGAGACGCTGGCGAACCAGAGCATTACGCGTGAGGCCAATCCGGATGCTCAGGCGCGCTATATCGGCTGGGGATTGGTGCATGTCTACCCGCTGTTCAAGCCGGTGATCTACTGGCTGCGTTACGCCTCCTGGATCTTTACCAACAAGCTGATCACTGGGGCTCAGTTCCCCTGGCTGGAGTCGGTGGCATGGTTGCAACTGGGGGTCACCTATCTGTGGCGTACCCTGGCGTATGGGATTGGTGGGCTCTCCATGCTGCTGGTGCTGCGGGCCAACTACTATCTGTGGCAACAGGTGAAGCCCATCTTCTGGCGCGGAGCGGCAGCACAGGCGATCACGCCAAGCCAGTGGTTGACGCTCTATTCGGTCGCCGGCTTGTTGGCCTCCCTGGTCTGTGCCGCGTTAGCCCCTATCATCTTCAGCTTCTGGCATCTGATGCTGATCTTTCCCTGCGCCCTCTTTCCGCTGCTGCTATTTATCCGCCACTGGGCCAAGGGGCGAGAGCCGCAGTTTGCCCGTTATCTGCTGTGGGCGGCTTGTTACTGCCTCGTCATCAATCTGCAGGCGGCCAATGACAGTCGGAAATACAGTTATCAGGTCAGCTACCCGGCCCAGGTCGAGCGCTATGTGGCCGAGCAGCAACAGAGTGGCCGCTGGCTGCCCCATGAATAAACCCGGCTGGGTTGGGGCACTACCGAGGAGAGTGTGATGCCGGAATTACCTGAGGTTGAGGTCAGTAAGCAGGGTATAGCGCCTTGGATGCTAGGACATACAGTGACCAGGGTGGTGGTGCGCACCCCCGCCCTGCGCTGGCCCATTCCCGGCGAGATCCAGTTGCTGGTGGGGTGTCCCATTGAGCGTATCGAGCGGCGCGCCAAGTATTTGCTGCTCTACTCGACGCTGGGTACCGCCATCCTGCATCTGGGGATGTCCGGGCGGTTGCGTATTCTGCCTATCGGCACGCCCGCAGAGAAACACGATCATGTGGATATCGAGCTGGATAATGGCAAGCTGCTACGGCTCAATGATGCCCGCCGCTTCGGCGCCCTGCTCTGGACCTCGGGGGATCCCCATCTACACCCGCTGCTGGCCACGCTGGGCCCCGAGCCCTTGACCTCAGCCTTCCATGGCGACTACCTGCATGAGCGCAACCGCCGCAAGCAAAGCGCCATCAAGCCCTGGTTGATGGATAATCACCTGGTGGTGGGGGTCGGGAATATCTATGCCAACGAGTCGCTCTTTGCCGCGGGGATAGATCCGCGACGGGCGGCCAGCAGCTTGAGCCTGGCGGAGTGCGAGCGACTGGTGGTAGAGATCAAGGCGGTGCTGGCTCGCGCCATCCACCAGGGTGGGACTACCCTCAAGGACTTTACCCGAGCCGATGGCCGGCCCGGCTACTTTGTGCAGGAGTTGCAGGTCTATGGCCGTGGGGGAGCGGAGTGCAAGGAGTGTGGGCACCCGCTCACCGAGATCCGCCAGGGGCAGCGAACCACAGTCTTCTGCCCCCACTGCCAACGCTAGTTTAGCCTCAGCTGTTCCCGTACTGCGCGGGCGATCGCCGGCGTGACAAAGGGCGAGACATCGCCGCCATGCAGCGCCACCTCCCGTACCAGAGTGGAGGAGATGAAGTTGAAGCCGGCGTTGGGCGGCAGGAAGACTACCTCCAGCTCCGGCATCAATTGGCGGTACATGGCCGCCAGTTGGTTCTCGTAGTCAAAGTCGGTCATGGTGCGGATACCGCGCACCAGCACATTGGCCTGCTGTTGGCGGGCGAAGTCGATGAGCAGGCCGCTAAAGCCCTCTACACGCACATTACTCAGTTCCGCGCAGGCTTCCTGTGCCAGCGTCACGCGCTCCTCTAGCGTGAAGAGGGGGCGTTTCCCCGGGCTCATGGCGATGGCGACCACCACCTCATCAAACAGGGCGGCAGCTCGGCGAATAATATCCAGATGCCCCAGGGTCAAGGGGTCAAAGGTGCCTGGAAACAGGGCCTTGCTGGTCATGGTGGCTCCTCGTACTAATAATCTCCGCTTATTGTCTTATTATACGGATGCGCGCTTGTGAAAGGCAGCGCCTTTGGCAAGAATAGCCGCCACTCAAGTTGTAGCAAGGAGAGAAGGGATGCGGCGTATCCTGGTGGTGCGGAACGACAAGATCGGCGATTTCATGCTGGCCTGGCCCAGCTTTGCCATGCTCAAGGAGTCTTGCGACTGTCATGTGACGGCCCTGGTGCCAGCCTATACCGCGCCGCTGGCCGAACTCTGCCCCTGGATCGATCAGGTGATACTGGATCCGGGCCGCAAGGCGCCCTGCCGGGAGCGGGCTCAGCTGCAAAAGCGGCTCAGGCAGGAAGGTTTCGATGCCGCCATCACCCTCTTCTCCACCTGGCGTACCGCCTGGCTGCTCTGGCGTAGCCGCATCGCCTACCGGTTGGCCCCGGCCACCAAGCTGGCCCAGTTTCTCTATAATCACCGCCTGGTGCAGCGCCGCTCCCGTTCGGAAAAGCCCGAGTATGAGTACAACCTGGATCTGATCCGTCACTTCCTGCAGGCACAGCAATGGCCTGTGATGGAACCCGAGCCACCCTATCTGCGATTTGCCGATGGGCTGCTGGCGGCTGTGCGCGGCGATACGGCGGGGCGCCTCGGCATTAACCCAGCCAAGCCCTGGTTGATGGCGCACTGCGGCACGGGCGGCTCGGCCAATAACCTCTCGGCGGCCCAGTATGCCGAGCTGCTGCTGGGACTGCAGCAACAGTGGCCCGACTCCCCCTGCGTGGTCACGGCGGGCCCCGGCGAAGAGGTACTGGCCCATGAGCTGGCGGCCCAGGTCATGGCCGGTGGGGGGCATGCCTATGTCTATGAATCCCGGGAGGGGCTGGTGCGCTTTGCCCAGGTGATCGCCAATGCCGCCCTGTTTATCGCCGGCAGTACCGGTCCTTTGCATATCGCTGCCGCGCTGAATGTGCCGACCGTCGGCTTCTTTCCTGCCCGTCGCTCTGCCACGCCGCTGCGCTGGCAACCGCTCAATAGCCAGGGGCGTCACCTGGCCTTTACTCCGCCGTCGGGCGACGGGGATCTCTGCGACATGAGCCGCATTGAGGTGGCGACTCTGCTGCCTGCCATCGTCGAGTGGCGACGTGGACTGGGACTTTAGTCACAGAACCTTGTGAGTCTTATTCAGTTGGTTTATTCCGTGTTGAGCAATGGCTGTCTAAGCTCTCTCTAGCGGGCGGTTGGCTGCTATATTCCAGCTGTCTAACGTTTAGGAAAACCAAGAAGGACCATCAGGATGAATAAGGCGTTGTTAGCATGTGGATCGGCACTTCTGGCAGTCAGTTTGCTGCAAGGTTGTGCCACCGAATCTTCCCGTTCTTTAGAGGTGGCCAAGGTAGAGAGCTACAACCAGCCCTACCAGGGGGTGCGTAGCCCCATCGCCGTCGGCAAGTTTGATAACCGCTCCAGTTATATGCGCGGCATCTTCAGTGATGGCATAGATCGCCTCGGTGGCCAGTCCAAGACCATTCTCATGACTCACCTGCAGCAGACCGGCCGCTTCAATGTGCTGGATCGCGACAATATGGATGAGCTCAAGCAGGAGGCCGGTATCAAGGGCAAGAGCCAGAACCTCAAGGGCGCCGACTATGTGGTGACGGGGGATGTGACCGAATTTGGCCGCAAGGAGACAGGTGATCACCAGCTCTTCGGCATACTGGGGCAGGGCAAGTCCCAGATCGCCTACGCCAAGGTGGCCCTCAATGTGGTGAATGTGAATACCTCGGAAGTGGTCTACTCCTCACAAGGGGCGGGGGAGTATGAACTCTCCAACCGCGAAGTGATCGGTTTCGGCGGCACCGCCAGCTATGACTCCACCCTCAATGGCAAGGTGCTGGATCTGGCCATCCGCGAGGCGGTGAACAAGCTAGTGAAGGGCATAGAGTCCGGCGCCTGGCAACCGGCGAAATAAGCCACAGGAGCACTGTGAATGAAAGGAAGCAAATTGTGTGTCCTGCTGCTGGCCGCAGGCCTCGGCGGTTGTGCCACGGCGCCCCAATCCCTCTATAACTGGGATCAGTATCAGCCCCAGTTATATGGTTATTTCCAGGGGGAAGGGAACAGCGTGGAGCAGCAGATTGCGGCGCTGGAGAAGAATGAGCAGGAGGCCAAGGGCAAGGGACAGGTGCTGCCACCGGGCTTCCACGCCCACCTCGGCTTGCTCTATGCCCGGCAGGGTCATCCGGACAAGGCGGCGTCGGCCTTCAAGACCGAGAAGAGCCTCTATCCGGAATCGGCTGCCTATATGGATTTTCTGCTCAGTGACAAGAAGGGGATCAGCAAATGAGAGCTGTGATCATCGCAACCCTGCTGCTACCCCTGCTATTGCTGGCAGGCTGCGCGACACAGCAGGGCTATGACTATACGGCGTTTCGCCAGAGTAAACCCAAATCCATACTGGTGCTGCCACCCCAGAATCATGCCACCGATATCAAGGGCAGCTATGGCCTCTACTCCCAGGTGACCATGCCGCTGGCGGAGTCTGGCTACTATGTCTTTCCGGTGGCCGTGGTGGATGAGACCTTCCGGCAGAATGGCCTGGAACAGCCGGCCGAGATCCATGCCGTACCCATCGAGAAACTGCGCAAGATCTTCGGTGCCGATGCGGCGCTCTACATCGACATCCAGGATTATGGCACCACCTATTTGTTGCTCAGCAGCGATACCCGGGTGACGGCCAGTGCCAGGCTGGTGGATCTGCGCGACGGCAAGTTGCTCTGGGAGGGGAAGGCGACCGCCTCCAGCCAGGAGCAGAGCAGCGGAAGCAGTGCCGGTCTGGTGGGCATGCTGGTGGAGGCGGCCATCAATCAGATCGCCAATACCATCAGTGACAAGAGTTACGACATCGCCGGTATGACCAGCTCTCGTCTGCTCTTCGCTGGAACCGCCAACGGCATCCTCTACGGTCCGCGCTCCCCCAACTACGGCAAACAGTAGCCGATACCATCTCACCCCTAGCCCGCCAGTCAGGGGATGTCCAAGTGGAGCAGGATGCCACGCCAGAGCTGGCATCCTGAACCGCAAGCGGGGCGGTCACTCGGGCCGTGGGCGTCCTCGGCTCCAGAGATCCGCATACTTGACGAAGGTGGAGTGGGCCGAGAGCACCGAGATGAGAAAGCCCGCCTTGCCATCCAGAAAGCCCAGTCGTAGCAGATACATGCGCACAAAGCAGCCGATGGCGTGGCCGATGCCCTGTAGCAGAGTGGCCGTTTTCCCGCGCGCCGCCTTGCCATCGGCCCACGCCTTGGCGTAGCGGGCTGACTTGACCAGGTAGTGCTCCAGATCCCGGTAGGGGGTGTGCAGCAGATCGCCCTGCAGGGGTTCGACCCGCATGCTCTCATCCAGTTCGACCTTCTCGTGTACCAGGGCATCGTTATAGCGGGTCAGCGCGGTAGGGTAGAGGCGCAGTACCCGATCAGGATACCAGCCACAGTGGCGCAGGTAGCGACCAAAAACCCAGTTGCGCCGTGGCACAGAGTAGACGGTACGTCCTACGGCTTCATCACAGACGGCGCAGATGGCCTCCTTGAGTTCGGGGGTGACCCGCTCGTCGGCATCCAGCCAGAAGCACCATTCGGCCGTGACCCGCTGCTGGGCGAGTTGCCGCTGTCGACCATAGCCAGGCCAGACTGGCTCGACCTGATAATTGGCACCAAACTCGGCGGCGATGTCGGCCGTATTGTCGCTGCTGCCAGAGTCGAGGATGACGATCTCATCCACCCAGGCCGCCACGCTCTGCAAGCAGGCGCGCAGATTGTGACCTTCATTTTTGACTATCAGTACGGCGGCAATGCGGGGGATCATGAGCTCTCCTGGGGGGATGTCCGGGCGCGATCGAAGCGATCAAATTGGCTTATCACCTGGGCTGGGGTGATCTGTTGCATGGCATGGGGATCTTTTAGCCGGCTGCGCCAGGGCAGTTGGGCCACAGGCTTGCCCAGTTGGGCTTCGATCAGCGGAGCATAGACGCTCACCACCCGGTCGCGGCACAGATAGGGGCCGGTGCGCTCCGGGTTATGGTGGGCGTAGAGACCGATCACCGGCACGCCTGCCGCCGTGGCCATATGGGTGGGGCCGGTATCGGGGGCTAGCACCAGTTGCGCCTGTTTGATCAGGGCCATCAGCTGCTTGAGGCTGGTCTGGCCTATCAGATTGTCCGGCTTGTGCTGGCAGAGCGCGAATATCTCTTGTGCCATCTGCTTTTCCAATGCGCTCGGGCCACCACAGAGCACGACCTGATAGCCGCGTTCGGCGGCATGATCGGCCAGGGTTGCATATCCCGCTGTGGTCCAGTTCTTGAACGGCTTGCTGGCCGCCGGGGCTATCAGCAGGGTGGGGCGACTCTTGTCGAGCTGGCCACGGGCCCAGCCATCATCGGCGGGTGAGGTGGGGATCTGCCAGCTGGGAGTGAGATCCTGAACACCCAACTCCCGGGCAAAGGCCATGAAACCATCCAGCACATGGGGGGAGGCAGGTGAGGCCACCTTATGGTTGGTAAACCAGCGCTGGCCATCGCCCGCACGCTCTGCATCAAACCCCAGGCGGTGCCCGGCACGAATGCCAATACTCAGCAGGCTGGCGCGCAGGGCCGACTGTAGATGTAGCAGGGCATCGAAGCGGCGCCCCTTGAGTTGGCGCCACACCTGCAGGTAACCGCGCCACCCCAGTTTCTTATCGAAGGGGATCACCTCGATACCGGGCAGGTCACCCAGCAGGCTGGCCTCGACCTTGCCCATGATCCAGGTGATTTCGGTGGTCGGCCATTGGCGCTGGATGGCTTGCACCAGGGCGACGGCATGGCAGCAATCGCCTATGGCCGAGAGACGCAACAGACATAACTGCTTGGGCGGGGAAGAAAATAACGGCATGAGTGGACTCAGGCTGAGATAATGAGGGGCATTATGCAAACTCGGCTGCAGATTGTAAAATCGCGGCCTTGCTTCCCTTCCACTCTCTGGAGCCCTATGAAGGTTATCTCCCATGCCGGGCACGTCTGTTGGTTTGACCCCGACTGTTTTAGCGCCTTTACGCCGGAGCAGTGCACCCCTGGGTGGTGGCAGAGCCGTGAGTGGGTGCTGGGGCAATCCCGTGGTCGTGGCATTACCTGGTTTGTGCAGGAGCCGGGCAAGCCCGCCTTGGTGCTGCGTCACTACTGGCGCGGTGGCTTGATGGGGCGTCTGCTGGGCGATCGCTTCTGGCTGACGCCTCTGGCGCGCTCCCGCGCCATGGCCGAGTTCAGCCTGCTGACCCGGTTGCGCGAGCTCGGCCTGCCTGTGCCTCGCCCAGCGGCGGCGAGGCGAGTTCGGCATGGGCTGTTTTATCGTGCCGATCTGTTGATCGAGCGCATTCCCGGTGCCCGGGATCTGGTGCAGATCTTGCGCGAGCGGCCGCTGACGCCGGAGGAGTGGCGAGCCATTGGCCAGGTCATCCGGCAACTGCATCAGGCCGGAGCCTATCATTCGGATCTGAATGCTCACAACCTGTTGCTGGATGCCGATGGTCAGGTGTGGGTTATCGACTTTGACAAGTGTGGTCTGCGTCAACCCGGCCCCTGGCAGCAGGAGATGCTGGCGCGTCTGCTGCGCTCCCTGCGCAAGGAGTCGGCGCTGCATCCTGAGTTTCACTGGCAGGAGTCGTTGTGGCCCAATGTCCTGCAAGGGTACCAAGCCGATGGGGCAGGAGAGGAGAGAGAGTGAAACGACTTAAATTGCAGATCCAGCGCTGGCGCGATGGTGGACGGCGTTGCCTGGGGCGTTGGTTGTTCGATCGCCCCCTGACGACTGCTTCAGGCTGTCAGCTCCAGGCCTGTCGGCGCATTCTGTTGATCCGTTGGGATGCCAAGTTGGGGGATGCTATTGTCTCCTCCTTTCTGTTCCGCGAGTTGCGCAAGGCCAACCCGGATCTCTCTATCGAGGTGATCACTACGGAGGCCATGGCTGGGCTGTTTCAGGAGTCATGGCAGCCGGATAGGCTCTATCGCTGCAGCAAACGGGCCGGTTATCGGGAGTTGGCCCGCCTGGCTGCGGAGATAGGCGCTGTGGATCTGGTGGTGCATTTCAGCAAGGTATTCAAGATGAAGGATCTCTACTTCATCCATCGGCTGGCACCTCAACATCTGGCGGGGCTGGATGATGAGCTCTCCTGTATCGATATCAAGCTCGGTCAGGCATGCCGCAGTTTACACTTCGCCGACAAGTTCGCCCGGTTGCTGCAGCAGTGTGGTGTGGGGGCGGTGGATACCCGCTACTGGTTGCCCCGCTGCGCGGCAAGCGAGCTGGCGCTACGGGCGACATGGCCCACTGACTATCCCCAGATCATCGCCATCAATCCCTTTGGCGCCAGTCGGGCGCGCAAGTTGCGCCAGCCTGCTGTGTTGCGCTTGATCGCCTTGCTGAAAGCCTCGGCTCCGGAGTGCGGCATCTGCCTGCTCTATCCTCCTAATGAGCGGCATACGGTCGAGCAGATAGTGGCCCAATCAGGAGCCCCGGGGCTCTTTTATTACCAGCAGAGCCGTACCATCTATGATGTGATCGCCCAGCTCAGCGCGGTTGATGGTCTGATTTCGGTGGATACCGCGACAATTCATATCGGGGCCGGATTGGGTTTGCCTCTGTTGGGTTTATACAATCCGGACCTGGAAAACCATGCCGATTGGGGGCCGCGGAACCCCTTGGCCCAGAGCCTGTTTTCGGTGGCCCAGCCCCATGATATCAATACGTTGGATTGGGATGCGGTGAGCGAGGGGATTGTCGCCCTGCTCCGCAAGGCTCGTCATTATCATGTTGAGCATCTAACGTCGCTCTCCGCGCCTGGTGGGCGTGCTGAAGGTCAGTCTCCAACCTTGTGACTCGGTTCGGGCTATCTCTTGCGTCGCCACTTTTGCAGCAGGCGAAAGTGGAGATTAAACAGGGAACCCATCAGATCGTAGCCGCAGCGGAAGGCTTCGCGGTTGATCCGGTTGACACGGCTGAGCGGTTGCTCTGGACGGCGTTGACCAATTTCTGAGGGCAGATCCGTGATGGTGATGGGCAAGGGTTCAACCCCTATGGCCGCCACCCCATGTCGCCACTCCTGATCCATGAAGTCATCCACTGGCAAGCTAATGCGGCGTGAGTGGCGGAGTAATTTGCGGGCCGCACTGGGATGCAGGGCATAGCACTGAGCCCCACTGGGTTTACCAAAATATTTATAGAGGGTGTATCGCTCGTCGATGGGTGTTAATGGTTGCTTTTTGACCTCAAAGGTCCTAGCCAGGCGGATATAGCCCAGGCTCTCAATCTGTGCCGACACACTTGCTCGCGCTTGTGGGAAGTGTGGGTTCAGGGCTATATCATCTTCCATTATGATCACCGCTTGCTGGTGATCTACACACCACTGCCACAGTTGGTAGTGGCTGGCATAGCAGGCCACCTCGCCAGCGGAGAGCGGGCGCCCTTTGCGCAACAGGCTGTGTTGCGCTCGATAGTGGCGTTGTAGTGGATGTTCGCACTGCTGGGCATCTATGGCATCGAAGAAGCTAAACGGCAGGTTCAAACGCGCAAATTGTTGCACCATCAGGGCTCGGCGCTCGGTCGAGCGGCGCAGGCTGATGACGAAGATGGGGAGCTCGACGGCGGGGGAAAAAGGGGGTGTCGCCATACGGGTAAGCATCTCGTTTCTGCAACAGGTGGATATGAGCGCAGCTACCTTGTTACGGGTGCTGCTACGGCTCTTATTATAAGCCGATAAGCCGCTTGGATAATACCTGAGTTGTGGCTGATGCACCGATTTGGCCAGCGGCTGGCCATAAGTGAGATTATTTCGGACTCTAATGCATTTGAGTTATCTGGGCCAAACCCACTTGGGGGTCCATAACCGACGCTCACATGAGTTGCTCAGGTGCTGACGGGGCGGTGAGCGCGAAGCGCGTGGAAATGGCCTGGCGGGTTTTCAGCAAGGCGCCCTGGTTGGCGGCCACCACATCAAAGGCCGCCATCCCCATCTGTTGCCGCCGAGATTCATCCCCTAATAGCTGGATAAGCTCTTGGGCCAGCTCGTCAGCGTTGGCCACCACATGGCAGCCGCGCTTCTCGCTTAACTGGCGGGTCACGTCGCTGAAATTAAAGTAGTGGGGGCCGATGAGCGTGGGTTTACCCAGGCTGGCGGGCTCCAGCAGGTTGTGACCACCGACCGGCACCAGACTGCCCCCCATGAAGGCCACATCCGCGGCCTGAAACAGCAGGGCCATCTCGCCCATGGAATCGGCCAGATAGATCTGGGTGGTGGCGGTAATAGGCGCTTGCTGGCTGCGCCGGGCCAGAGCCCAGCCTTGGCCGGCACAGAGTTTGGCGACATTATCGAAACGCTGGGGGTGACGTGGTACCAGAATGAGCAGGGTATCAGGAATCGCCTGTAATACCTGGGCCATGGCGGCCAGCACTTGCTCATCTTCCCCTTGATGGGTGCTGGCGGCGATCCAGATGGGGCGGGGGCCAATGCTCTCTCTCAGCCGCTGGCCCGCTTCGATCTGTTGCTGATCCAGTTGGATATCAAACTTCAACGAGCCAGTCACCTTCAGCCGCTCCGGGGCTAGCCCCAGGCGCTGAAAGCGGGCCTCATCTTGCCGGTTTTGGCAGAGCACCAGGCTCAGATGACGGCTCAGTTCACTGAATATGCCCTGTAACTTCTGATAGCGCTGACAGGAGCGCTCCGATAACCGGGCATTCATCACCACCACTGGTAATTTACGCGCCCCACAGGCAGCCAGCCAGTTGGGCCACAGCTCGGTCTCCATGATCACCAGCCCCAGGGGCTGGGTACGGTGCAGGAAGCGCCAAATTGCATCGGGATAGTCGAGGGGGGCATACCTGTGTTCGACCAGGTCACCCAGCTTGGCGATTTGATCGGCGCCAGTGCGGGTGGTGGTGGTCACCAGCAATGGTAATTCGGGATGGGCCGCTTTCAGGGCGCGGATCAAGGGCATGGCGGCCAGGGATTCCCCGACACTGACGGTGTGGATCCATAGGGGGCGCTTGGTTGATGACACTCTGGGTGTCCAGCCCAGCAGTTCGGCCCAGCGCCGACCATAGCCAGGTTTGCCACGGCGTGGCCAGTAGAGTAGTGCCAACACGAAAGGCAGTGCCAGATAGGTCAACAAGATATAGAGCAGACGATAGAGCATGGCATGCCTGAGGTCGGGGGCAATAGGGGGTCAGTATCGGTGATGGGCGGGCCAGACTCAAGCTGGTGTGTGCGTTACCAGCTTGGTCGTAGTTTGGCTTCAATCCGCTTTGGCCTGTAACCGGCAGATGGCTTGCCACACCTGTTCACTGGGCAGTTGCTTCAGGCAGTTGAGATGACCCAGTGGGCAGACGCGCTTGAAGCAGGGGCGGCAGGGAATATCGGTATGGACCACCTCTACCTGCTGGCTCAAGGGGGGAGTGTAAACCGTGGAGGTAGAGCCATACACCGCCACCAAGGGGCGAGCCAGGGCGGCGGCGATATGCATCAGGCCGGAGTCGTTACTCACCACCTGCTGGCTGGCGGCCAGCAGATCGATGGCCTCGGTCAGGGAGGTTTCACCCGCCAGACAGTGGCAATGGTTGGCGAACTCGGCAGCTAATTGCTGGCGTATGGTCTCGGCCACGGCGCTATCCTTGGCCGAACCGAAGATCCAGACCTGACCCCCTTGGGCCAGCCAGAGTTGGGCTATATCTGCATACTTCTCCTCTGGCCAGCGTTTGGCTGGGCCAAACTCGGCGCCAGGACAGAGTGCCAGAACCGGGCGGGTCAGCGTCAGGTTCAAGCGTTCCAGCGTTGCTTGCTGGGCTTGCGGGTCGACACGCAACTGGGGATGGGCAATGTCAGGCAGCGTCTGAGCATCCGTCATCGTGCTCTTGTCATGGGCCAGAGCCACGTAGCGTTGAACCATCATGGGGAAGGTTTGCTTGTTACTGCGCAGATCATTGAGCAGGCCATAGCGACTCTCCCCCTTCCAACCGGTACGACGGGGGATGTGGGCAAACCAGGGGATCAGCGCAGACTTGAGCGAGTTGGGTAGCACTATGGCCCAATCATACCCCTCGCGGGCCAGCTCGCGGCCCAGGCGCCAGCGCGCCAGCAGCCGCAACTCCCCATGGCCAATCGGCATGGGGATGGCCCTGTCCACCTGTGGCATCCGCGCCAGCAGGGGTTGGCACCAGGCTGGAGCCATCACATGCAGCTCGGCATCGGGATGCTGTTGCTTGAGGGTGATGTAGAGGCTTTGGGACATCACCATGTCGCCGACCCAGGCTGGGCCTATGATCACTATTTTCATCTGCTTCATCACATGTGGGGGCAAGCCGGGCAGTATAGCTTTATGGCTACATATTGCCATCCGGCGTGGTTCAATCTGTGGCGGGCTCCCCGGTGATCTGGGCCGCCGGTGCCGGTTCTTGTTCTGCTTCGGCACTTAAGAGCAGCAACACCATGAGCAAGGGGTAGAAGATGATGCCGGAATTATGGTTAAGAAACGCCTGGCTCAGGCAGTAGTCCATGGTGGCCAGCACATGAATAATAGTGGCCGCCGCCAGGGTGTAACCCCGATCGCTGATCCGTCCGTTGTGTAGGCGCTTGGCGAGATACAGGGGCACCAAGAACAGGGCCAGCAGACAACTGAGGCCCAGCAGCCCAAACTTGGCCATCTGATCCAGGTACTGGTTGTGGGCGTGGCTGTTGAAGTCGAAGGCGGCCTGACTCAGCTCACCCGCCTTGTACTGCTGCTCCTGGGAGTGACGCACACTCTTGGGACCCCAGCCCAGCAGGGGTTTGTCGACAAAGCTGTGCCAGGCACTGCGCCAAAATTGCAAACGGTAACCAAGCGAGGTGTTCTGATCGCCGCCACTCATATAGAAGCTCATATCCTGCCTGGCCTCAGCCAGCCGTTGGCTAACCCCTAACTGTGGTAGTGCCCCCAGCAGGCCCAGCGCTATGACTGCGCCGAGCAGGGTGAGCTTGAGTCGGCGACTGAACCAGGGACGAAACAGGCGATACCAGGCAAGCAGGATCAGTGGCAGCAGTATCCAGCCGCCACGGCTGCCCGAGAGCAGGCTGCCAAGCAGTCCCATGCTGGCGGCAACGAGGTAAAAGAGGGTTTCACCCTGCTTGCGCTCCCGGTAGGCCCAGGCCATGGCACAGAGGCTGAGCAACCCCAGGCTCAGGCTGATATCACCACTCTGGATCGGCATCACATCGTCAAAGGCGCGGGGGAGATGGCGAATAAATTTATCATGCAGCGCAATTCCTCCTGCCCCGATGGCGCCTATGCCGATGCCGCGCATCAGGCTATGGAAGTCGGGGCGATAGCGGCAGAGCAGGGGGAGCATCAGCGCTACTCCTAGCAGGCGGCTGGGGCGATCCAGGCTTTTGAGGGTACCACCATCGAGCCAGGTTGCCAGGGCCTGGGTGGCAAAGGCCAGCAGCAGGACCCAGCACAGGGGGCGGGCTATGGGCGAGAGATCTGCTTGCCGGTAACGGCACCAATAGGCGACACCTAGCAGGAAGAGTCCAACGAAGCTGATTGAGTAGCCGCCCTTAATGGTGAGGCTCAGAGCTCCTAAGCCAAAGACCAGGAGTTGCATCAGCCGCATCAGGCGGGGTGAGAGTGCTGCCGTATTGAGTGTGCTCATTATGCTGTTTGTCTTATCAGTTGGTTGGGCCCCCCGGCCGTAGATGGCATCCGAGGGGCTCAAGTTGCAGTTCGGCCGAGAGGGGAACTTAGCGGTTTAGCCAGGCCAGGTATTCCGCCACGCCTTCGGCGACCGAACGGAACTGCACATCACAACCGGCGGCGCGAAGTTTGGTCAGGTCGGCCTGGGTGTAGCTCTGATAGCGCCCTTTCAGATGGTCAGGGAAGGGAATGAACTCCACATGCCCTTTACCGTGGTGCTTGACCACAGCCTCGGCCACGTTGAGGAAAGGCTCGGCTCGACCTGTGCCACAGTTGTAGATGCCAGACTTGCCGCCCTGCTTCCAGAACCAGAGGTTGACCTTGCAGACATCTTCGACATAGATGAAGTCGCGCAATTGACCGCCATCCCCGAAGCCATCACACCCCTCAAACAGTTTAGGATTCTGCCCCTCTTTCATCTGGTTGTTCAGATGGAAGGCAACGCTGGCCATGCTGCCCTTGTGCTGCTCGCGCGGACCATAGACGTTGAAATACTTGAGGCCAATGATCTGGCTGTTGGTGCTGGGTAGCAGGCGACGAACATACTCGTCAAACAGGAACTTGGAGTAGCCATAGACGTTGAGCGGTTGCTCGAAGCAGCGTTGCTCAATGAAGTTGTCGTTGCGTCCACCATAGGTGGCGGCCGAAGAGGCATAAATGAAGGGGATGCCGCGCTCGATGGCAAAATGGAGCAGGTCCTTGGAGTAGTCATAGTTGACCTCCATGACAAACTTGCCGTTCCACTCTGTGGTGGCTGAGCAGGCGCCCTCATGGAAGATCACCTCTATCTCATCCCACTCCTCGAAAGGATCGCCTGAGACGACGCGTGCGATGAACTCATCCTTGTCCAGATAGTCAGCAATATCCAGATCGACCAGGTTGGCAAATTTGGTGCCGTCGGTGAGATCGTCCACGACCACGATATTTTTATGTCCAGCCTGATTCAGCAGTTTAACCAGATTACTGCCGATAAAACCGGCTCCGCCTGTCACTATGATCATATAGGGTGTGCCTCGTTGGCTTGGCGCAAGTTGCAGCGCCTGTGGATTACAAACTTTGTCTAGAGTCTACCATGCAGTACAAGGTGGGCGAAGTGAAGGGCGGCGGGAAATAGATCTCAGTGTTGGGCGGGCACTGTGCTTTGGCCCCAGCTCGGGATTGCCGTAGTTGAGGGGATGCAGTAGCCTAGGTAGGCTCGAATGAGCTCTGTTGAGAGAATTCACAATTCAAAACATAAAGCAGCAATATAGATTGGCAGCCCATGCCGGAGTGCCTAAGGTGTAACAGGCGCTAGAGTGAGCACTCAATCGTGTAGGAACAGCATGAAGACCAGAGATAAAATTATTCACGCAGCCATTGAGCTGTTTAATGAACAGGGTGAGCAGAATGTGACGACCAACCACATCGCTGCCCATCTGGGTATGAGTCCTGGCAATCTCTATTACCATTTCCGCAATAAAGAAGACATCATTCAGGCCATCATCAGCCTCTATGCCCAGGATCTGCATCACCATTTCGGGCCGGAACAGGTTGGCCCGGTTACGCTCCAGGTGAGCATGGGCCATCTGGATCACATCATCTATGTGATGTGGCGCTATCGTTTTCTTTACAACAACTTACCGGATATTTTGGCTCGAGATCCTGCTCTGCGCGAGCTCTATCGTAAATTGCAGGCGCCCATTTATGGTTTCATGCAGCGGCATATGGAGTCCTTGCGTGAGCAACAGATACTCTTGGTGAATGCCGAGGAGCTGCAGAATCTGGTGCATATCATGAAACAGATCCTGCTCTTCTGGATTGCCTACATGCATACACTGCAAGGCAATGAAGCTGTCACCAAGTCCAAGATCTATGAGGTGATCCCCAGGGTTCTGTTCCTGTTCCGCCCCTATATAGCCCCGGCGCATCAAGCGGAGCTGGCCGAGTTGGAGCGCTACTTTCAGGCGCGTATCAATAACGGGGAGTAAGCGCGCTCCTGGGTGAACTAATATCATGCAGAAGGGCGCCGTTGGCGCCCCTCTCCTTTCTCTGGCCTAGGCCGCTCTGTGACGCTGGGAGCTCGGGCCGTCAATCACGCCTTTCCCACCAACAAGGTGTGAGTCAGGGCCAATATCACGCCGATAACTTGCCAAGAGTGGGGGCCTATGTTTTCGCATGCGCTGCTTACCTCGCCAATAGGGGCATAAAACCCGCCAACGGTGCCATTTGAGCGGATTATTCACCACAGAACCGAGTGCAAGAAGTGACTTACCAAGCTAGGATAAAACGCTGGCTTTGTCTCCTGCTGTTTTAGAATAATCTGGCGGCTTTTCGATATTGCTGGTTTTAAACTCTGTCGTTGTGCGGTTTGTTGGGTTAAATAAATAGCTAACAACCTGAAACTCAAGATAAAATTTTACACTTTCTCTCTTGTGTGTCCCGCTGCCCAGTGGTAGAAAACTCGGAATGAGTCGCTGTATCCCAGCAGACTCTGCCAATAAACATAAAGTCTAGCAGCGATAAAAATAGAGGGAAGACTCATGAGTAACTGGATCAAGGGTGCCATTGCCACCGCCGTGGCCGTCAGTTTATCGGGTATGGCCAGCCAGGCCATGGCCGAAGAGACCATCAAGATCGCTATTACCGGACCTCAGACTGGCCCGGTTGCTCAATATGGCGACATGGAGTTTGCCGGTGGCAAGCTGGCCGTGGAGGAGATCAATAAGGCGGGTGGCCTCAACGGTAAGAAAATCGAAGCCGTGCTCTATGATGATGCCTGCGATCCGAAACAAGCCGTGGCGGTTGCCAACAAGGTCGTCAATGATGGTATCAAGTTTGTTGTGGGTCACCTCTGCTCGGACAGCACCCTGGCGGCATCGGATGTCTATGAAGACGAAGGCATTCTGATGATCACCCCGGCTTCTACCAGCCCCAAGGTGAGTACCCGTGGCTATGAGCTGATACTGCGGACCATAGGTCTGGATAGCGATCAGGGGCCGACAGCCGCACGTTACATCATCGACAGCGTCAAGCCCAAGCGCGTGGCCATCATCCATGATAAGAAGCAGTATGGTGAAGGCATTGCCACCAGCGTGCGCGATGAGCTGAAGAAAGCGGGGATCAATGTGGTCTCCTTCGAAGGGATCACCGCTGGCGACAAAGACTTCTCAGCCCAGATCGCCAAACTGAAGAAAAACGAGGTGGACTTCATCTACTACGGTGGCTATCACCCGGAGCTGGGTTTGATCCTGCGCCAGGCCGCCGAGAAGGGGCTGAAGGCCAAGTTTATGGGGCCGGAAGGGGTCGGTAACAAGGATATCTCTTCCATCGCCGGTGCCGCCTCCGAAGGGCTGCTGGTGACCCTGCCCAAGCGCTACGATCAGGAGGCAGCCAATGCCAAGCTGGTCGAGGCGTTGAAGGCCAATAAGCAAGATCCGTCAGGCCCCTTCATCTGGACCACCTATGCTGCCGTGCAGAGCATAGTGGCCGGTATCAAGCAGGCGGGCGACGATCCTGCCGAAGTGGCCAAGGCCCTGAAGGGCGGCAAGATACCGACCGTCATGGGGGATCTGCAGTGGGATGCCAAGGGCGACCTCAAGGGGTTCGAGTTTGGCGTGTTTGCCTGGCACAAGGATGGTTCTTCTTCCACCCTGAAGTAAGCCTGTCTTGCAACCCGGGGGGCGGCGTCTGCCGCCCCTAACTTTATCACCAGAGCCGAAGTAGCCCGTGACTTCGGCTTTCGGGTGCACAGGAATCGCTCCTATGTCTGAACAATTTTTCTACTTTATCCAGCAGCTGCTCAATGGCCTGACCATAGGCAGTACCTATGCGCTGATCGCCATTGGTTACACCATGGTCTACGGCATTATCGGCATGATCAACTTTGCCCATGGCGAGATCTACATGCTGGGCTCCTATGTGGCCTTTATGGTGATGGCGGCCCTGATGATGATAGGGATCGACAGCAGTGTGTTGTTGATGGGCAGTGCTTTCATTGTCTCCATCCTGATCACCAGTTGTTATGGTTGGAGCATAGAGCGGGTGGCCTATCGGCCGCTGCGCGGCAGCAACCGCCTCATCCCCCTTATCTCGGCCATCGGCATGTCCATCTTCTTGCAAAACGTGGTGCGTTTTGCGCAGGGGTCGCGGGATATCGCCATGCCTGCTCTGGTCACCGGTGGTTTCGAGTTTGGCAGCGGCAACTCGACGGCCAGCCTCTCCTGGATGCAGATCATCATCTTCGTGGTGACCTTCATCACTATGTATGGCCTGACCCAGTTTATCAATCGCTCCCGCATGGGCCGCGCCTGCCGCGCCTGCGCCGAAGATATCAAGATGGCGAATCTGCTCGGCATCAACACCAATAGTGTCATCTCCCTGACCTTCGTCATCGGTGCCGCCTTGGCTTCGATTGCCGGTGTCTTGCTGGGGCTCTACTACGGCGTCATCAACCCCTCCATCGGCTTTATGGCCGGGCTCAAGGCGTTTACTGCTGCCGTATTGGGCGGCATAGGCTCCATTCCGGGCGCCATGTTGGGCGGGCTCATACTCGGGGTGACCGAGGCATTGACCGCCGGTTACCTGAGTTCGGAATACAAGGATGTGGTGGCCTTTGGTTTGTTGCTGGCCATCTTGTTGTTTATGCCCACCGGCATCCTGGGTCGTCCTGAGGTGGAGAAGGTATGAAGCATTTTAAACAGGCCTCGCTGGCTGCTCTGATGACGCTGCTGTTGTCGCTCTGGCTGTTTGGTTTCCAACTGCAGGCCGAAGGGGTCGGACTGACCGTGGTCAACCGCCTGGATGGCAATGGCCCAGCCCTGTTGCTGGGGGTCGCCCTGGTCTTCTTCTTCCAGCTGTTTCGCGAACCGCTCTCTCGCGGCTTGGCCGGGGTCAGGGGGCAGATGCCCAAGCTGGCGTTACCCACGCAGCGCGCCCAACCCACCCTCTACCGCATTGGCTCCTGGCTGTTGTTAGCCGCCTTGCTGGCGCTGCCCTTCGTGGCCAGCCGCAGTGTGGTGGATCTGGCGACCCTGACCCTCATCTACGTGATCCTGGGGCTGGGGCTCAACGTGCAGGTGGGCTTGGCGGGGCTGCTGGATCTGGGCTTTGTCGGTTTCTATGCCATAGGTGCCTATGGCTATGCCCTGCTCAACCAGTACCTGGGGCTCAGCTTCTGGCAGGCGCTGCCATTGGCAGGCTTGTTGGCGGCGGGTTTTGGCTTTTTGCTGGGCTTCCCCGTGCTGCGTCTGCGTGGCGACTACCTGGCGATCGTCACCCTGGGGTTTGGCGAGGTGATCCGCATCCTGCTCAACAACCTGACAACCTGGACCGGGGGCCCTAACGGCATCTCCGGCATCCCCAAACCGACCCTGTTCGGTCTGGAGTTTGCGCGCAAGGCCGAGGAGGGGAGTCAGACCTTCCACCAGTATTTTGGCATCAAGTATGTGGCCGATCACAAGGTGATCTTCCTCTATCTGATGGCGGTGCTGCTGACCCTGTTCACCCTGTTTGTCATCAATCGCCTGTTGCGTATGCCCCTGGGTCGCGCTTGGGAGGCATTGCGGGAAGATGAGATCGCCTGTCGTTCGCTGGGGCTCAATCCCACTGTCATCAAGTTGAGCGCCTTTGCCATTGGCGCGGCGTTTGCCGGTTTTGCCGGTAGCTTCTTCGCGGCGCGCCAGGGCTTTATCAGCCCAGAGTCCTTCACCTTCATTGAGTCGGCCATCATCTTGGCGATCGTGGTGCTGGGGGGCATGGGCTCTCAGGCCGGTATCATATTAGCCGCCATTATCATGACAGTGCTGCCCGAGGTGGCGCGTGAGTTCAACGAATACCGCATGATGATGTTTGGTCTGCTGATGGTGGTGATGATGTTGTGGCGGCCCCAAGGCTTGCTGCCTATGACTCGTCAGCATATGGAGATCGCCAAATGAGCAAGATGTTAGAAGTCTCGGGTCTCACCATGCGCTTTGGCGGTCTGGTGGCGGTCAACAAGGTGGCGCTGCAGGTGGAGGAGAAGCAGATCGTCTCCATCATAGGGCCCAATGGTGCGGGGAAGACCACGGTATTCAACTGCCTGACCGGTTTCTACCGTCCCAGCGAGGGGGTGATCCGCTATGCCGGTGAGGAGATACAGGGGCTGCCTGGCCACCTGATAGCACGCAAGGGGGTAGTGCGTACCTTCCAGCATGTGCGTCTGTTCAAGGAGATGACGGTGCTGGAGAACCTGCTGGTGGCGCAACATCGCCACATGCATGGCGGGTTCCTGCAGGGCATCATCAAGACTCCGGCTTTCCGTCGCGCCGAAAAGGCCGCGCTGGAGCGGGCCCTCTTCTGGCTGGATAAGGTGGGGCTCACCGAACTGGCCAACCGTCCGGCCACGGGGCTGGCCTATGGTCAGCAGCGTCGGCTGGAGATAGCCCGCTGCATGTGTACCCAGCCCAAGTTGTTGATGCTGGATGAACCGGCGGCAGGGCTCAACCCCAAGGAGACCCAGGATCTGGATGATCTCATTCGCCTGTTGCGGGATGAGTTCGGTGTCTCCGTGCTGCTTATTGAACATGACATGAAGCTGGTGATGGAGATCTCCGATCACATCTATGTGGTCAACCAGGGGACGCCTCTGGCAGAGGGCAAGCCCCAGGCCATCAAAAGCAATCCGGCCGTGATCAAAGCCTATCTGGGCGAGTTTTGAGGTATCCGATGCTGGAATTCAAGAAGGTTTCAACTTACTACGGCAAGATCCAGGCTCTCCATGATGTCAGCCTGCACATCAATCAGGGGGAGATAGTCACCCTGATCGGCGCCAATGGTGCCGGCAAGACCACACTGCTGATGACTCTGTGTGGGGATCCCAAACCCCAGCAGGGGCAGGTGATCTTCGAGGGGCAGGATATCACCGAGTGGCATACCGCCAAGATCATGCGTGGCGATATCGCCATAGTGCCGGAAGGGCGCCGCATCTTCAGCCGACTGACAGTGGAGGAGAACCTGCACATGGGGGCCTTCTTCATCGACAAGGCGGAGCAGGCGGGTCTGCTGGCCGAGGTCTATGAGCTCTTTCCGCGTCTGCAGGAGCGGATGCACCAGCGTGCCGGCACCATGTCGGGTGGTGAGCAGCAGATGCTGGCCATAGGCCGGGCCTTGATGAGCAAGCCGCGGCTCTTGCTGCTGGATGAGCCCTCGCTGGGGCTGGCCCCCATCATAATCCAGCAGATCTTCGATATTATCGAACAGCTGCGGGAGCGGGGCATGACCATATTCCTGGTGGAGCAGAATGCCAATCAGGCGCTGAAACTGGCCGATCGCGGCTATGTGCTGGAGACGGGGCGCGTGGTGCTGGAGGGGAGTGGTGCCGAGCTGCTGGCCGATCCTGCGGTGCGCCAGGCCTATCTGGGCGGCTAATCCACAAGCGGCCCAGTGCAGGTAGGGAAAAGGATCATCCACGTATCGTCGGATGATCCTTTTTTTTAACAATCGGGTAAACTGGAGCCTCAATTTGGCAGGAGGTGACCATGTCCCAGTTTCAACCTATTTCGGCGGCCCAGGCCGTACAACTGTTGCAAGCCGGTGAGGCCAGACTGGTCGATATCCGCGATGCGGCCACCTTCCGTAGCGCCCATGTAGAGGGGGCGTATCACCTGACCAATGACACGCTGCATGGCTTCATGCAGGAGACCGACTTTGCCACCCCCGTGCTGGTGATCTGCTATCACGGCCACAGCAGCCAAGGGGCGGCCCAGTACCTGGTTAACCAGGGATTTGAGCAGGTCTATAGTGTGGAGGGCGGCTTCGAGGGGTGGCGTCGGGAGTGGCCCTTTATCAGCAGCGAGATGGCGAGCCAATCATGAAACAACTACTGCAGCTTAGTGATCCTCGTCTGGCGCAGAGTCTGGTGGACTACCTCTCCAGCCGAGGGCTGCACTGCGAGTTAACTCAGTCGGAGCTGGGGATCACTGTCTGGCTGGCCGATGAGGCGCGCAGTGCCGAGGCCGAGGCCGAGGTGAAGCGGTTTATTCAGGAGCCCTATCATCCCCGCTATGCCGAAGCCTCCTGGCAGAGTGGACGCCCCAACAGTCGCATCGATTACAGTGCCGGTCATCATGGCTTTCTGGCCCACTTCTTCATGCAGGCGGGGCCGCTCACCCTGCTGGTGATGCTGTTTTGTGGTTGCCTGTTCGGGCTGCAATCTATCGGTCTCAATATCTATTCGGTCATGAGCTTTCATGCGGATCTGGCCCAGCTGACCGGCTGGCAGATCTGGCGCTTCATCACCCCGGCCTTCATCCATTTCTCTGTGCTGCACCTGCTGTTCAATCTGATGTGGTGGTGGTATCTGGGGGGATTGATCGAGCGCAAGCTGGGGATAGGCAAACTGCTGGTGTTGCTGTTGGCCGGGGCCGCTGTGCCCAACATGCTGGAGTTTTTACTCTCGGGGCCGGACTTTGGTGGTCTCTCCGGCGTCATCTATGCGCTGGTTGGCTACGTCTGGCTAGTGGGGCGCCGGGCGCCGGAACGTAGCATCCAGCTGCAGGATGGGTTGTTTGGTTTCATGCTGGTGTGGTTGGTGCTGGGCTTTGTCGGTCTGCTGGGGGGGCATATCGCCAACATGGCTCACCTGGGGGGCTTGGCCATCGGTCTGCTGCAAGGGTGGCTTGACTGTCGCAAGCCACACCAAGCCTAGCCGTTTACTGATAGAGGTAGTTGGTGAAGATCAGGTCGCGGATCACCTTGCGCCCCTCTTCCTTGGTTAGCAGGGCTTCCACCTGTTGCTTACAGGCTTGGCGCATGGCCTCGCGTCCTTCCAGGCTGCGGACCTGCTCTCGGGTCTGGGAGCTGAGTATGGTCATGATGGCATCGCGCAGCAGCGGGGAGTGCTTCTTCAGTAGCTCAATGTCGGCGGCGTTATCAACCATCAGATCGATCTTGATTCGGACATAACCGAGCATAGGGCCTTGGGTCAGGTAGTTGCTGATAAACTCCGGATCCAGGGTGTAATAACCTATGCCGGCTGGTTTGGCCGCCTCGCCTTCGCCGCCGCCTTCGCCGCCTCCAGAGGCGAAAGCTGTGGTGCAGAAGAGGCTGGAGCCAAGCAGTAGGGTAAGTATGAGTCGAGTCAGCATATGAGTATCTTGCGGAAAGAGGTGTGTGCACTCATTCTTGGGTGCTCAGTCTGGATCGTCAAGAGTTCATGCTCTTACTATTGAGCTTGCGCTGTCAGTGCAACCGATTTTGTGGCAAGAGACCCATAAGCCAGCGAAAAATCAGGAGTAAAGGATAGTGTTGTTATCTCCGCTCGATGAGAGCGAACTGGCGGCGGTCAGCCACTTGCCCTGGCAACCTTGGGATGACAAGGCGTTGCCGTGTTTGCCGCCGCGGGCTATGGCTTGGTTGGCGGAGTCCGGTTCGTTGACGCAAAGGTTGCGTGAGTTGGGTCTGACCGTATCGGTGCAGCTGCTGCGTGAGGGGATGACGCCAGATCAGGCATGGCAGCGCCAGGTGTTGCTACTGGCCGGAGAGACGCCCTGGCTTTGGGGTTTTACCCAGCTCTCCGCCGCCACGCTAGCGGCTTGCCCTGCGGTGGCGGCCCAAGGCAAGCGACCCATAGGGGATTGGTTATTTGGTCTGGGGGGCGCCCAGCGCCTGAGCCTGGAGTGGTGTGTGGTACCCACGGACACCGCCAGCCTGTTGCGTCAACTGGCGCCTGGGGTCGCCAGATTATGGGGGCGGCGCACCCGGTTACAACTGCAGGCCTCTTGTCCGGATGGCTCGCCTGCCGAGTTGTGGCTCACTGAACTGTTTTTACCCGGCTCGGAGTTGCCTCCCTGCCCCCTGCAGGAGGGATCTGCCGCTTGTTAGCCAACTCTTCATCCTGGACAGCCTATTGGCAACTGGCTCGTCTGGATCGGCCCATTGGCTCCTTGTTGCTGCTCTGGCCCACCGGCTGGTCTTTGTGGTTGGCCTCATCGGGTATGCCAACCTCCTGGTTGATCCTGGTCTTTACGCTGGGGGTATTTTTGATGCGCTCGGCCGGGTGTGTCATCAATGACTATGCCGATCGTCATGTGGATGGTTTCGTGCACCGTACCGCCCAGCGCCCCCTGCCAGCCGGTCGGCTCTCGACCAGGCAGGCCTTGCGCTTCTTCGCCCTGCTGGTGCTGCTGGCCTTCTTGCTGGTGCTGACCCTCAACCGTTTCACCATCTTGTTATCTCTGGTGGGGTTGGGCCTGGCGATACTCTATCCCTTCATGAAGCGGGTGACCCATCTGCCACAACTGGTGCTGGGGTTGGCCTTCTCCTGGTCTATTCCCATGGCCTGGGCGGCGGCCACCGATACCCTGACAGCCAGTTGCTGGTGGCTGTTTCTGGCCAATGGCCTCTGGACCGTGGCCTATGACACCTTCTATGCCATGGTGGATCGGGAGGATGATATGAAGATCGGGGTGAAGTCGACCGCCATCCTGTTCGGCCGCCATGATCGGTTGAGCATCGGCTTGCTGCAACTGGCGACGCTGGGCGCCTTGCTGCAGGTCGGTGAGCTGCAAAATTTGAGCTGGCCCTATTACCTGGCGTTGCTGGGGGCGGCCGGGCTGTTTGGTTATCAGCAGTGGCTGGTGCGGGGGCGGGAGCGCGAGGCCTGTTTCCAGGCTTTCTTGCACAATAACTGGGTGGGTTTACTGATCTTCTTGGGGATTGTCGCGGCCCTGGCGTTCCCCTAGGGTGACCAGGCTCAGGCGGTTCCCCGCCCGAGCCTGGCTTACGCAAGGGGTGTTGGCTTAGAGGATATAGCGGCTCAGATCCTCATCTTCGATGAGCTTGCCCAGATGCTTGTTAACGTGCTCGGCATCTATGATGTGGCTTTGACCAGCATGGTCGGCCGCCTCGAACGAGATCTCTTCGGTCAGCTTCTCCATCACGGTATGCAGACGGCGCGCGCCAATGTTTTCGGTGCGCTCGTTCACCTGCCAGGCCGCCTCGGCGATGCGGCGGATCCCCTCCTTGGTAAACTCCAGCGACACCTTCTCGGTGGCCAAGAGCGCCTTGTACTGCTCGGTCAGCGAGGCCTTGGGTTCGGTGAGGATGCGCTCGAAGTCATCTGTGCTGAGGGCGCCCAGCTCGACGCGGATGGGCAGTCGCCCCTGCAGCTCGGGGATGAGATCCGAGGGCTTGGCGATCTGGAAGGCGCCGGAGGCGATGAAGAGAATGTGGTCGGTGCGCACCATGCCGTGCTTGGTATTGACGGTGCAGCCTTCCACCAGCGGTAGCAGATCCCGCTGCACCCCTTCGCGGGAGACATCGGGGCCGCTGGACTCGCCGCGTTTGCAGATCTTGTCGATCTCGTCGATGAAGACGATGCCGTTATTTTCCACCGCGGCGATGACCTGCTCCTTGAGCTCCTCCGGGTTGACCAGACGCGCGGCCTCCTCCTCAACGAGTTGCTTGAAGGCCTCTTTGACTTTGAGCTTGCGTGACTTGGTTTTGCCCTGGCCCATGTTCTGGAACAGGCTCTGCAGCTGATTGGTCATCTCCTCCATGCCGGGAGGCGCCATGATCTCGACTCCCACCTGGGGGGCCGCCAGCTCCAGCTCTATCTCCTTCTCATCCAGTTCCCCTTCACGCAGCTTCTTGCGGAAGATCTGGCGGGTATGGCTGTTATCCGGTTTGTCGGCCTGTCCCCACCCTTCGCGTGGCGGTGGCAGCAGGGCATCGAGGATCCGCTCCTCGGCGGCCTCTTCGGCGCGGCTGCTGTTCTTCGCTATCTGCTGTTCGCGCACCATCTTCATGGCCATGTCGGTGAGATCGCGGATGATGGAGTCCACCTCCTTGCCCACATACCCCACCTCGGTGAACTTGGTGGCCTCCACCTTGATGAAGGGGGCATTGGCCAGCTTGGCCAGGCGGCGGGCTATCTCGGTCTTGCCGACACCGGTAGGGCCTATCATCAGGATATTTTTTGGTGAGACCTCCTGGCGCAGGCTGGGCTCCAGCTGCATACGGCGCCAGCGATTGCGCAGGGCTATGGCCACGGCACGCTTGGCATCGGCCTGACCTATGATGTGGCGATCCAGCTCGTGGACGATTTCTCTTGGGGTCATCTCAGACATGAGGCACTCCTCGTGGCGGGTCGGTGCGCCGACCCGTGGCAAATTAGGCGGTCGGGTAGTCCAGCACTTCAATCGTCTGGAAGCTGTTGGTGAAGACGCAGATATCTCCGGCTATGGTCAGGGCCTTCTTCACTATCTCATCGGCACTCAGCTCTGTGTTCTCCAGCAGGGCGCGCGCCGCGGCCTGGGCATAGCTGCCGCCTGAACCCATGGCGATGAGATCCTGCTCCGGCTGCACCACATCGCCATTGCCGGTGATGATGAAGGATTTGTTGGCATCCGCGACGGCGAGCATGGCTTCAAGCTTGCGCAACGCCCGATCACTGCGCCACTCCTTGGCCAAGGCCACGGCGGCGCGCTCCAGATTGCCCTGGTGGGCCTGCAACTTGGCTTCGAAGCGCTCCAGCAGGGTAAATGCGTCGGCGGTGCCGCCTGCAAACCCGGCCAGCACCTTGCCACCAAACAGGCGGTGAACCTTGCGGGCATTGCCCTTCATCACGGTATTGCCGAGGGAGACCTGGCCATCACCGCCAATGACCACCTGACCATTGCGACGTACGGATACGATAGTTGTCACGGAGAACCTCGCTTGCTGACATGTGCCCAGGGCACGCTCGATTGCATCTAAGCAAGATGGGGGTGGTGATCTAGGATTTCAAGGGCGGCGTATTCAGGGGAAGAGGCGGGGCTAGCGGGCGTGATGCCGCGAGCCCCGTGAGATTACTTCATCCAGATGGTGCAGTTATCGACTATGTGCTTGGCCTGCATGGCGGCCTTCTTTTGCTCGGCCTCGGCTTTACTGGCGAAGGGGCCGAGTTGCACCTTATACCAGGTGCCGCTCCCGCTCTGGGCCTTTTGCACCTGGGCGCCATGGCCTTGGAACGAGAGCCGCAGCTTCATGGACTCGGCCTGCTCGGCACCGCGGAAGGCACCGCACTGCATCACATAACTGCGTCCAGGCTCGCTGGTTTGGGGTTTGACCTCGGGCTTGGCTCGGGCGGCGGGTTTGTCCAGATCGCTGAAGGGGACTATCTGGCCTGCCAGCAGGGCGGCCGCCCGTTCGGGTTCGCTCATGGTCGGGGCCGATGCCGTTACCGTTCTGTTGCTCCCCGCCGTTGTGCCCTGAGCGGTGGCGCCTGGGGTGGTCGAGCCCTGAATGGTGGGCGCGCCACTTTGCTGCTGCGCCTTGAGGCGGGCCTGCTCCAGCAACTGTTGCTGGGCCAACAAGCGTTTCTGCAGCTCAGGATCGATGCTGAGATCGGTGGGGGTGGCGCCGCTGGGCAAGTCCACGTTCACCTCCTTGTTCTCCAGCAACGTCATGTAGTCGAACTTCTCCTTGGCCGGCCGCTGCTCCTCGATGGGCACAGGTTTGGCCTTGGGAGGCTCTTTCCCTTCCGTCACGGGTGTTTCCGCCGTCCCCTTGATGAGGTAGAGGAAGAGGGCGAAACCCAGAACCAGGGCTACGGCCAATAGGGCACGCAGCACGGGGAAGGGGGCTCGCGCCGGTTGCCGCACACTGCTGCGGGCGGCTGGTTTACGCTTGCGCTGTGGTTTGGCGCTGCGGACGTAGTCCCGGTTCATGGCTTACATCCGCTCCAGAACCTGGATGCCCAGCAGCGCTAGACCCTGCTTGATCACGCGGGACGTGGCGGCGCACAGGCTCAGACGACTGGCCTTGATGACCGGCTCAACCCCCTCCTTGTTGATGGGGCAGGCCTCGTAGAAGCTCATGAAGAGACCAGAGAGCTCGTACAGATAGGTACAGAGCAGGTGCGGCATGCCCTTGGCGGCGACATTCTGGATGGCATCGTTGAACTGCACCAGCTTCTGGGCCAGGGCCTCTTCGGCGGCGTCATTGAGCTGTACCGGGCCCGGGGTGGCATCGTCGCCCGCGCGGCGGAAGATGGACTGGATGCGGGTATAGGCATACTGCAGATAGGGTGCGGTATTGCCCTCGAAAGCCAGCATGTTGTCCCAGTCGAAGATGTAGTCTGTGGTGCGGTTTTTGGAGAGATCCGCGTACTTGACGGCGCCCATGGCCACGGCATGCACCACGCCCGCCTGCTCTTCGGCACTCAGGTCGCTATCACGGCTGGCCATCAGATCCCGGGCGCGCTGTTCGGCTTCATCCAGCAGTTCGGAGAGTTTGACCGTGCCACCAGTGCGGGTCTTGAAGGGCTTACCATCCTTGCCCAGCATCATGCCGAAGGCTTCGTGCTCCAGGGAGACGCGCTCCGGCACATAACCGGCCTTGCGCGCTATGGTCCAGGCCTGCATCAGGTGCTGGTGCTGACGGGAGTCGATGAAATAAAGAACTCGATCGGCACCCAGTGTTTCGACTCGATACTTGGCGCAGGCGATGTCGGTGGTGGTATAGAGGAAACCGCCATCCTTCTTCTGGACTATGACGGCCATGGCATCGCCATCCTTGCCCTTGAACTCCTCCAGGAAGACGACCTGAGCCCCTTCGCTCTCGACCGCCATCCCCTTGGCTTGCAGGTCGGCGACTATGCCGGGCAACATGTTGTTATACAGGCTTTCGCCCATCACATCTTGCTCACTCAGACTGACGTTCAGACGGTCATAGATGCACTGGTTCTGGGCCATGGTCAGGTCGACCAGTTTTTTCCACATGCTCAGGCAGTAGGCATCGCCGCCCTGTAGTTTGACCACATAGCCACGAGCCCGTTCGGCGAAGGCTTCGTCTGCGTCATAGTGCTGCTTGGCGGCGCGGTAGAAGGCTTCTAGCTCGGAGAGATCCATGTCGCTGGCCTGTTCGTTCTCCATCTTCTCCAGATAGGCGATGAGCATACCGAACTGGGTGCCCCAGTCGCCCACATGGTTGGCGCGGATCACCTTGTGCCCGAGGAACTCCAGGGTGCGGGTGACCGCATCGCCAATCACGGTGGAGCGAATATGGTGAACCGCCATCTCCTTGGCCACGTTGGGCGCCGAGTAATCGACCACTATGGTTTGGGGCGGATTGGCCTGCTTGACGCCGAGCAGGGTCTCGTTCAGCAAGCCATCGATCTGGTGGGCCAGCCACTGGCTGTCGAGATAAAAGTTGATGAAGCCGGGGCCGGCTATCTCTACCTTGGCGACGCGATCGGAGGCGGGCAGATTGGCGATGAGCAACTGGGCCAGCTCGCGGGGGTTCTTGCCGGCCAGCTTGGCGAGCAGCATGGCCAGGTTGGTGGCCAGATCGCCATGAGCCTTATCCTTGGTGTTGTCGACCTGAATGCGCGGCGTGACGTCGGCGGGCAAGTCGCCCTGAGCGATCAGCTTGGCCACGGTTTGTTCAAGCAACTGGCGAATATGCTCTTTCATCTCTGTCCACCCAAATTTGGAAACAACGCTGTCGGTAGCAGCGTTAGAACGATAAATAGTATAAGGGGGCAAATTTTACCCGTAATGGTGCGGGCTGACTACCTTTGTAATATGGGTGTGGCTTGGGATGGCCAGTTTTTTGCTTTCTTAGGCTTATGGCGGTTCATGAATGGCCGCTGAGGGCTGGATAGGGGGTCGTCTGTCCGAGCCTAGGGATCCAAATCCACATGGATGGCGTATTCATGACTGAGAATAGTCCGGCAGGAGAGCATGATGAGAATTCCACTGTTTCCACTGAATGTTCACCTGTTGCCGGGGGGGGTGATACCCCTGCGGCTGTTCGAGCCGCGCTACTTGCGGATGCTCGGCCTCAGCCAGGCCCATGGTTTTGGCCTCTGCCTGTTGGGTACCCGGCGTGAGGATGGCCAAATGCCGCTGTTGACCCTGGGGACGCGAGTCGACGTGATGGATTTCAATCAATTAGACGACGGCACCCTGGGTATCACGGTGCGCGGCGTGGAACGTTATCGCTTGCATAGTGTCGAGATGGAGCCCGATGGCCTGCTGTTTGGTGAGGTGACGCTCCTGCCCAATTGGCAGATCACCGAGTTGGCCCCGGATCAGGAGATACTGGTGCGGAAATTGGGTGAGATCTTTGCCGAACACCCTGACTTTGCGGCGTATTACCCGCAACCGGAATGGGCCAATGCCTGCTGGGTGGCCCAGCGCTGGTTGGAGGTATTGCCCCTCTCCGGTGAACAGAAGTTGCCATTGCTGGAGAGTGATGACTGCAGTGATGCCCTGCGCTTCTTGATGGATGTGGTCCACGAGCCCCTGCGCCCTCACTGAGGCTTCCCGTTTTGCTTCGCAATTTTCGTTGAATTTGCAAATTGCCGCCCGTACCGCTGATCCAGGCCCTGGGCGGTGACGTATTGGTTGCCCATGGGTGCTAATTAGCTGTGATAGCCAACGCACAGGGCGGAGGGCCGGATGGCAAGTGCAACATTGGGATATACTGGATCTCTTCCTGCCTGCCAGAGCCGAGTCTTGATGGACGACCACACTCATGAGTCCAGTGATGAGCTGCAGCCAATGTCTCACTGGTTGCAGCTCGTTGCCCGCGAACGCAGCCGTCAGGCCTACACACTACTGTTTCGCTACTTTGCCCCCCGCATCCGTGCCTTTGGTTTGCGCCAGCTGCGCAACGAGGCTCAGGCCATGGAGTTGGTCCAGGAGACCCTGCTGACGGTCTGGCAAAAGGCCCATCTCTATCATCCCGAAAAAGGGGCCGCCACCACTTGGGTGTTCACCGTCATGCGCAATCAATGCTTTGATATGCTGCGGCGGCAGATCTCTAGCAAGGAGCAGTTGGTGGCCGAGGACCTCTGGCCTGCGCTGGAGTTTGCGCATGTGGCGGAGGAGGGCTCACCTGCCGGGGAAAACCAGGTGCTCTCCCAACAACTGGCCCGTTATGTCCATCTGCTGCCCGCCAGTCAGCAGGAGGTGGTGCGTGGCGTCTATCTGCAACAGCTGACGCTGCAAGAGTTGGCAGAGCGATTCGATGTTCCGCTTGGAACCATTAAATCCCGTCTGCGCCTGGCGCTGGAAAAATTACGAGAGCAGGTAGGGCATAACCATGATTAATCACCACCCCGAATGGCATTGGTTGCAAGCCTTTGCCGCCGACACTCTGCCTCTGAGTCTGGCGCTGGCCGTCGCCGCCCATGTGGAGCGTTGCCCAGGCTGTGCCACCAAGCTCGCTGAATATGAGGCCGAGCTGGCGCATCGCCTGCTTGGTGATGAGCTCGCACCCAGCGCCGCCAATGCTCAGCCGCTGGCCCCGGAATTGGAAGCCATGCTGCTACAGATCATGACCCATGGGTCGGCGGCGCCTGACTCGATCTCACCTGAGCCCGCCCCCACTCTGCTCTGGGCGGGGCGGGAGATACGGTTGCCTCGTGCCTTGCGGCATCTGGCGCTACCGGCTTGGCAGCAGTTGGGCAAGATTGGTCGTGCCCGGTTGGAGGTGAGCGCTGAGGATGGCGCTCGGGCCAGTTTGCTGGCCATTGAGGCGGGATGTGCCATTCCCGAGCACACCCACAAGGGCTATGAGCTGACTCTGCTGCTGGATGGCAGCATGGAGGATGAGCAGGGGTGCTACGGGGTGGGAGATTTCCTGCTATTGGATGGCCGCCACCAACACGCGCCGGTCACCCGTGAGGGGTGCCTCTGCTACCTGGTATTGGATGCGCCGTTGCAGTTCACTAAGGGGTGGCCGCGCCTGCTCAATGGCCTTGGTTCCTTACTCTACTAAGTGAGTCCATCCGTTGCGCCTCAAAACAGCTCCTGGGGGTCCACATCTAAAGACCAGCGCACCTTACGGCCACTGGGCAAGCCTTCTAAATGCGGCAGCAGTTCGGTGAGAAGCTGGGCCAAGGGCGGGCGCTGCGCCAGCTGCAGCAGCAGTTGCATCCGGTATTTACCCGCACGGCGAGCCATCAGGGCCGAGATGGGGCCTATCACCTGCAGACCCGGGTAGAGGGCCCGCCTCGTCTGCAGCAGACCCGCCACATCCAGCATGAACTGCTCCACACTGGGTTGATGTACCGCCTCGGCGCGCAGCAGCGCCTGGAAGGCAAAGGGGGGCAGGCCGAGCAGGCCGCGCTCATGCAGACAGGTGCGGGCAAAATGGGCGTAGCCATTGTGCACCAGATCTTGCAGCAGCAGATGATCCGGGTGGTGACTCTGCAGCACCACTAGCCCGGGTTTGCTGGCGCGGCCGGCGCGGCCCGCCACCTGGGTATAGAGTTGGGCCAGCCGTTCGGTGGCGCGAAAGTCCGCCGAGAAGAGGGCGCCATCCACATCCAGCAACCCCACCAGCGTCACATCCGGAAAGTGGTGGCCCTTGGCCAGCATCTGGGTGCCGATCAGGATCTGATACTCCTGTTTGTGGATCCCCTCCAGGTGTGCCTCCAGCTCCCCCTTGCGGCGGGTGCTGTCCCGATCGATACGGATGGTGCGATAGTTGGGAAAGTGAGTGGTCAGCAGGGTTTCCACCTGCTCTGTGCCCACCCCGGTCCCCTGCAGTTCGCCGTGGCCACACTCCGGGCAGTGCGTGGGCACGGGGCGCTGGCTGTCGCAATGGTGGCAGTGCAGGCGTCGGGCGCCCTGGTGCCAGGTGTAATAGGCATCGCAGCGGCCACAGGCGGCAATCCAGCCACAGTGGTGACAGAGCAGGGATTGGGCATAGCCCCGGCGGTTGAGAAACAGCATCACCTGATTTCCCGCCTGCAGCTGCTGCGCCATCAATTGCAGCAGTTGGGGCGAGACCCCGGCCTGGAGCGGCACCTCCTTGATATCCAGCACCACCTGTTGGGCGATACTGGCCCCGCCCGCCCGTTGTTTGAGGTGCAGATGGTGATACTTGCCGCTCTGGGCGTTGTGTAGGGTTTCCAGCGAGGGGGTAGCAGAGCCCAGCACTATGGGGCACTGCTCCTGGTGGGCACGCATCACCGCCAGATCCCGGGCGTGGTAGCGAAAGCCCTCCTGTTGCTTGAAAGAGCCATCGTGCTCCTCATCGATGAGGATGAGCCCCAGATCCTGGAACGGGGTGAACAGGGCGGAACGGGTACCGATGAGGATGGCGGCCTCACCACTCTGGCAGGCCAGCCAAGCCTCCAGCCGCTCGCGATCATTCATGGCCGAGTGCAGGGGGAGTATGGGGGCGGCAAAGCGACGGCGGAAGCGTTTGAGGGTCTGGGGGGTGAGGCCGATCTCCGGCACCAGCACCAGCACTTGCTGGCCGCGAGCCAGCACGGGAGCGATGAGCTGCAGATAGACTTCGGTCTTGCCCGAGCCGGTGACGCCATCCAGCAGGAAGGCGCCGAAAGCCTGGCCATGAGCCTGTACCCGGGCCACGGCCAGGGCCTGTTCTGTGTTGAGCCTGTGCTGATCCTCCTCGTGCAGCAGCAAGGTGTCGCGCCAATCTTCGCGCAGGGTCAGCAGATCGATCGGCTCGACCAGCGCTTTGGCGGCCAACTTCTGCAGCACCTGGCTGTCGATCCCCGCGGCGCGCAGGTCGGCAGCAGGCAGGGGACCCTCCTGCAGCAGTTGCAGAGCCTGGCGTTGACGAATGGCGCCACGTGCCACCTTGCCCTCCTGCAGTTGCTTGCTGCCCGCCTCGGTCAGGCGCCAGCTCTCCAGCGGCCGCCGCAGCGCCGGCTCTCCCTGCCGCAGCAGGGCGGGTAGAGCATGGTGCAGCACCTCACCCAGGGGGTGTTGATAGTAGTGGGCACTCCAGTTGAGCAGTTGCCAGATCCGGGGGGGGAAGAGCGATGCGCTATCGAGCACGTCCTGCAGCGGTTTGAGTTTATCCAGTGGTAGCTCGGCGCTGCTCGGGTGGGCGGTGACTATGCCAATCAGCTGTTGTCGGCCAAAGGAGACCCGTACCCGACAGCCTATAGCGGGCAGGGGCAGGGGGGCAATATAGTCGAATTGCCGACGCAGCGGGACGGGCAGGGCGACACGCACAACAGTTTTGATCATTATTTCGCTCACGAAGTGGCTAATTCTTCCTCGATCACGCTTGCAGCCGAGGGGATCGATCCTATATTATTCGCACCCTTAAAAACATCCGTTCCACTCGTGTGGTGTCCGGCGTGAGGCTGGATGGCGACACGGCCTAAACTAGAGGTTGTCCATGAAAGAAGGTATCCACCCAGAGTACAAAGATGTTAACGTCAAGTGCTCTTGCGGTAACGAATTTAAGATCCGCTCCACCGGCCGCGACCTGAACCTCGACGTCTGTTCCGAGTGCCACCCGTTTTACACCGGTAAGCAGAAGAACGTTGATACAGGTGGTCGTGTTGACCGTTTCAACAAGCGCTTCGGCGCCCTGGGCAGCAAGAAGTAATTCTGCTGCTACTGAAAAAAGCGCCTACGGGCGCTTTTTTTATGCCTGGGATTTTTGCCGCCGTCAGCTTGGGTAACGGCGGCGCACCTCAGCGGGCAACCGAGCCAACTCGCGCTGCATCCAGGCTTGAAAACTGGCGCTAAGCGGCGCATAGGCCGTGGGATTGCCGCTCCATTCGCCCAGTATGGCGCTCACCGCCTCAAAGGTCGAGAGGCCATCGGCACGCGGTGATTTGCGAATGTGGTAGTCGCTCTGCGCTGGGGTGGCGAGCGTTAAGCGCGGCAGGCTGGCCAAGGCCGGATGACTGTGCAGCAGCTTGAGACTCTTGCGCCAGGTGCCATCCAGCAGCACGAAGCAGGGCGTGCGCCCGGCGAGGGTGGCCTGATGGTGTGCCGCAGAGTGGGCTTCGTGGCCTGGATAGACCAACAAGGGGGCTAGCTGAGGATCTTGCAGCAGGGCATTCAGGCCGGCGTGTTGGCGAAAGTCATCGCCAATCCAGACCGTCACCGGCTGCAGGCAAGCCTGCAGCAGAGGCACACTGCCCTTGGCTTGGCGGGCTTCTTTCGGGTCTTGCAATATGACGACAGGCCAGGGGGATGTCAGGGCGCAGGCCAGAGTACAGAGGCAAGCAGTCAGTGGCCGTTGACAATGGGGGCAGTAAGGGCGTTTTGGCGTCATGATATGCGGGTGATTCTCATGGTGTGGGTTGCGGCTGGTGTGCAAATGGCCCATTTTTTTATTGGCTTTTTGTCGGGTGAGTCCCAAGTGGTCCTTGTGATCGGCTTGAAGGGGATTATGATCAAACTGTTCTAGTACACAAGGTCGTGTTCACTCCTAGTCGCCATTGCCGCCAAGGGAACTGCCATGTCTGATCCAGATCTCCGCCAACAAGCCCTCGATTACCATGCTTATCCGACCCCGGGTAAGATCGCCATCCAATTGACCAAGCCAGCCGAAACCGCCTGGGATTTGACCTTGGCTTACAGCCCAGGCGTGGCTGAACCGGTGCGCGCGATAGCGGCCAATCCAGAAGAGGCCTATCGCTACACGGCCAAGGCCAATCTGGTGGCTGTCATCACCAACGGTACGGCCATTCTCGGCTTGGGTAATTTGGGCCCTCAGGCCTCCAAGCCTGTGATGGAGGGCAAGGCTCTGCTCTTCAAGCGCTTTGCCAATATCGATGCCATCGACATCGAGGTCAAGCACAGCGACAGTGCGGACTTTATCCGTACTGTGGCTAACATAGCCGACACCTTTGGTGGCATCAATCTGGAAGATATCAAGGCGCCCGAGTGTTTCGAGATTGAGCGGGCGCTCATCGAGTTATGCGACATTCCGGTCTTCCACGATGATCAGCACGGCACCGCCATTGTCACCGCCGCTGGTATGCTCAATGCGCTGGAGATCCAGGGCAAGCAGCTCAGTGAGTGTCGCATTGTTTGTCTCGGTGCGGGTGCCGCCGGAGTGGCCTGCATGGATCTGTTGATCGCCTGTGGCGCGCGCCAGGAAAGCTTGTTCATGATCGATCGTCACGGCGTCATTCGCTCCGAGCGTACGGATCTGAATGGCCAGAAGCCCCGTTTTGTTAACGACAGTGGCCCGCGTACCCTGCATGAGGCCATGGCGGGGGCGGATATTTTCGTCGGTGTCTCGGGGTCAAATCTGTTGAGTGCCGAGGAGGTGTGCCTGATGGCGCCGCGGCCGGTGATCTTTGCCTGCTCCAACCCGGATCCTGAGATCGATCCGGCACTGGTTCATGCGGTGCGTGATGATGCGATCATCGGCACCGGACGCTCGGATTATCCGAATCAGGTCAACAACGTTCTCTGCTTCCCCTTCCTGTTCCGCGGTGCCCTGGATGTTCGCGCCAGCCGCATCAATATCGAGATGAAGAAGGCGGCGGTGGAGGCACTGCGTCAGGTGGCCAAGGAAGCCGTTCCCGCTGACGTATTGCAGGCTGCCGGGGTCAGTGAGCTCCATTTTGGCCCCGAGTATGTGATCCCCAAACCCATGGATCCGCGCCTGCTGTCACGGGTGGCCCGGGCCGTGGCGGTCGCCGCGGTAGAGTCTGGCGTGGCACGGATTGCGCTGCCTCATGACTACATGATGTAAGCCGCCGCACTTCGGAGAGAAACAAGGCGCCGGTTCAGGGCGCCTTGTTTATTGGTGAGGAGTCACATCTGACTCTGCAGATAGTTGGGCAGGCCGATGAGTTTGATCAGGCCCAGCTGTTTTTCCAGCCAGTAGGCGTGATCGTCTTCGGTATCGTCCAGCAACTGCTCCAGGATCTCCCGAGTCTGGTAGTCCTGCTCCTGTTCACACAGCTTGATGACCTGCTTCAGGGCGGCGGCCACATCGTATTCCAGCTGCAGATCGTTTTGCAGCATCTCGGGCACATCCTTCCCAACATGAATCGCATCACGGGTGGCGAGATCTGGGGTGCCCTCCAGGAACAGGATGCGGCCGATCAGCTGTTTGGCGTGTCCCTTCTCGTCCTCAAATTCATGGCCGATGCGTTCGTAGAGCTTGTTGAGCCCCCAGTCCTGATACATTTCGGAATGGATGAAATATTGATCCATGGCCGACAGCTCGCTGGCGAGCAGGGTATTCAGGGCGGCGATGATGTTGGAATTTCCTTTCATGGCGCAGACCTCACTCAATCATGCTTTGCAGATAGTTTTCCAGACCCGTACTGGCGATCAGCTGTTGCTGGGTTTCCAGCCAGTCTATGTACTCCTCCTCCTCCTCGAGCAGATCCTCGAGCAGATCGCGGCTCACATAGTCGCTGGCCAGTTCGCAGCAGGCAATGGCGGACTTGAGCAGGGGGATCGCTTCCAGCTCAAAAGCCAGATCACACTCCAGCATCTCCTGGGGGTGTTCGCCAATTTTCAGGTGCCCTAACTGCTGCAGGTTTGGCAGCCCCTCCAGGAACAGGATGCGTTCGATGAGGGCATCGGCTTGCTTCATGTCCTTGATGGACTTCTTGTAGGCCTTCTCATTGAGCTTGTTCAGGCCCTTATGGCGGAACAGGCGGGCATGCAGAAAGAACTGATTGATACTGGTGAGTTCGCAGGTCAAGACCTGGTTCAAGCAGGCGATGACACTCTTGTCTCCTTGCATAGGCGGCTCCAGGGGAAAGTGGGATAGAGAACTAATTTAACAAACGAGCAACAGATTCAAATTAAGCATTTGTAATGCAATAAAGAAAGGTGCTGTGCTATTTATTGACAAAAAACGGCTGTTTTTTCTGCACTCTAAGGCGAAAAAGGCGTTGCAGCAAAGCTTAATGAAAACTATTATCATGCATATGTTCGGTGAGGAGGATGAAAAAATGTACGTCTGTTTATGTAATGGGGTGACAGATAGGCAGATTACCGCTTTGCTGAGCGAGGGGGAAAAAAGCATGCGCGATCTTCGGCAAGAGTTGAAAGTGGGCACTCAGTGCGGACGTTGCAGCTGCGCCGCCCGTCAGCTGGTCAACCGCTTCTACCAGATCAGTGAACCGAGCTCGGCCTGTGTGACCTCTCTCTATCCTGATGAGCGCGTACCGGCTGAGACGCGGCAGGTGGCTTGATGCCAGGAGCAGGCAGGGCTTCGCCGCTCCTGCCGGTAATAGGTATGAGTCACGGAGTTTAGTTGCGTACCAGCCAGACCCCGGCTTCCATATGGTGGGTGTAGGGGAATTGGTCAAACAGGGCAAAGCGCTCGATGCGATGAGTCGAATTCAGTTGGCGCACATTCTCTTTCAGGGTCTCCGGGTTGCATGAGATGTAGAGAATGCGTTCGTAGCCCTGCACCATGGCCAGAGTGGCCTGATCCAGCCCGGCGCGGGGTGGGTCGACGAAGATGGTATTGCACTCATAGCTCTGCAGATCTATCCCCTTCAGGCGATTGAACTCCCGCTCGCCGCGAATGGCCATGGTGAATTCCTCGGCCGACATGCGCAGTATCTTCACATTCTCCAGCCCGTTCGCGGCTATGTTGTATTGCGCCGACTCCACCGAGGGCTTGGCAATTTCGGTGGCGAGCACCTGCCTGAAGTTCTGGGCCAACGCCAGGGAGAAGTTGCCGTTGCCGCAGTAGAGCTCCAGCAGATCGCCGCTCGCATCCCGGGTCACATCCAGTGCCCAGGCCAGCATCTTCTGATTCATCTCGGCGTTGGGTTGGGTGAAGCTGTTCTCCACCTGCATGTACTGTAACGAGCGCCCGGCGACCTGCAGACGTTCGATGACATAGTCGCGCTCCAGCACCAGTTTCTGCTTAAGAGCCCGGCCAATCAGATCCACGGCAAAACCCTGAGCGCGCAGGGTCTCGCGCAACTGGCGCGCCAAAGTTTCCCATTCAGGGCCAAGCTTCTTGTGGTAGAGCAGAGTGATGAGGGCTTCGCCGCTAAGAGTGGAGAGAAAGTCCACCTGAAATAGCTTGTGCTTAAGCTGGACGTGGGGGCGAATGGCCTCCAATAGCGCGGGCATTAATTGATTGATGAGCCGGCTGGCGGTAGGGAAGTGATCGACCCGGTAGCGTTCACGACTCTGCTGGTTGAACATGGCATAGTAAATATCACCCGCCTCATGCCAGATGCGAAATTCGGCGCGCATCCGATAATATTCGGGCGAGGAGGTGAAGAGTTCGAGCTCTGGCGTGGCCAATTCGGCAAACAAGGCTTGTAGCCGCAGCCGTTTTTCCTCTAGCTGCGCATCATAACTCTGTGGATCCCTGGCCGCTTGGTTCATCTCATACCTCATGCTCTGCTCTCGAAGGGGCGAAATTGTAAGGGGGCGTGGCAGATTGTCCAGTAAAAAGAGGTCAAGTTTTATCCGCTTGGGCCGATACTCAAGATAAGGCCGAGTGTCGGAGGTGACATCATGAAAGTAGATAGAAGTAACGAGCTCTTGTTGCAAGGTCTCAAGCAGCGGGAACATGGTCAAGAAAAAGCGGCCTCGGTCCGTAATCAGGGGATAGCAGCCTCCGATAAAATCGATCTCGCCACCCCGGTGCGGATTGGCCAATCTGTGGTGTATGTTTCGTTGAGCAAGAGTCTGTCGCTCGATGGAAAGGCCTTTAATCCCAATGCCAGTAGCAGCCAGTCGGCTGGTGCGACCGAGGGTGAGGTGACGCCGACCGACGATAACCCCCTCGGCTTTGATTACAAGGCGGTGGCCAAGAGTGTGCTGAGCTTTGTGACTGGTTATATCCGGCTGGCTCAGGCTGAGGGCAAGGATGATGAGAAACTCAAGGACCTGCTGACCCAAGCCCGCAAAGGGATAGATCAGGGTTTTGGTGATGCGCGTAAGGAGCTCAAGGGAACTGGGGTCTTCAGCGACGATCTGGATAAGGGCATAGAGAAGGGGTACGGCCTGATCCAGGATGAGCTGGGCAAGTTTGAAGAGGAGTTGTTTGGCAAGAAACCTGAAGCGGATGGTACCTCGATGGTCGGGGATGTGAACCTGTCTGCCAGCCTGGCTACGGGCTCTTACGCCAGTATGGAGCTCACTACCCGAGAGGGGGATAAGGTGACTCTGCAATTTGACCAGCAACAGAGTTGGCGTTATCAGCAAGGCAAGAGCAGTGGTGCGGCCAGCCGCAAGGCGCTGGATGCCTATGGTGGGACGGAGCGAGCTAGCTCAACCAACCAAGGTAAATCGTTGGCTGCCGAGTCGGCCCAGAACAGTAAGGAGAACAGTAAGGTCGGTAACTACAGTATCTATTACTCTCACACCACAGCGTTTAGCTTTTCGGTGGAAGGCGACCTTAATCCTGATGAACTAAAGGCCATCGGTAGCCTAGTAGATCAGGTGGGCTCGCTCTCGGATAGCTTCTTTGGTGGCGATCTGCAAGGTGCCCTGGATCAGGCTCAGTCCCTGTCAATGGATGATAGCCAGTTGGTGAATATGTCACTCTCCTTGCAACAGAGACAATCAGCCATGTTGTCTGGCTCTGTGCCGACAAGTTTGGGTGATGCGAAGGAGCAATCTGCTACTGATGCTGACACAACGGCTGCCAGTGATGCCGAAAAACCTGTCTCCTCGGTCCCGGATCTGAGCCAGTTCTTCGGCCCATTTGCCGATTATCTGGACCGCTTGCAGTCGCTCATAAAGCAGGCCAATACTCTGTTTGATGATAAGCAGCAGAAGAATCTCAACGACTGGGTGGTGGCCAATCAACAGGGGGTCAGCGGCGAGGCTTTGCAGCAGGCGAGTGGCGAGTTCACCAGCTTTAACCAACGCATGCACAATGCCCTGGCTGTGTTGAGCAAGTAAGCGGTAAATTGCCAGCGCCCCCGGGCGCTGGCACACTCCTGAATTGGTTTACCTTTTCACCTGAGAGTGGTTATGGTCCTGTCTCGCTCGCGCGATATGCGTGAACTCTGCTATCCCTTCATCTTCGAGCATAAACCCACCTGCGACTTTGAGGTCATGACAGATGAGCTCTGCTGCCAAGTGGGCGTCGTATTGGCCCAACTCTCTGCCGACTTTCCCGAGGTGCACCAGGATTTGAGCGCACTGCAGACCCTGATCTATCACCTGAATGGTTCAGTCCGAGGCAAGAATGGCATCTTCGAAGAAAACCTGGAGTGGCTGAAGGGACGCTATGACCACTATCTGCAGGCCTCCGGGGATCGAGTTAGTGGATTCGTTCTACCCCAGGGTCCCATGCCCGTTCCTACCCTGCATCTCTGTCGCTGTCAGGCGAAGAAGGTGGTGCGTATGTTGGTTCGGCTCGATGAAGCCGGGATCTCCTTTGCCCCCACGCTGCCGCGATTGGCCAACCTGCTGGCGAACTTCTTTTTCGTGCTGACGGTTTATCTGAAGATGCGCTGGGATGTGGAGGAGAGCCCCTATCTCAGTATCAATTATCCGCAAAAAACGTGACTCCTTTCGCAGACACTTACTCTGTATACATGGCAGGGGTAACTACCTATAATCCCCGGCACTCTGGTGCAACATGCTTAAAAGGGAATCCGGTGAAAAACCGGAGCTGACGCGCAGCGGTGTGGGGGAACGAGGGTGACACGAGGGCAGCCAAAGGGATGCTTTCAAACACTGCCAACTCTGGTGGGAAGTGGTCACTCAAGGACGCTATTTGCCCCCAAGCCCGAAGACCTGCCTGAGCCACAGCCGCAAGCCGGCCTCACATCATCATAGACACTACGCGGATTAGGGAATTCTATGAGCAAAAAACTTCTGGTAGCCAGCCTGCTGCCAGTGGCCGCTATTGCTGCGCCACAAACCGACAAGCCATCAACCGAGCAAGCCATGGTGGTAACCGCCACGCGTTTTGCTGAACCTCAAGCCTCAATTCTAGCCCCCGTCAACATCATCACCCGAGAGGAGATCAACCGCCTCGCGGCTCATTCTGTCACGGAAGTGGTACGCACTCTGCCAGGGGTCGAGATTGGCATGAATGGTGGGCGAGGTCAGAGTTCGGCGCTATATGTCCGAGGCGGCAGCAGTGGCCAGACTCTGGTATTGATCGATGGCGTCCGTGCCAGCTCGGTTCTCTCTGGCAGCACAGATCTGAACCAACTGCCGCTGACCCAAGTCGAGCGCATTGAATATATTCGTGGTGCGCGGGCTTCCATCTATGGGTCTGATGCCATTACTGGGGTGATCAACATCATCACCCGTACCCAGCGAGGTGACAACCAGCATGGGTTTAATGCCGGGGCCGGTTCCTTGGATCACCAGGCGCTGGACGGGAGCAGTTCGGCTGATGTGGGGGCTCAGGGGCATTTGAAGGCCGCAGCCGCCTATGAAACCGAAGATGGTTATAACGTGCATCCCCAGCCCGGTATCAACGATGGCGACAAGCATGGCTTTTTGGGGCGCAATGCCATGCTGGATTACCAGCATCAGCTCACAGCTCAAGTCGGACTATTTGGTACCAGTCGTTGGGTGCGCAATAGCTCGGAGTATGATGCCTCCTATGGTACCCATAACCGTAAAGAAAACTGGAACCAGAACCTCTTCTACCAACTGGGGGGCCGTTATGATGATGAACGCTATCGCAGTGAGTTGCAGGCCAACTATGCCACACAGGAAGCATTTGATTACGACGACACCAGTGATCGTCAGCAGGCTAGCTATGCCACCTACACAGATGTCTATAACAGCAGTTGGCTCAACAGCCTGAAGCTGAATGATAATTGGGATCTGGGGGCGGGTATCGACTGGCGGCGCGAAGTGTTGCTCGGTAAATCCCTGGCCGGGGAAGACTGGATGACGGGGCAGCCTATCTCCTATGCCAAGGGGGATGACATCAGCCGCAACAACACCGGTCTCTACGCTTTGAGTCAATATCAATGGCAAGCCTGGAGCGCCGAGCTGAGTGCCCGCAGTGATGATAACCAGCAATATGGCCGCCATAACACCTGGCAAGCGGGAGCGGGCTGGGCGTTTGTGGAGAACCATCGCCTGAGCGCCAGCTATGGCACCGCGTTTCGTGCTCCGACGTTCACCGATCTCTACTACCCAGGCGCGGGCAACCCGGATCTGAAGCCGGAAGAGTCCAAGAACCTGGAGTTGAGTCTGGAAGGGATGGCATTTGAAGCGCTCTGGCGAGTGACCGCCTACCGTAACCAGATAGATCAGATGCTGCAGTGGGATAGCACAGCCCGACAGATGAGCAATATTGGCGAAGCCAGGTTGCAAGGGATTGAACTGGAGGGTGAGCTTGCCACTGGGGTGATCGAACATAGGCTCTCTGCCGATTTCAAAGATCCAGAAGATAGCACCACAGGTGAGCAGCTCATCCGTCGTTCCAAGCGGGGTTACAAGTGGGTAGCGCAAACCCAGTGGCAGAAGTTGGATGGCGCTGTGACCTGGCTCTATCAGGGGGAACGTCCGGACACTAACTTTTCCACCTACCCATCCACGCAGCAGACCCTGGGAGGGTATAGTCTCTGGGATCTGGCTGCGGGCTACCAGCTGACCACTGCTCTGAAATTACAAGGGCGGATCAGCAACCTGTTCGATAAGCAGTATGAGACGGCAATTGGCTATCCAGCCGCTGATCGGGAATATTTCGTCAACTTCAACTATCAGTTGTGATCCCAGTTGCGATCCAGGGGCCTGCGGGCCCCTTTTTGCATTCCTCACTCCGCATCTACCCCAAGCTTTGACCTAGGGGTATGATGCGGTACGGCCAAGGGGGGGATGTGAACAAAACTGTATTGGTGTTTGATTCGGGTGTCGGTGGGCTCTCTGTCTATCAAGAGATCCGCGCCTTGTTGCCTGAGTTACGCTTCATCTATGCATTCGACAATGCAAAATTTCCTTATGGCGAGCTGGCTGCCGATGAGCTGGTGTCTCGTTGTTGCAGTGTGATCGCCGCTGTCATGGCGCGGCATGCCGTCGATCTGGTGGTGGTGGCCTGCAATACCGCCAGCACCCAGGTACTGCCAACATTACGTCACATGCTGACCATCCCCGTGGTTGGTGTGGTGCCGGCCATTAAACCCGCCGCCGCCGCATCCCATAAGCAGTGCATCGGCTTGCTGGCCACGCCGGCTACAGTGCAGCGCTCCTATACCGATGAGCTGATCCAGACCTTTGCCGCAGGGACGCAAGTGTTACGCTGTGGTAGCACTGAGTTGGTGATCCAGGCCGAACGCAAGTTAGCGGGGTTTGTGGTCGAGCAGGAGGTGATCGAGCGGATCTTGCGGCCATGGCGGGAAGAGGAGCCGGTACCGGATGTCATAGTGCTGGGCTGTACCCATTTTCCTTTATTGAAAGAGGAGATAGAAGCTGTGTTGCCAGGGGTGCGTCAGGTCGATTCGGGGAGCGCGATTGCAAGACGAGTCAAGCAGCTGGTTGGGGGGAGTGTTTCGGTAAGTCGGCAATCATCGATGGCCTATTGCACACGAAAAGATGAAACGGCTGAGTTGCTCATTCCAGCCCTGCAACAGCGAGGGCTGGAAGTATTACTGGAGCTGGATCTGCAAGCAGTTCCAGCTCCCCTCTCTTTAACCTAAACCTAGAGTGCAACTTATAGCGAGAACGTAGCTCAGGCTTCGCCTTCCATCATATCGTTGCTCTCTTTCTTATCATTCGCCTCACGAACCTTGAGGGTTCGCTGCAGGTACTCGGTTTCATTCAAGGCGGCAACAGCGGCAAGAGCCTCTTGCTCCGGCATTTCAACAAAGCCATAGCCACGACGCTTGCCCGTTTCCTTATCCTTGACCAGCCGCACCGAAATGACATTGCCATATTCGGAGAAGAGTTTACGGATGGCTGCTTCATTGGCGCGATAGGGCAGGTTACCAACGTACAGGGTCTTCGCATCCGTCACGGAAGTAAATGCACCATCAGTCGTTGTACTTGCCTGTTCTTCTTTTACAGATACAGATTTCTTCTGTGGGGATACGACAGCCGGGGTCGCGGTTGTAGAGCAGCAAGTGCTACGGATCACCAACGGAGTGAGCAAGCCGGAAATCAAAGCCGCTGCCGCTGCCGCAAGCCCAATATCCTCGGTTGTAGCTGGCGCGATAAAGTAGAAGAGTACAGCCAGGCCCAGAGCCATGAGTGCCGCACGTAAATAAACAGTTTGAGATGTATTCATCGCAGTATTCACCAAATTTGAGAAATACGAAGGAAAGCAACAGATTAAATCTACGCCATGTTAGAGGCTAGCGACCGGATCGACTAATGCCATAACTACTTTACGCTAGCGACTTAACACTTTTTTTAATGTTTTGGCTAGATAAGTCGGGTCAGAGTGGGCTGAAATGTGGATAAACCTGTGAATAATCCTGTGTAAGCTGGAGATAATTCAAAACCGCTAACTTTCTGCAATTTAAGGGCTATTAACCCTTGCGTCATGAGCCAAGA